>NZ_JBVVPN010000010.1:0-64044 GCF_055811035.1 Bradyrhizobium sp. MI1.10
GGCGGCATCGCGATCGAGCGCATCCTGTTCAAGCCGCTCGCCAAGGCGCCGGTGCTGACCAACGTCGCCGGCTTCATCGCGCTGTTCGCGATCATCAACTCCTCGGCCGGTCTGATCTGGGACTTCACCATCAAGCAGTATCCGACCCCGTTCGGCTCCTCGCCGTTCCTCGGTAGCCAGCTGATCTCGACTCACCAGGCCGGCATGATCGGCGTCACGGTGCTGCTGCTGCTCGGCCTCTACTTCTTCTTCCAGTACACCAAGATCGGCCTCGCCATGCGCGCGGCCGCCTCCGTGCCTGAATCGGCCCGGCTGGTCGGCATCAACACCAGCTGGATGATTGCGCTGGGCTGGGGCATGGCGTCCGCGATCGGTGCGATCGCCGGCATGCTGATCGCACCAGTCGTGTTCCTCGAGCCCAACATGATGGGCGGCGTGCTGATCTACGGCTTCGCCGCGGCGGTGCTCGGCGGACTGACCAGCCCGTTCGGCGCCGTGGTCGGCGGCTTCCTGGTCGGTGTCTTCGAAAACCTCGCCGGCACCTACATTCCCGGCGTCGGCAACGAGCTGAAGCTTCCGATCGCGCTCGCGCTGATCATTTCCGTCCTGGTCGTCAAACCCGCTGGCCTGTTCGGCCGGCAAATCGTCAAGCGAGTTTGATCATGAGCGCTGCAGAAGACGTCGTCACGGAAGCCCCGGCCGTCGAGGCGGTTCCGAAGCGGGCGATGACGCTGGGCACGGGCACCTCCCTGTTAGTGCTGGCGGTGCTGTTGATCGTGCCGATGTTCGTCAAGAACTTCATCATCTTCCAGATGACGATGCTCCTGATCTACGGGCTCGCGGTGCTGGCCTTGAACATTCTGACGGGCGGCTCCGGCCAGTTCTCGCTCGGCCAGAGCGCCTTCTATGCCGTGGGCGCTTATACGTCGGCGGTGCTGATGGAGTACTTCAACGTCAACTATGCGCTGACAATTCCGGTTTCCGCCGCGGTCTGCTTCGCCTTCGGCTACCTGTTCGGCAAGCCGGCACTGCGGCTGTCGGGCGTCTATCTCGCGCTCGCGACCTTTGCGCTTGCCACCGCGATGCCGCAGCTGCTGAAGCTGAACTTCCTCGAGCACTGGACGGGCGGCGTGCAGGGCCTCGTCGTCACCAAGCCCGACGCGCCGTTCGGGTTGCCGATGTCGCAGGACACATGGCTCTACTACTTCTCGCTCGCGGTCGTGCTCGCGATCTACATCTTCTCTGTCAACCTGCTGCGCTCCCGCTCGGGCCGCGCCTTCATGGCGATCCGCGACAACGAGATCGCGGCCTCCTCGATGGGCGTCAACGTCGCACTGTACAAGACACTGGCCTTCGGCGTGTCCGCCGGCATCACCGGCGTTGCCGGCTCGCTTGGCGCCATCGCCGTGCAGTTCGTCGCGCCCGACAGCTACACGATCACGCTGGCGATCTCGCTGTTCCTCGGCATGGTCGTCGGTGGCGTCGGCTGGCTGCCCGGCTCGTTCGTCGGCGCAGCCTTCATCATCTTCGTGCCGAACATGGCAGAGGGCATCTCCAAGGGCCTCTCCGGCGCCGTATTCGGCGTACTCCTGTTCGCCGTCATCTACCTGGTGCCGCACGGCGCGAGGCAGATCGCGATCATGGGCCAGCAACTCGTCGGCCGGCTCAGAAAGAACTGACAACCCGTTGATTAAGCCAAGGAGACCCGAATTGTTTTTTGAAAGAACACTGCGAACCGCTGCGCTGGTAACGGCAACGGCGGTCATCACTCTCACCTCCGGCGCCGCTTTTGCCCAGAAAAAATACGACACCGGCGCGTCCGATACCGAGATCAAGATCGGCAACATCATGCCGTACAGCGGTCCGGCGTCGGCCTATGGCATCATCGGCAAGACCGAAGAAGCCTATTTCAAGATGATCAACGACAAGGGCGGCATCAACGGCCGCAAGATCAACTTCGTCACCTATGACGACGGCTATTCGCCGCCGAAGGCCGTGGAGCAGGTCCGCAAGCTGGTCGAGAGCGACGAAGTGATCGTCGTGTTCAACCCGCTCGGCACGCCCTCGAACAGCGCGATCCAGAAGTATTTGAACGCCAAGAAGATCCCGCAGCTGTTCGTCGCCACCGGCGCCACCAAGTGGAACGACCCGAAGAACTTCCCCTGGACCATGGGCTGGCAGCCCTCCTACCAGAGCGAAGCGCAGATCTACGCGAAATGGCTGTTGAAGGAAAAGCCCGACGCCAAGATCGCGATCCTCTATCAGAACGACGATTTCGGCAAAGACTACCTCAAGGGCACCAAGGACGGCTTGGGCGCCAAGGGCGCGTCCATGATCATCATGGAAGAAAGCTACGAGGTGTCCGAGCCCTCGATCGACGGTCACATCGTCAAGATTAAGGCGGCCAATCCCGACGTGCTCCTGATCTACGCGACGCCGAAGTTCGCGGCCCAGACCATCAAGAAGACCGCGGAGCTGAGCTGGAAGCCGCTGCAGATCCTCACCAACGTGTCGATCTCGGTCGGCAGCGTGATGAAGCCGGCCGGCTTCGAGGCCTCACAGGGCGTGCTGTCGGCCGCCTATGCCAAGGACTCCACGGACCCGCAGTGGGCCAACGACCCCGGCATGAAGAAGTGGAACGAGTTCGTCGACAAGTACATGCCGGGTGCCGACAAGTCCGACACCAGCATGGTCTATGGCTACGGCGCAGCGTCGACGCTGGCCAAGGTCCTGGAGATGTGCGGCGACGATCTGACCCGGGCCAACATCATGAAGCAGGCGGCCTCGTTGAAGGATTTCGCACCGGACACCTTGCTGCCCGGCGTCAAGATCAACACCGGCCCCACCGACTTCGCCCCGATCGCGCAGCTCCAGATGCAGCGCTTCAAGGGCGAGAAGTGGGAACTCTTCGGCGAGATCATCAGCGGCGACATCGCCACCGAGTGACCCTCTGACGCAATAGTCCGACACCTCGAGAAGCCCCCGCGAACGATCGCGGGGGCTTTTTGTTGACGTCCCGCATCAATCTTGTTCAATGCGGCGGCGATCCGTTCCGGGTGGAGAAAGATGACTGCCGTTCGATTTCAGGTTGCGGGCGTACTGGCCGCATTCGCGTTGTGCACTGCGATGAGCGGCCCAGCCCTGGCGCAGAAGAAATACGACAGCGGCGCTTCCGATACCGAGATCAAGATCGGCAACATCATGCCCTATAGCGGCCCGGCCTCCGCCTATGCGGCGATCGGCAAAGCCGAGGAAGCCTATTTCAACAAGATCAATGCCGAGGGCGGCATCGCCGGCCGCAAGATCAAGTTCATCTCCTACGACGACGGCTATTCGCCGCCGAAGACGGTGGAGCAGGCCCGCAAGCTGGTCGAGAGCGACGGGGTGCTGCTGATCTTCGGCTCGCTCGGCACCTCCACCAACGGCGCCATTCGCAAATACATGAACGAGAAGAAGGTGCCGCAATTGTTCGTGGCGAGCGGCGCTTCGAAGTGGAACGATCCGAAGCAATATCCCTGGACCATGGGCTGGCAGCCGAGCTACGCGAGCGAGGCGCGCATCTACGCCAAGTACATCATGAAGGAGAAGCCGGACGGCAAGATCGGCGTGCTCTACCAGAACGACGATTTCGGCAAGGACTATCTCAAGGGGCTGAAGGACGGCCTTGGGCCCAAGGCCTCGATGATCGTGCTGGAAGACGGTTACGACACTTCGGAGCCGGCGATCGACGAGCACGTCGTGAAATTGAAGGCCTCCGGCGCCGACATCTTCGTCAGCATCACCACGCCGAAATTTGCAGCGCAAGCGATCAAGAAAGCGGCCGAGATCGGCTGGCATCCGGTCCACATCATCTCCAACGTCTCGGCTTCGGTCGGCGGCGTGCTCGAGCCGGCGGGGCTCGAGATCTCGCAAGGCATCCTGTCGGCGAGCTACACCAAGGACGGCTCCGACCCGCAATGGAATGCCGATGACGGCATGAAGAAGTTCTACAACTTCCTCGCCAAATACGATCCCAAGGCCAACAAGCTCGATGCCGGCGTGGTGTTCGGCTATGCCGCCGCGCAGACCATGGTGAAGGTGCTGCAAATGTGCGGCGACGACCTCACCCGCGACAACGTCATGAAGCAGGCGGCAAGCCTGAAGGATTTCGAGCCCGACACCCTGTTGCCCGGCATCAAGATCAACACCGCAGCCGATAATTTCGCCCCGATCGAGCAGCTCCAGATGATGCGGTTCAAAGGCCGGAAATGGGAGCTGTTCGGGGACATCATCTCGAGCGAGCTCGGCCACTGAAGCCACGCAACTCAAACTCGCTCCAGATCGGTTCGTCAACTCAGGCGGATGCACCTTCTCGCAGTCGCACACGAGCGCGCGCCGGTCCGTGACTACTAAAGAAGCAGCCCCTGCGCCCCCGCCGCAGGGGCTTTCTGTTGAAGGCGTCCGGTAAATCGTATTGAATTGCGGCTGCGTCACCAAAAACAGGCAACACAAGAAAAGGGACGCGCACACACCAAGAAAATAGGGAGATAGGAATGCCCGCTGTCACCGGCAAACTTGCGGCCGCGTCACTCGCGCTCGCGCTCATTGCGGCCTCGGCCTCCACTGCATCGGCCCAGAAGAAATACGATACCGGCGCGACCGATACCGAGATCAAGATCGGCAACATCATGCCCTACAGCGGACCGGCCTCCGCCTACGGCATCATCGGACGGACGGAAGCGGCCTATTTCAAGAAGATCAACGACGAAGGCGGCATCAACGGCCGCAAGATCAACTTCATCAGCTACGATGACGCCTACTCGCCGCCGAAGACGGTGGAGCAGGCGCGCAAGCTGGTCGAGAGCGACGAGGTGCTGTTCATCTTCAACTCGCTCGGCACGCCGCCGAACTCCGCGATTCACAAATACATGAACTCGAAGAAGGTGCCGCAGCTCTTCGTCGCGACCGGCGCCACCAAGTGGAACGACCCGAAGGATTTCCCCTGGACCATGGGCTGGCAGCCCAATTACCAGAGCGAGACGCAGATCTACGCGAAATGGCTGCTCAAGAACAAGCCGGATGCCAAGATTGCCGTGCTGTTCCAAAACGACGATTACGGCAAGGATTATCTCAAGGGCCTGAAGGACGGCCTCGGCGCCAAGGCCGCGTCGATGATCGTCATGGAGGAGAGCTACGAGACCTCCGAGCCGACCATCGACAACCACATCGTCAAGCTGAAGTCGACCGGCGCCGACGTCTTCATGAATATCACGACGCCGAAATTCGCGGCGCAAGCAATCAAGAAGAATGCCGAGATCGGCTGGAAGCCGCTACACTTCCTCAACAACGTCTCGGCCTCCGTCGGCAGCGTGCTCAAGCCCGCCGGGTTCGAGAACTCGCAGGACATCATCTCCGCCGACTATTTGAAGGACATTTCGGATCCGGCGTGGAACAGCGATCCCGGCATGAAGGACTTCGTCGCGTTCATGAACAAGTACTTTCCGGACGGCGACAAGCTCGACCACGGCACCATCGTCGGCTACGGCGTGGCGCAGACCCTGGTCCAAGTCCTCAAGCAGTGCGGCGACGATCTCACGCGCGCGAACGTCATGAAGCAGGCCGCCAGCCTGAAGAACTTCCGCACCGAAGTGCTGCTGCCGGGCGTGCAGATCAACACCTCTCCGACCGACTTCGCGCCGATCAGCCAGCTCCAGCTCGAGAAGTTCAAGGGCGACAAGTGGGAGCTGTTCGGTGACGTGATCAGCGCCGACGTCGGCGGCTAACCGCCTCACACGACCATGAAAACCCCCTGCGAACCATCGCAGGGGGTTTTTGCTTGCGCGTCGATTGTGATCACGCGATTGCACAATCGAATGATGGCAAAGCCCGCTTACGCTTTGGCGCATGATGCGGTAGGCAGGTGAGCGGCGCGTTTGCCGCCAGTCTTTCCTGTCCGCTCAAGGCCCTTCGTCATGTCCGATCGACGCCCCCTGCTCCGCGCGCTCTACGACGCCGCCGTTGCCGCCGCTCATCCGAGCACGATTCTGGCGCCGCACCTGCGGCCCGCGCCAAGGGGACGCGTGATCTGTCTCGCCGCCGGCAAGGGCGCGGCCGCGATGGCCGCCGCCGCCGAGCGGCATTATCTCGACGCGCTCGGGCTCGCGCCGGAACGTCTCGTCGGCATCGCCACCACGCGACACGGCTACGGCGTGCCGACGCGCCGCATCCGCGTGGTCGAGGCCGGTCATCCCGTGCCTGACGAAGCCGGCCTGAAGGGCGCGGCCGACACGCTCGCGCTCGCAGCCGAGGCCGGGCCCGACGATTTGCTTTTGGTCTTGCTCACCGGCGGCGGCTCGGCGAACTGGATCGCACCCGTCAACGGCATCAGCTTCGCGCAGAAGCAGGCGGTCAACAAGGCGCTGCTGCGCTCCGGCGCGCCGATCGGCGAGATGAATGTCGTGCGCAAGCATCTGTCGCGGATCAAGGGCGGGCGGCTGGCGCGCGCCGGCAAAAATGCCGCCGAGATCGTGACGCTTGCGATCTCCGACGTGCCGCATGACGACCCCTCGGCGATCGCCTCGGGTCCGACCGTGCCCGATCCGACCACGCTCAATGATGCGCGCGCCATCGTCGCCAAATACAAGCTCGACATCGACGATGCCGTCCGCCGCGCGCTGGACGACCCCGCCAACGAGAGCTGCAAGCCCGGTGATGCCGCGTTCGCGCGCGCGCATTTCGAACTGATCGCACGCCCGAAGCAATCGCTCGACGCCGCGGTGAGGCTCGCGCAGGAGGCCGGTTACGAGACGATCGATCTCGGCGCCGACCTCGAAGGCGAGGCCCGCGACGTCGCCGCCGATCATGCCAGGCTGGCGCTTCAGGTCCGCGCGGAAGGCAAGCGCGTGGCGATCCTCTCCGGCGGCGAGCTCACGGTCACCGTGCGCGGCCAGGGCCGCGGCGGCCCGAACCAGGAATACGCGCTGGCGCTCGCCGACCTCTTGAAGGACACGCCTGACATCTCCGCGCTCGCCGGCGACACCGACGGCGCCGATGGCGGCGCCGGCCACCCCACCGACCCCGCCGGCGCGCTGATCGACGCGGCGACGTTCGCGAAGATGACGGCGCAGGGGCTGCAGCCGCAGGCCTATCTCGACAACAACGATGCGACGACGTTCTTCGAGGCGACGGGCGACCTGTTGCTGCCGGGTCCCACGCTGACCAATGTGAACGATATCCGGGTGATCCTGGTCGACTGATCGGGCGGCATCGCCATCCCGCCGGCACCGCGCGCGGTTCGGCGGGACGACATGGTTAACGATCTCTGAATTCTTGTCGGCGTCCTCTTTTCCAGGGGGCGGGCATCGCCGCCCTTAACCTCGCGTTCGCCGCAGTTTCAGGAACATGTCCCGAAACTGGGCGAATTGTTGGGCTGATTCACCACCGCCTGCTCTAATCGCGTCGTTTCGGGGGCAAGGCGCATGGCGGAGAATGATCAGGAGGTCGCAAGCATTGATCCGCTCGTGCTCGGCGAGCTGCTCAAGTGCGCCGCCAATAATCTGTGGCTCGGGATCATCCTGTTCGGCAGCGACCGCAGGGTCATTTTCTGCAATCCGCGCTACCGCGAGATGTACGCGCTCTCGCCCGAGCAGGTGCATCCGGGCACGCCGATCAAGGACCTGATCCAGCATCGGCTCGAACTGGGCCTGAACATCGGCGGAGAAGCCGGCGCCTATGTCCGTGCCCGCACCGAGGGTTCGGTCGTCAGCGAGCAGACGGTTCAGCAGTTCGCCGACGGAAGAATCATCGCCTACACCATCCATCCCCTGCCCGACGGCGGCGGCATGGCGACGCACGAGGACATTACAGAGCGCGAAGAGCTCAGTGCGCGGCTACAGGAACGCAATTTCCAGTTCGACATCGCGATCAACAACATGTCGCAGGGACTTTGCTTCTTCAGCGCCGACCATCGGCTGCTGGTCTGCAACACGCACTATATCGAAATGTACGGCCTGCCGCCCGACCGCGTTCGTCCGGGCACGCCGCTCCAGGAGATCCTCGACCTGCGCTTCGAAGCCGGCAGCGTGCCGACAATGACGCGGGAGGAATACGCCACATGGCGGACCGATGTCGCCACGTCGGCCGAGGCCATGGACAGCATCGTCGAGATGCGGAACGGGCGGACCTTCAAGATCAGGCACCGACCGATGCCCGATCTCGGATGGGTCGCGACCCACGAAGACATCACCGAGCAGCGCAAGGCGGAATTGCAGATCGCGCATATGGCGCACCACGACGCGCTGACGGACCTCGTCAATCGCGCCCTGCTCGGTCAGCGCCTCAAGCAGGCGCTCGAACAGGGTGGGATGTTCGCGATCCACCACATCGATCTCGACAAGTTCAAGGCCGTCAACGACACTCTGGGCCATCAGGCCGGCGACATCCTGCTGCAGGATGTCAGCCGCCGCCTCAAGCAGCTCGCCCGCGACAGCGATACCGTCGCGCGTATGGGTGGTGATGAATTCGTCATCCTCCAGACGCCGATTTCCGATTCGAGCGAAGCGGACCTGCTGGCCCGCGATGTGGTCAGCACGCTGAGTGCTCCGTTCGGGCTCGACGGACACCAGGCTATTGTGGGCGCGAGCATCGGGATCGCCATTGCGCCCGGCGACGGCTCGACGCCCGAGCAACTCCTGCACAATGCCGATCTAGCCCTGTATCGCGCGAAAAGCGACGGCCGCGGCATGCACTGCTTCTTCGAACCGGCCATGGGCGAAGCGGCGCAAAGCCGCCGCGCGCTGGAGCAGGACCTGCACAACGGCCTTGCCGCCGGCGAGTTCGAACTGCACTACCAGCCGGTCGTGAAGACCGACGGCGGCGAGATCAGCGGCTTCGAAGCCTTGATCCGCTGGCGACATCCACGACGCGGACTGGTGGCGCCGAACAGCTTTATCCCGCTTGCGGAAGAGATCGGCCTGATCGTGCCGATCGGTGAGTGGGTGATCCGGCAGGCCTGTGCCACTGCAAGCCGGTGGCCGGACCATCTGCACGTCGCCGTCAATATCTCGGCGGTGCAATTCCGCCAGCCGGGCCTGACCGAGGTGATCGTCGGCACCCTGGCGGCCTCTGGCCTCGATCCGCGGCGGCTGGAGATCGAGATCACGGAAAGCGTTTTGCTGCAGGACAGGCATGGGACGCTGACGACGCTGCACCAGCTCCGGGCGCTCGGCATCAAGGTCGCCATGGACGATTTCGGCACCGGTTATTCGTCACTGACCTATCTGCAATGCTTCCCCTTCGACAAGATCAAGATCGACCGGTCGTTCGTCAGCGGCGTGGAAAACAATGCGGCATCCCTCAGCATCGTGCGCGCGGTGGCGGCACTGGCGCGCGGGATGGGCATGACGACGACGGCGGAGGGCGTGGAGACCGAGGAGCAAAGGGATCGGATCGCAGCGGAGGGCTGCACCGAAATGCAGGGCTATCTGTTCAGCCCGCCCTTGCCCGCCGCGGAAATCGAGCGCCGTTTCCTGTCCGCGGAAGCACCTGCCATGCCCGACCGGTTCGCTGCGGCATAACCGCGGCCAGCCCGCCCGCGCTTCCGGGTTTGATGCCCGGTCGCCGGGGCAATCAACCGTCAAAACTCGTTGGCGATCTTCGAGAGCATCCCGAGCAGGGCTGCGCGGTTGGACGGCCCGAGCACCTCGTTCAGCCGCGCCTCGTGCTTGGTGGCGACGAGCTTCTTGGCGCGGGCCAGCACGGCCTTGCCCTTGTCGGTCAGCACCAAAATGTGCGAGCGGCGGTCGTTGGTGGAGCGGATCCGCGCGCAAAGGTCGCGGCTCTCGAGATTGTCGAGCATCGCCACGAAGTTCGGGCGCAGGATGCCGAGGGTGGAGGCGATCTCGGTCTGGTTACGGCCGGGGTTTTTCTCGACCAGCAGCAGCACGGAGAACTGCGCCGGCGTGAGCTGGAGCGAGGCCATGCAGCGCAGGAAGTTCTCGAACACCTTGAGCTGTGCCCGCTTCAGGACATAGCCGAGCTGCTCCGAGAGCTCGCCGAGCTGGAGGGCTTCGCCAGGCCCGTCGGCCGCGTCCTTGCGGCCCTTGGCGGTCTCGGCGGGTTTTTCAGAGGACTTTTCAGCGGTTTTGGAAACGGTCATCGCCTCATGCTCGCAATCCCGTTAAGTTCGGGAGGATCGTTCGCCACTCTTGATGTTATATTTGATAATTGTTATGGACCATATCAAATATCGTCAGCGCTGTTCAATGGCTGTGAGCGGACCGTCCACCACAATCAGGGGACCGGTCCTGAATCTTTGAGGGGGAGCGTCCGGTCTTGAATACCACCATCGTGCTGTTCCTGCTGCAGGACGGCATCACCAATGGCGCGATTTATGCGCTGCTCGGCCTGGCGCTGGTGCTGGTGTTCGCCGTCACCCGCGTCATCCTCATCCCGCAGGGCGAATTCGTCACCTATGGCGCGCTGACCTATGCCTCGCTGGCCGCGGGCCAGATGCCGGGTACGGCGAAACTCGCGCTCGCCCTGGGCCTTGGCGCCTTCGCGTTCGACCTGTTCGCCGCGCGCAAGGCGCTGCACGGGCGCCTGGTGCTGCGCAGCATCCTGACCAACATCGTGCTGCCGGCCATCGTGCTGGCGCTGACTGTCTACTACGCCGCTCAGAAGCCGCCGGTTGCGGTCTGCATCGCGCTGTCGCTGGTGATCGTGGCGATGATCGGCCTGTTTCTCTACCGCATCGCATTCCAGCCGCTGGCGCACACCTCCGTGCTGGTGCTGCTGATCGCCTCGGTGGGCGTCCACCTCGCACTTCAGGGTTTGGGCCTATTGTTCTTCGGCGCCGAAGGCCAGCGCGGACCTGCCGTACTGTCGGGATCTTTCACCACCGGCGCGCTGCGCTTCACAGGCCAGAGCATCACGGTCTACGGCATTACCATCGCCTTCATCGTCGGGCTGTGGCTGTTCTTCGGGCTGACACTCTACGGCAAGGCGCTGCGCGCGACCGCCGTGAACCGGCTCGGTGCCCGGCTCGTCGGCATCCGCACCACGCTATCCGGGCAGATCGCCTTCCTACTGGCGTCCGTCATCGGCGCACTGTCGGGCATCATGATCGTGCCGATCACGACGCTCTATTACGACTCGGGCTTCCTGATCGGCCTGAAGGGCTTTGTCGCCGCGATCATCGGCGGGCTTGTCAGCTACCCCCTCACCGCGGTCGCGGCGCTGGTCGTCGGCATCGTCGAGGCGTTCTCGTCCTTCTATGCCTCCAACTACAAGGAGGTGATCGTTTTCATGCTCTTGATTCCCGTGCTGCTGCTGCGATCGCTCGCGGCGCCTGCGGTCGAGGAAGAGAAGGACTGACGCCAAAATGCAGAGCCGGCTCCCTATCCTCATCTTCGCGCTGATTATGGCGGCGATCCCCTTTGTTCCGGGCATGCCCCCGTTCTGGATCGTGCTGCTCGACAATGTCGGCCTCACCGCCCTGGTCGCGATGGGCCTCGTGCTGCTGACCGGCGTCGGCGGCCTGACCTCGTTCGGACAAGCGGCCTTCGTTGGCTTCGGCGCCTACACCACCGCGGTGCTGTCAACGACCTACGGCATGTCGCCCTGGCTAACGCTCCCATTGTCGCTGCTGGTCAGCGGATTGCTGGCGGTGCTGCTCGGCCTCGTCACGGTCCGTCTCTCCGGCCATTATCTGCCGCTCGGCACGCTCGCCTGGGGGCTCGGCTTGTTCTATCTCTTCAGCAAGCTCGAATTCCTGGGAAGAAACGACGGCATCTCGGCGATCCCGCCGCTGTCGATCGGCTCGTTCAAAATGCTCTCGCCCGGCTCGATCTACTACGCGATCTGGGTTGCCGTGATCCTCTCGGCGCTGCTCACGATGAACCTGCTGGACTCCCGCACCGGCCGCGCCATCCGCGCGCTCCGGCGCGGCCATGTCGCGGCCGAGGCGTTCGGCGTGCACACGCCGCGGGCGAAAATGCTGGTGTTCATCCATGCCGCCGTGCTCGCCGGCCTCTCCGGCTGGCTTTACGCCCATCTTCAGCGCGCGGTGAACCCGACGCCGTTCGGCGCGCAGGCCGGCATCGAGTATCTCTTCATCGCCGTGGTCGGCGGCGCCGGCTATGTCTGGGGCGGCGTCCTGGGCGCGGCGCTCGTCGTTGTCCTCAAGGAAGTGCTGCAGAGCTACCTGCCGCTGATCCTGCCCGGCTCCGGCCAGGTCGAGACCATCGTGTTCGGCATCATGCTGGTGGCGCTGCTTCAGCTCGCACCCGGCGGCGTCTGGCCCTGGCTGATGTCGTTCCTGCCCCAGCGCACCGGTGGCAAAAAGCCAGACACCTCGCTCAAGCTGGAGCAGCGCACCCGCTCCCCCGGCCAATCCAGCGTCCTGCTTCAGGTCGAGAAGGCCCGGAAGCAATTTGGCGGCGTGGTCGCGGTGAACAACGTCTCCTTCGACGTCCTGGCCCGCGAGATCGTCGCGCTGATCGGCCCCAACGGCGCCGGCAAGAGCACCACCTTCAACCTGATCACCGGCGTGCTGTCGGCCACCTCAGGCTCGATCTCCGTGCTCGGCAACAAGGTCGACAGGGCACCGCCGCAGGAGATCGTCAAGCTCGGCATCTCCCGCACCTTCCAGCACGTCAAGCTGGTGCCTGACATGACCGTGCTGGAAAACGTCGCGATCGGCGCCCATCTGCGCGGCCATTCGGGGCCGATCTCCTCGATGCTGCGGCTCGACCGCACTGATGAGGCAAAGCTGCTCGCCGAAGCCGCCCGCCAGATCGAGCGGGTCGGACTTGGCGAGCAGATGCATCAGCTCGCAGGCTCGCTTTCGCTGGGACAGCAACGGATCGTCGAGATCGCCCGTGCGTTGTGCGTCGATCCGATGCTGCTGCTGCTCGACGAGCCGGCCGCCGGCCTGCGCCACATGGAGAAGCAGCGGCTCGCGAGCCTCCTGCGGGAGCTGCGCGACGGCGGCATGAGCGTGCTGCTTGTCGAGCACGACATGGGCTTCGTCATGAACCTCGCCGACCGCATCGTGGTGCTCGATTTCGGCACCAAGATCGCAGAAGGAACGCCGGCCACGATCAAGACCAATCCCGAAGTGATCAAGGCCTATCTCGGAGTGGCGGCATGACCGCGCTGTTGTCTGTCGCCGACGCCCATGTCGCCTATGGCAAGGTCGAGGCCGTGCGCTCGGTCTCGCTCGAAGTCGGCCAGAACCAGATCGTCACCATCGTCGGCGCCAATGGCGCCGGCAAGACCACGCTGCTCTCCGCCATCATGGGCATCTTTCCGCTGAAGGGGCGCGTGGCATTCGCAGGTCAGGATCTGTCGCGACTCGACATCGAGGACCGCGTCGCCATGGGACTTGGCCTCGTTCCCGAGCACCGCGAATTGTTCGTGACCATGAATGTCGAGGACAATCTCGAGTTGGGGGCCTTCCGCATCGAGAGAAGCAAGGCGAAAGCCTCGATGGAGCGGGTCTACGCGCTGTTTCCGCGGCTCAAGGAACGGCGCAAGCAGCTCGCCGGCACGCTCTCCGGCGGCGAGCAGCAGATGCTCGCAATGGGCCGCGCCCTGATGGGCGAGCCCAAGCTCCTGATGCTGGACGAGCCGAGCCTCGGCCTCGCCCCGATCATCGTCGCCGACATTTTCCGCATCGTCACCGAACTGCGCGCCGCCGGCGTCTCCGTACTGCTGGTCGAGCAGAACGCGCAGGCCGCATTGAAGATCGCGGATCAGGCCTATGTCATGGAGCTCGGCGAGTTCGTGCTCAGCGGTAAGGCCAGCGACATTGCGGCGAACGAGCGCGTCGCCGCCAGCTATCTCGGCTTCCAGCACGAAGGCGCGAGCGGGCTGTAAGTTCGAGAAATTGCTGACGCCGCACGCGCTGTCTTCTTCCCTTCTCCCCTTGCGGGAGAAGGTGGCGCGAAGCGCCGGATGAGGGGTATCTATCTAACGGAAAGTGCTTCATTCGTGGAGAGAGACCCCTCACCCGTCTCGTCGCTCCGCGACGAGCCACCCTCTCCCGCAAGGGGAGAGGGTGCACGCCGCAAGTCGCTCTAGCTTTCATTGGCAGGTAAGCTCAACTCGCGGCCTTCTCCCCCTTCAGCGCCGCGACCTCCGCCTCCAGCTCCGTGATTTTCGCATCTCTTGCCGCCAGCGCCGCTGCCACATCCGTCGCGTCGAACTTCTGCGGGATGTGCTGCGGGCAGTTCGTGTCCCACGCTTCGATCTTGAACAGGATCACCTGCTCCGGCCGGGCGCGATAGCCTTTCGGCATCAGCGATGTCGTCAGCGCCTCGTCGTCCTCGACCACCCGCGCCTCGCCCCAGATCTTCACCCGGCGGCGATGGGCGTAGTCCATCACGAAGATGTAGGCCTTGGGATTTTCGGACAGATTTCCCTGCGTGATGTATTGCCGATTGCCGGCGTAGTCCGTGAAAGCCAGCGTCTGCTTGTCCAGCACCTTCAAGAAGCCCTTCGGGCCGCCGCGATGCTGGATGTAGGGCTGTCCGTCGGCCGAGGCCGTGGCAAGATAAAAGCTGTTGGCGTCGGCCAGGAACGCCGCGAGGTTTTCATCGACCTCGGTGCGCCAGCCGCGCTGCTCGGCATGCGCATAGCCTTCGCGGGATCCCTTTCGGGTCTGGATCGACTTCACCGCCGGCGTGAATGCGACGTCGCTGGCATAGGTGTGAGTTGCCGTCATCGGACCATCTCCTGAAATCCCGGCGCATCCCTGCGTCTTCGCCACCTAAAATGGACTTTTCGCCGGCTAAAACAATCGGCCCGCTTGACACTTCATCATTGCGGTATATGCAACAATACCATGGATCGCCTCGAGGCCATGCATGTTTTCGTCACCGTCGCTGACCTGCACGGCTTCGCGCCGGCGGCACGAAAACTGCGGTTGTCCCCCTCCGCGGTGACGCGGCTGATCGCGGCGCTGGAGGAGCATCTCGGCGCGCGGCTGTTGCAGCGGACCACCCGTCAAGTGACCCTGACCGACGTCGGCACGCGCTATCTGGAGCGTGCGCGTCGCATCCTGGCCGATGTCGAGGAGGCCGACGGCTCGGCACGGGAGGAGCGCAACCGGCCGAGCGGGCGGCTGGTGGTGTCGGCGCCGGTCGGCTTCGGCCGGCTCCATGTCGGGTCTGTCATGACCGCCTACCTCAAGCGCTATCCCGAGGTCGCCTGCGAATTGCGGCTGTCCGACAACCTCGTCAATCTCGTGGAAGACGCCGTCGACGTCGCGGTGCGGATCGGCCATCTCGCCGACTCCTCGCTCGTCGCGCGCCAGGTCGGCGAGATGCGTCGGATCGTGGTGGCGACGTCGGGCTATCTGAAGCGCCATGGCGAACCGAAGACGCCGGAGGCACTGCTTACGCACCAGACCATCGCGTTCGGTCCATCCGCCAACTGGCGCTTCGTGCAGGACGGCCGCGACATCGAGGTGGCGCCGAACCCACGCTTCGCCAGCAACAGCGCCGACGCCGCCCTGCAATATGCCGAGGCCGGCGGCGGCGTGACCCGGGTGCTGGCCTATCAGGCCGCCGAGGGCTTGCGGCGCGGGCGGCTCAGAATCGTGTTGGCGAACTACGAGCAGCCGGCGCTGCCGATCCACATCGTCTACCCAACCTCGCGCCTGCTCTCCGCCAAGGTGCGCGCCTTCGTCGATCTCGTGGTGGAGACCGCGGAGTGGAAATTCGGGTGACGCCCTCACCCCTTTTTCGGCACGACGCGAAAGGTGCCGCTGGCGCGCGCGATCACGGCGCCGTCGGCCTTCGCGAGGCACTGCGCGAAACAGATCGTGCTGCCGGTCTTGATCGCCTCGCCCTCGACCGCGAGCCATTGGCCGATCTCGCCGGCGCCGACATAGTCGACCGACAGCGAGATCGTGACCAACGAGGTGGTCCAGCCGGTCGCCTGCGCGCAGCTGTAGCCCATGGCGGCATCGGCCAGCGCTGCGATCAATCCGCCATGGATCAGCCCGCGCGCGTTGGTGTGCGGTGTTGCGAGCCGCAATCCCACGGTGACGCCGTTGTCGGTCTTCCTGGAGTAAAGCGGCTCCCAGGGGTCGGTGAGCGGGGCTTTGCGGAAATGCGGCTCGAAGCCGGCGGGGATGTCGGTGCTGGTCATGTCCGTCTCGCGTTGGTGGCTGCCGCCATTGAACGCGAGGGACGTGACGGTTGCACCACCTACAAAGTTTTAAACGGAATTTGCGCGGGTGTTTGAAAGAAGTGGCGCCGGCGCGAGCACTCGTAGGGTGGGCAAAGGTGCGCAGCGCCGTGCCCACCATCTCGCGCGAAGACAACGCTGGTGGGCACGCTTCGCTTTGCCCACCCTACAGCACCGTCCTAAAACGGCAGCCCCACATAGTTCTCCGACAGTGATGTCATCGCGGCTTGGGACTGCGTGACGTAGTCGAGCTCGGCGAGCTGGATGCGCGCCCCAATCGTACCGGTGTCCGGAAATTTGTGCAGCATCGAGGTCATCCACCAGGAGAACCGCACGGCTTTCCAGACCCGCGCCAGTGCCTTCGCCGAATAGGCGCCAATGCCGGCGCTGGATTTTTCGTCGTAGAACTCGCGAAATGCGCTCGACAGATAATGCGCATCGCTCGCGGCCAGATTCAGCCCCTTGGCGCCGGTCGGCGGCACGATATGGGCGGCATCACCGCACAGGAACAACCTGCCGAAACGCATCGGCTCGGCGACGAAGCTGCGCAGCGGCGCAATGCTCTTCTCGATCGAGGGGCCCGTGATCAGGCTGTCGGCGGCGTCCCGGTCGAGGCGGCGCTTGAGCTCGTCCCAGAATCGATCGTCCGGCCACTGGTCGACATGGTCGTCGAGCGCGCACTGCACATAGTAGCGGCTGCGCCTGGTCGAACGCATGGTGCACAGCGCAAAGCCGCGGACGTGGTTGGAATAGATCAGCTCGTGGCTGACCGGCGGCGTCTCGGAGAGGATGCCGAGCCAGCCGAACGGATAGATGCGCTCGAACTCCTCGATGGCCGAAGCCGGAACGCTGGCGCGGCTGACGCCGTGAAACCCGTCGCAGCCGGCGACGAAGTCGCAATCGATCGTGTGGGTGACGCCATCTTTCATGTAGGTTACGCGCGGGTGACCGCCGTCGAAATCGTGCGGTTGTACGTCCTTGGCCTCGTAGACCGAGGTGAGACCGGCGGCGTTGCGCGCATCCATCAGGTCGAGCGTGACCTCGGTCTGGCCGTAGATCATGACCTTCTTGCCGGTCGCAGCCTTCATGTCGATGCGGTGCCGGCGCCCCGAAAAGGCGAGCTCGATCCCTTCATGCACCAGCCCTTCGGCATGGGCCCGTGCGCCGGCGCCGATCTGGTCGAGCAGCGCGACTGTTCCCTCCTCCAGCAGTCCGGCACGGATGCGGCCGAGCACATAGTCCGGGCTCTGCCGCTCCAGAATGACATTGTCGATGCCATAGCGGTGCAGCAGTTGCCCAAGCAACAATCCAGCCGGCCCTGCCCCGATGATTGCGACTTTTGTCCGCAATACTTGCTCCTCCCGATCCGGTAGGCTTTCGGCGTGGCTCGCTTGTCGCAGCTGTCCGCACACGATAATTATATCATATAACGGTTGGGCAAAAAGGGAGTGCGCGGCGGCACGTCACGCCAGTTCCGGCTTGAACGCGCCGGCCAATTAGATAACATGTTAAATAACGAGACCGGGCCATCGAAGCCCGCCGTCAAAAGAGGGAGAGACGCGTGATGAGGAAAGCCTGTCTGGCGTTGCTGCTGGCAGCAAGCGTGAGCCCTGCGTTCGCGCAGGACAAGACCTTCGATTTGAAGATCTCGCATTGGGTGCCGGCCTCGCATCCGCTGCAGAAATCGCTCGAGGATTGGGCCGCCGCGGTCGAGAAGGATTCCGGCGGCACCATCAAGGGTAAGGTGTTTCCGGCCCAGCAGATGGGCAAGGCCTTCGACCATTACGACATGGCGCGCGACGGCATCGCCGATGTCACCTATGTCAATCCCGGCTACCAGCCCGGGCGCTTCCCGATCATCGGCGCCGGCGAATTGCCGTTCCTGATCTCGGATGCCAAGGGCGGCTCGATGGGGCTCGACGCCTGGTACCGCAAATACGCCGAAAAGGAGATGAAGGACGTTAAATACTGCCTCGCCTTCGTCCACTCACCCTCCTCGTTCCATTCCAAGACCAAGAAGATCGTGATGCCGGAGGATGTGAAGGGCCTGAAGATCCGCCCCGCCCACGCCACCATGGCGAACTTCGTCACCTCGCTCGGCGGCACCAATGTGCAGTCCTCCGCGCCTGAAGTGCGCGACATCATCGAGCGCGGCGTCGCCGACGGCGTCACCTTTCCCTGGGGCTCCCTCGTGCTGTTCGGCATCGACAAGGTGACAAAGTACGACATGGAGGCGCCGCTCTACACCACGACCTTCGTGTTCGTCATGAACAAGGACAAGTACAATGCGATGTCCGACAAGCAGAAGGCCGCGATCGACAAGAATTGCACGGTCGAGATGGCCGGTGTGGTCGGCGAGCACTGGGGCAAGTTCGAGGATGCCGGCATCGACAAGGTCAAGGCGGAGTCCAGCCACGAGGTCTACAAGCTGACGCCCGAGCAGACCGCCGCCTGGAAGAAAGCCGCCGAGCCCCTGGTGAAAACCTGGAGCGACGGCGCAAAGAAGGCCGGCGCGGATCCGGATGCGGCGCTTAGCGAGCTGAAGGCCTCGCTGAAGAAGTACAACGCGCTGGCGGAGTGACGCTGAATCGGAGCCGCAGACTCGCTGCACCTCTCCCGCTTGCAGGGGAGGTCGGCGCGAAGCGCCGGGTGGGGGCTCTCTCCACTCGGGGTCCGTTCATTGCGGCGACACCCCCACCCCAGCCCTCCCCCGCAAGCGGGAGAGAGAGTGCAGCATCGCTGTTGATGCAACTCGCAGTCACCTCGAGCAGGAAGCTCCCATGAAGCGCAGCTGGATGGATCGCGTTATCGATTCGATCGAGTGGATCGCAGCCGCCTTCGTCGGCATTGTCGCACTCGACATCTTCCTGTCGGTGCTGCTGCGCAACACGCTGAACTATTCGATCCCCGACAGTTTCGACATCGGCCGCATGCTGCTCGGCATCCTCATCTTCTGGGGCATCGCCGCGACCTCCTATCGCGGCACCCACATCACGGTCGATCTGGTCTGGGGCAATGTCGGGCCGCGCTACCAGCGCTGGATCGACGTGTTCGCGACACTGGTGCTGCTGTTCGTCGTGACGGTGCAGACCTGGACGCTGTTCGACAAGGTCCGCGGCACCTACAACGACAACGTCCAGACCTTCGACATGCACATGCCGACCTGGCCGTTCTTCGCGATCGCCTGGATCGGCGACGTCTCCGCCGTGCTGCTGATCGCGATCCGCACCTACCGGTTGATCTTCCATCCCGAAGAGATGCACGACCCCAAGCTGAAGGCGACGGAGTAATCATGAGCACCGATGCCGTCGCCGTTATCGGCTTCGTTTCCCTGTTCGCCCTGATGCTGCTGCGCGTGCCCGTCGGCATGGCCATGGGCCTCGTCGGCGTCTCCGGCTTCTCCTATCTCGTCGGCGCCACGCCGGCGCTGAAGCTGGTCGGCCAGACCTCGATGCGCACGGTGACCGACTACACTTTCGGCGTCATTCCGATGTTTTTGCTGATGGGCTCCTTCGTCAGCAATTCCGGCATGAGCCGCGAGCTATTCCGCGCCGCCAACGGCTTTGTCGGCCATTTGCGCGGCGGGCTCGGCATCGCCACAGTCGGTGCCTGCGGCGGCTTTGCCGCGATCTGCGGCTCCTCGGTCGCGACCGCAGCGACCTTCTCGGCGGTCGCTTACCCCGAGATGCGCCGTTTCGGCTACCCGCAGTCGTTTGCCACCGGCGTGATCGCGGCCGGCGGCACGCTGGGCGCGATGCTGCCGCCCTCCACCGTGCTCGCCGTCTACGGCATCATCACCGAGCAGGACATCGGCAAGCTGTTCATCGCCGGCATCATCCCGGGCATTCTGGCGATGACCATGTACATGATCACGATCTTCCTGATCGGCTATTTCCGGCCGGACTTTCTGCCCAAGGGCAAGGTGCTGCCGTGGCGCGATCGCTTCGCCGGCCTGAAGGACATCTGGGCGCCGGTGCTGCTGTTCGTGTTCGTGATCGGCGGCCTTTACGGTTTGCCCTATTTGCCGCGCTTCACGCCGACGGAAGCCGGCGGCGTCGGCGCTGCCGGCGCCTTCATCATCGGCGTGGCGACGGGCCGCCTCGACCGCGAGAAAATTCTGGCCTCGCTGCTGCAGGCGACGCGCACGGCGGCCGCCGTGTTCACCGTGCTGATCGGCGCCTTGATCTTCGGCTATTTCCTCACGGTGACGCAGACCCCGCAGAAGGTGACGGAATTCCTCACCGGCCTTGGCCTCGGCCCCTACGGCGTGCTGGCGCTGATCATGGTGATGTATCTCGTGCTCGGCTGCCTGATGGACGCCATGGCGATGATCATCCTCACCGTGCCGATCATTTTCCCCGTGATCATGCATCTCGGCTTCGACCCGATCTGGTTCGGCGTCATCATCGTCATGACGGTCGAGCTCGGCCTGATTCACCCGCCGGTGGGCATGAACGTCTTCGTCATCAAGAGCGTGGTGAAGGACGTTTCTTTCTCCACCATCTTCAAGGGGGTGATTCCGTTCGTGGCGACAGACCTCGTGCGCCTCGTGATCCTGATCGCCTTCCCGCTGCTGGCGACATGGCTGCCGACGCGGATGATGGCGCATTGAGGAGGTGAAGCGATGACCACGCCGGCGCTCGAAACCAGATACGTCTTCACCGTCACTGCACGTATCGGCGACGTCGTCACCGCCGGCGAGACCGGCATCGGCGTTCGCCGCATCATCCCGATCATCGGCGGCGAGGTCTCGGGCGCGATCACCGGCAAGGTGCTGCCGTTCGGCGCCGACTTCCAGACCATCCGCCCCAACGAGCTGATTGATCTCGAAGCGAAGTACGCTTTCCAAACCAACGACGGCGCCATCGTCTATGTCGAGAACAAGGGCATGCGCTTCGGCCCGGTCGAGCTGTTACAAAAGCTCAAGCGCGGCGAGCCGGTGGATCCTAAACTGATCTATTTCCGCACCGTGCCGAAGTTCGAGACCGGGCATGAGAAGTACCGCTGGCTGATGCAGCACATTTTTGTCGGTTCAGCAGCGCGGCATGCGGACCGCGTCGTGATCGACGTGCATCAGGTGATGTGAACGCGTGGCGCCGCACCAAGGGCCGGCTGGTCCATTGACATTGCCACTTATGTAGCGTATACGCTACAGATGCCGACGATCAAGAGAACCGACGAATTCTCTGACTGGCTTAGAAACCTGCGAGACCGGAGAGCGAAGGCAAAAATCCTGGCCCGGATCGATCGGCTGGCGCTCGGCAATCCCGGAGACGTTGCTCCGGTCGGAGGCGGCATCAGCGAAATGAGAGTTCACGAGGGCGCTGGATACCGGATCTACTACGTTGCCTGAGGCGAGGAGATCATCATTCTTCTTTGCGGTGGCGATAAAGGCTCTCAGCCAGGGGACATAGCGTTGGCAAAGAAGATCGCGAGCGAATTGGAGGTCTGAGCAATGGCAAAAGTGAAATCCTTTGATACTGCGGAGTACCTCGACAGTCCGGAGATGGTTGCGGCCTATCTCACCGAAGCCTTTGAATCCGACGATCCGTCCGCAATAACGATGGCAATCGGCGCCGTAGCGCGCTCTCAGGGCATGGGCGCCATTGCCGAAAAAGCCGGTCTATCCCGTGAGAACTTGTATCGCTCGCTTGGCGGCGAGGCCAAACCCGAATTCGGCACTGTGATAAAGGTTCTCCACGCCATGGGTATCAATCTTGTGGCGCAACCCCAAAGCGGAACCAAGGCGGCGTAGCGGCCGGATAGCATCGGCGTCGGTGATATTCATCCCAATCTTGCGCATCGGGCATTCGGGTACGGGCTCTGTACCCGGACTGTCGTCCCATTTCCGGACGATGCATCGGCTTCCCCGCTGCCAGCCGTATTGACTCCCCCTGAATTCGTTATACAACATAACTATTCTGACAAGGACGCAAATGACACAGGGAAACGCCGAGACCGCCGACGCGGGCGCCTCCGGGCTTTTGAAGATCGAGCGGGCGGACCGGGTTTTGACCGTCGGCCTCAATCGGCCGGCCAAGCGCAATGCGCTCAACGACGGCATCATCCTGGAAATCGGCGAGTGTTTTGCGTCCCTTCCCGAGGATATCGGCGCGGTCGTCATCCACGGCATCGGCGACCATTTTTCCAGCGGTCTCGACCTCTCCGAACTGACCGACCATGATGCCACCGGCGGCCTTCTCCATTCCCAGATGTGGCACCGGGTGTTCGACCGCATCCAGTACAGCCGCGTGCCCGTGATCGCGGCGCTCAGGGGCGCCGTGATCGGCGGCGGGCTGGAGCTCGCCTGCGCGGCGCATATCCGTGTCGCCGAACCGTCGACCTATTTCGCGCTGCCGGAGGGACAGCGCGGCATCTTCGTCGGTGGCGGCGGTTCGGTGCGCCTGCCGCGCCTGATCGGCGTCGCCAGGATGATGGACATGATGCTGACCGGCCGCGTCTATTCCGCGACCGAAGGCACCTCCTACGGCTTTGCGCAATATGTCACGGAAGCCGGCAACGGCCTCGGCAAGGCGATGGAGCTTGCGACCAAGGTCGCCTCCAACGCGCCGCTGACCAACTTCGCCGTGCTCCAGGCGCTGCCGATGATCGCGGAGGCCAATCCGCAGACCGGCCTGTTGATGGAATCGCTGATGGCGACGGTGGCGCAGAGCGACAAGGAAGCCAAGCGCAGGATCCGCGAATTCCTCGAGCACAAGACCGCAAAGGTGAAGCCGAAATCATGAGCGCGCAGCCGTCCTCTTCCAGCATGGAGCGCGGCGCGAGCACTTCCCCGCTGCGGCCCATTTCATTCGGCGATCCCGTCGTGAATATCGAGCGGCGCGACGACGGCACGATTTACCTGCGGCCCAAACAGCCGCTCGGAGACTATCCGGCCCGCATCACCGACCGCCTGCATCACTGGGCGAATACGACGCCGGATCGCATCTTCATGGCCGAGCGCGAAGGCGGTCGCGGCTGGCGCAAGATCAGTTACGCCGAGCTGCTCGCCGCGAGCCGGCACATCGCCTCAGGACTCATTGCGCGCGGGCTGTCGGCGGAGCGGCCGGTCGTCATCCTCTCCGGCAATTCGATCGACCATGCATTGCTGGCGTTCGGCGCGTTCTATGCCGGCATTCCGTTCTGCCCGGTGTCGCCGGCCTATTCGTTGGTTTCGAAGGATTACGGCAAGCTCTCCTACCTGATGAAGCTCCTGACGCCCGGCCTCGTCTTCGCCGAGGACGCCGACAAGTTCGCCGACGCGCTCGCGGCCAACGTCTCGCTCGGCACCGAAATCGCCGCGTCCTACGGCCACGTGCCGGGCCGCGACGTCACCTCGCTCGCCGACCTCATGGCAACCCCGATCCGCGGCGATCTGGACGAAGTCCACGGCAGGATCGGTCCCGACACCATCGCGAAATTCCTGCTGACCTCGGGCTCGACCGGCAACCCCAAGGCGGTCATCAACACCCAGCGCATGATCTGCGCCAACCAGGTGATGCTGCGCGAGACGCTCGCCTTCCTCAAGGACGAGCCGCCCGTCATCATCGACTGGCTGCCCTGGAATCACACGTTTGGCGGCAACCACAATATCGGACTGACGCTCTACAATGGCGGCTCGATGTATCTCGATGCCGGCAAGCCGGTGCCTGGAGGCATCGAGGAGACCGTGCGCAATCTCCAGGAGATATCGCCGACGGTCTATTTCAACGTCCCCAAGGGCTACGAGTCGCTGCTTCCTTATCTGCGCGACGACCAGGGCCTGCGCGCTAAATTCTTCGACCGGCTGCACGCGATGTTCTTCTCGGGCGCGGCCCTGTCACCGTTCGTCTGGAACAGCCTCGACGAGCTCGCGGTGAAGGAAAAAGGCTACCGCGTTCCGATGCTGACCGGCCTCGGTGCAACCGAGACCGCGCCGTTCTTCATGTCGGTCAACCCGCGCACCAGCCGCTCCGGCCATGTCGGGCTTCCCGTATCCGGCAACGACGCCAAGCTGGTGCCGAACAACGGCAAGATGGAAGTTCGTTGCAAGGGGCCGAACGTGATGCCCGGCTACTGGCGCCAGCCCGACATCACCGCAAATTCGTTCGACGAAGAAGGCTTCTACAAACTGGGCGATGCGCTCAAGCCTGTCGATCCCGACGATCTCAACGCCGGCTTCGATTTCGACGGCCGCATCGGTGAGGATTTCAAGCTCGGCAGCGGCACCTGGGTAAGCGTCGGCCCGTTGCGCGCGCGCTTCGTTGCGGCCTGCGCACCGCTGGTGCGCGACGTCGTCATCGCCGGCATCAACCGTGACGAGGTTTCCGCGCTCGTCGTACTCGATCTCGACGGCTGCCGGCTGATCAACCCGACGCTGCCGACCGACGATCTCGTCGTCGCGACCCGCGACCGGCTGGTGCGCGAGGCATTTCGCGAACGGCTGACCCGCTTTCTCGGCGCGGCCACGGGATCCTCGACGCGGATCACGCGCGCGATCCTCATGGACACGCCGCTCTCGATCGACAAGGGCGAAGTCACCGACAAGGGGTCCATCAACCAGCGCGCGGTGCTCGAGCATCGCAGCCTGCTGATCGAGGAGCTCTACGCTGCCAATCCATCGGACCGTGTGATATCGGTCGGCTAAGAAAACATCGCTACAGGGAGAACGCCATGTTGTTGAAGGATCAGGCAGTCATCGTCACCGGCGGCGCATCGGGACTGGGCGCGGCGACCGCGCGTAAGCTGGCGGCGCAGGGCGCCCGGGTGGCGGTGTGCGACCTCAATGCCAAGCTCGCGGAAACCGTGGCCGCCGAGATCAAGGGCGTCGCGGTGACCTGCGATGTTTCCGATGCGGCCTCCGCGGAAGCTGCGATCGCCCAGGCGACCAAGGCCCATGGACCCGCGCGCGTGCTGGTCAATTGCGCCGGCATCGGCGTTGCCAAGCGCGTCGTCGGCCGCGACGGCCCGATGGCGCTCGCGGATTTCGACAAGGTGATCAAGGTCAACCTGATCGGCACCTTCAACATGCTTCGCCTTGCCGCGAACGAGATGTCCAAGCTCGAGCCGCAGGCAACCGGCGAGCGCGGCGTCATCATCAACACGGCGTCGGTTGCCGCTTATGACGGCCAGATCGGGCAATCGGCCTATTCGGCATCGAAAGGCGGCATCGTCGGCATGACGCTGCCGATCGCGCGCGAGCTGGCGCAGTTCGGTGTCCGCGTGCTGACGATCGCGCCCGGCCTGTTCCTCACGCCGCTGCTCGCCAACCTGCCGCAGGAAGCCCAGGACTCACTCGCCGCCGCAATCCCGTTCCCGCGCCGGCTCGGCCACGCCGACGAGTTCGCGGCGCTCGCCCTGCACATGGTCGAGAATTCGTACCTGAACGGCGAAGTCGTACGCCTCGACGGCTCGCTGCGCATGGCACCGAAATAGGGCGCGACATATGTTCGTGAACCGGCGCGACGTCCAGATCCAGTGGGGTGATTGCGACCCCGCCAACATCGTCTATTACCCGCGCTATTTCGCGATGTTCGACGATTCGACCTCGACCCTGTTCGAAGTCGCCGGGTTCTCCAAGCAGGACCTGGTCCGCAAATACGGCCTGGTGGGCATTCCCATGGTCGACACCCGCGCCAAGTTCTACATCCCCTCGACTTATGGTGACTGGATCACCATCGAAACCAAGGTCGAGAGCATCAAGCGCTCGAGCTTCGAGGTGAAGCACAGCGTCTTCAAGGGCGAAGCTCTGGCGATCGAAGGTTTCGAGACGCGCGTGCTGGTCGGCCGCGACCCCGTTAACCCCGACAAACTGAAATCGGCACCGTTTCCCGCGGAAATGGTAGCCAAATTCACGGGGAGCGAGGCCCGGAGCTAAATCGCCACATCACCAAAAGAGGGGGCTGAATTACCCCCCGATTTCTGCTTTCAAAGAAACACATAAAGGGAGGAATAGATGAAACGCTTTTACCTGACCGCCGCCGTCACCGCGGCCGCGCTTGCGCTGCCGGCCGTGCCCGCGCTGGCCCAGACCGCCGAGGTCACCATCGGCATCACCACCACCACGACCGGCCCGGGCGCAGCGCTGGGCATTCCCGAGCGCAATGCGCTGGAGTTCGTGCCGAAGGAGATCGGCGGCGTGCCGCTGAAGGTGATCGTACTCGACGACGGCGGCGATCCCACCACCGCGACCACCAACGCCCGCCGCTTCGTGACCGAATCCAAGGCCGATATCATCATGGGCTCGGCGCTGACGCCGCCGACCATCGCGGTGTCGAACGTCGCCAACGAAGCCGGCATTCCGCATTTCGGCCTGGCGCCGTTCCCGATCACGCCGGAGCGCATGAAGTGGTCGGTCGCGATGCCGCAGCCGATCCCGATCGTGGGCAAGGTGTTGTACGATCACATGAAGGCCAAGGGCGTGAAGACCATCGGCTATATCGGCTATTCCGACTCCTATGGTGACCTCTGGTTCAACGATTTGAAGGCGCAGGCCGTGCCAATGGGCATAACCATCGCCGACGAGGAGCGCTTCGCTCGCCCCGACACCTCGGTGACCGGACAGGTGCTGAAGCTCGTGGCTGCGAATCCCGACGCCATTCTGGTCGGCGCTTCCGGCACCGCAGCCGCGCTGCCGCAGACCGAGCTGCGCGAGCGTGGCTATCAGGGCCTGATCTACCAGACCCATGGTGCCGCCAGCATGGACTTCATCCGCATCGCCGGCAAAGCGGCGGAAGGCGTTCTGATGGCTTCCGGCCCAGTGATGGACCCGGAAGATCAACCTGACGAGGCCGCCACCAAGAAGCCGGGCCTCGCGCTCAACTCGGCCTATGAAGCCAAGTACGGCCCGAACAGCCGCAGCCAGTTCGCCGGTCACTCTTACGATGCGTTCGAGATTCTCAAGCGCATAATCCCGGCGGCACTCAAGACGGCGAAACCCGGCACGCCGGAATTCCGCGAAGCGATTCGCCAGGCCTTGCTGTCGGAGAAGGAGCTGGCCGCAAGTCAGGGCGTCTACAATTTCACCGAAAAGGACCGCTACGGCCTCGACGACCGTTCGCGGATTTTGCTCACGGTGAAGAATGGCAAGTACATGCTGGTGAAATAGACGCAGCGGCAGGATTGATACGACGAGAGCCGGCCCAATAGGCCGGCTTTTTCTTTTGGCTGCATGGGCGAGCTGCACCTCCGGTGTCGCTGCGCCCCCTCTCCCGCTTGGGGGAGAGGGTGCCTCCGCAGAGGGACAGTCCGAAGCTCGCGGAAAAATCCCCTAGAGGAGAGAACCCTCACTCGGCGCTTCGCGCCGACCTCTCCCGCAAGCGGGCGAGGTTGCAGCGAGCGCGCGGAGAGGGCGCGTGCTTAAGCCGCCTGCCGCAGCGGGGTCCAGGCGAACTCCGGATAGTAAGTGTCCATCATCCGGTCGACATAAGCGGTGAGGTTCGGAAATCCTTCGGCGCGACGGCGTAGGGCGGATTCGAAGAACGGCGTCAGGATCCCGGCGAGTGCACCGAAGGCGGTGGCATCGACGCCGCAGGGCTTGTTGCCCATCAGATAGGACTTGTCGCCGAGCTGCACCGAGAGCGCAAACAGCGAGCGCACGGCGAGATCGACGTCGTCATCGGGCGCGTGACGGCCTAATCCGGAGAGCAAATAGTTCTCGGCGACACGGAATTGCGCGTCCTCGCGCAACTTCTCGCGATTGTGCTCCGGCGCGCCGTCGAAGAAATGCGCAGGCCCCTTGGCGAAATTGACTGGGTCGACCCAGCGCGCCCCGACCAGCGCAAAATAAACGTGATGCTCGATCATGCGCTCGAATGCCCAAGCCTGTGCGCGCTCGGCAAGCGACAGCCCGGCGTCGAAATCGAAGCCGTAGCGGCGCTCGATATGGGCGCAGATGAAGGTGGAATCGGCCACCGCCTCGCCGCCATCGTCGATGAAAGGCAGCTGCCCCTTGGGAGAGGCGGGCGGCATCGCCCGCTCCTTCCGGTAGGGCAGTCCCGCCATCTTGAGCTGCACCTCCGTCTTGGTGACGAAGGGGCTGATTTCCGGCAGGCCGAAACCGGCGCCAAAGCCGTAAAGCGTGATCATGAAGGCTCTCCTGAAACGACCGAAAGAGTTGAGGGAACTTAGCCGCGGGCTGCTGCCACCATGGTGGCAGCAGCCGTGATATCTTCTGCGAAACGGGCCCCCCGCCAGGCGCGGGCCATGACATGACGGACCAGCGCGTCCGCGGCCTGGACCAGGAAGCGAGCCACCACGGTCGCGAGCGCAAGGCGGAGGTCGAGGACCATGAGATCAAGCGATACGAGGCGGCCGAACGCCCATGCGTACCAGGCTCGGACTTGCAAACGCAGGACTTGCAAAAGCTGGACCCGTAGAGGCTGGGTCCGCCACAGCGCAGCGGCCGGGCCGAAATGAGTTGGAATGATCATGGACAAATCCTCTTCAGTCGACGTGTTGTCCCGGTATAGAACTCCCCTGCTGCCAACATCCTGTCAGCAGCCGCGCGCCACCTTCTGAAAAACCACCGACAAGAGACCCGTCATGAGACGCGCCGACCGGCTGTTTCAAATCATCCAGGTGCTGAGGCGCACGCGTAAGCCGTTGACGGCGGACGCCATCGCGGCCGAGCTCGAGACCTCGAAGCGCACGATCTATCGCGACATCGCGACGCTGATCGGCCAGCGCGTGCCGATCCGCGGTGAAGCCGGCATGGGCTACATCCTGGAAAAGGGTTTTGACCTGCCGCCTTTGATGCTGACACCCGACGAAATCGAGGCGGCGGTGCTGGGCGCGCAATGGGTCGCCGGCCATGCCGATCCCGCGCTGGCGCGCGCGGCTGAAGATTTGATGGCCAAGATCGCCGACACTGTCCCCGAGCGCCTGCGCCCCTTCGTGCTGGAGCCGGCAAGCCGGGCCCGGCCGAGCTGGAACAGGGAGCCGGACCGCCTCGACATGGCACGCACGCGCACCCAGATCCACGAAGGCAAGAAGATCATGCTGCGCTATCGCGACGAGCAGGGCCGCGCCAGCGAGCGCATGATCTGGCCGATTTCGATCGGCTATCTCGAAGCCGTGCGCCTGCTCGCGGCCTGGTGCGAGCTGCGCGGCGACTTCCGCAGCTTCCGCACTGACCGCGTGGTGGATGCGAGCTATCCCGACGAGAGATATCCTGAAAGGCGCGACGTGCTGCGCGCGAAATGGCGGCAAAGCCTGGTCTGGGGCCCGCCCAAGGATACGTGAAGGACACGTGACGATGGACGAGAACGCCCCCGTCGACCTGTCGAGCTGTTGCCAGAGTTGCGGCGCCTGCTGCGGCTATTCGGCGAACTGGCCTCGCTTCTCGATCGAGAGCGACGAGGAGCTCGCCGCGATTCCCGAAGCGCTCGTCAACGCGCGTCAATCCGGCATGCGCTGCGAAGGCGATCGCTGTTCGGCGTTGCAGGGAGAAATTGGAAAAGCGACCGCGTGCGGCATCTACGCAGTGCGGCCGGAGGTGTGCCGCACATGCATGCCGGGTGATGCCGAATGCGCGATGGCGCGACGGAAATTCGGGCTGCCAATTATCGCGAGCGTTTAGGCCGGGACGGCTTCACTGATCTCGTCGTCGATCTCGTCGTCCAGCGGCGCGAGCACCGAGAGCGGCTTGGTCGACAGCGTGATCGGCTTGCGGCCACCGGACAGCGACGGCGAGGATTTCGCCGCGCCTTCGCGCGCGAGCGCGTAGAGCGTCGAACCGACACGGCCGCCGTTCTCGATCAGGTCGCGCTCGTTACAGCTGCCGGCGATCGCGACCGCCAGCGAGTGCAAATGGCTGCGGCGATAGCAGAACAGCGCCAGCCTGGCGCGCGCGTCTGGGGAAACACTTTCAACCAACCTCGGCAGGCCACTCTCGCTGGCGCGGTACATCTCGCCAAGGAGCTCGTCGCGGACCGGGCACGAATCGCCTTCAAAGGTATCGCGGCTTGAAAACATTGCAGTTCTCCCTCGTGGGCGAAGATGCAGTGCAATTCTCTAATGAAAGGTTAACCACGCTGCCCGGTAGTCGCCCGGGGTGCTTGCGCGTGGGCAGCGAATCAATGGGCTGGAAAGGGTTTCTCTGTGGCCATCCTTCGAGACGCCCGCCTTCGGCGTGCCCTCAGGGTGAGGTCTGTTTTCTGCTGAAAGATTCTCACCCTCATGGTGAGGAGGCGCGAAGCGCCGTCTCGAACCATGCAGGCCCGACAGCCACTTCAGAGGGCCATCGTCCGTCAGTTCGCCGCCATGAAGATGGAGAGGCCGAAGCCGGTCAGATGGTGCAGGGCCTGGTCGACACCGATCAGGGTCCAGAACCAGGGATGCGCAAGGTCGACGCCGAAATTGGCCGAGACGAGGCCCTTGGCGCGGTCGATCGTGATGTGGATCACGAAGTCGATCAACGCCACGAACCAGAATTTCGGCGCCACGATCAGGATCAGCGGCAGCGCAACCGCGAGGTGAACCAGGCAGTGTACCAGGAGCGGCAGGGCCCAGCCGTGCTTCTGGTCCTTGCCGTGCGCCATCCAGGCGGTCTGGAGGACGAAATCGGCGATGATGTGCTTGAACGTCAGCAGCAACATCCAGCCAATGAGGGCTTCGACCGGAACCGCCGATGACAGGGGTGGAAACGACAAGGCGCCCTCGTTGACGTGACAAGAAGAATTGGAGCGTTCAGCGCAATCTCTTCCTGGACCGGTCAAATCGCCGGGACTTGCGATTTATGACACCTCCCGCGGCGGAATGCAGCCGGGGGGAACCGGAAAATCGCCAACTGTGGCTAACTGGTGATAGGATGGCCAATCGCCGCGGCCGACTTGAGTAAGGTTACCTTCGGCTCGGAATTTGCATTCCGCGGGCTGCGCGCTATCATCGCCGGTAGAGAATATCGTTCTTTTTTCAGACGTTTACGAATTGCAGGGCGACCGCAGCGATCACATCCGCGAGCCGCCCGCCACCGGAAGCATAAGGCCAGAGTGCTGCCATGAGTACTGAGGGCCCGACCTCATCGCCGATCGAGCCACCGCCCCGGCGACCCAAGGTGATCAAGACCAACCAGCAGCAGGTCTTCCTCTACGTCGTGCTGACCCTGCTGTTGTCGCTTGCCACCGTCTGGGGCGGCCGCATGCTGGTGCACAATTCGGAAACGCTGACCTTTGCCGTCGGCGCGCCCAACAGCGATGAGGCGCTGTTCGCAGCCAAGCTCGCCGCCGTCCTGAAGAACAACGCCTCGCGCTTCCGGATCAAGATCGTCAACAACGCCGACAACGCCAAGGCGATCGCCCAGTTCGACCGCAAGCAGGCCGACCTCGCGGTGCTCCGCACCGACGCCAAGGTGCCGCTGCGGGCACGCACGCTCGCGATCCTCGAGCACGATCTCGTGCTGCTGCTCGGGCCCGGCAACAAAAAGATCAAGTCGCTCGCCGAGCTGAAGAAGAAGAAGGTCGCCGTCCTCGCTGACAGCGAATCCTCGCTCGCCTTCGTCCGCGGCATCCTCGACATTCCCGACGGTCCGGACGCGGCGAAGATCCAGATGGCGCCGCAGGGCGCAACGCTCGACAAGCTGTTCGCGCCGGCGAGCGGCTTTGGCGCGGTCGTCGCCATCGTTCACGCCTCGCGGGCGGTGCGGGACAAGGCGTATGAGCAGGTCGCCAGGCGTGGCGGCTTCACACTGAACGCGATCGACGAGGCGAAAGCGCTGGCGCGCAGGATCCCCGGCATTTCCAGCGAGACGCTGACGGCGGGGACGCTGTCTGCATCGCCGGAAATTCCCGACGACGATCTCGACACGATCGGTCTCGAATGGTTGCTGGTCGCCCAATCCAGGATGTCGCCGACGGCGGCCGGGGAACTCGCGCGCACCGTCTACGAGAACAAGTCCGCGCTCGGGCTCGACAGCGGCTTTGCCAGCAGAATCGAGCCCGCCTCCGTCGAGAAGGACGCCTTCGTGATGGCGCATCAAGGGGCGGCCGACTACATCAACGACGACACCAAGTCGTTCATGGATAAGTACAGCGACCTGATGTATCTGGGCGCTGCCGCGCTCAGCGTCATCGGCTCGATCTTCGCCGCGATCTACGCCAAGATCACCCGGATCGCGCCGGAGAAGGCGAGCGAGCTCTCCACCGCCATTCTCGACATCGGTGAGCGGATCGAACACGCTCATTCGCTGGACCAGCTCGAATGTCTCCAGGACGAGCTGGAAGGCATTTTACGCGGCGCCGTCATCGGCCTCAGAGACGGCACGATCAGTACCGACGGGCTCGACACGTTCAAGCTCGGCTACGAATTCGTCCGCGACGAGATCGGCATGCGCCGCGACTACCTCAAGCGCCATGCCGGCGAGAGCGAGAAGGCAGCTCAGGATGTGGCCCCTCCCCACCACGACGAGAGCAATGTCGTGGTGGTGAAGACAGCTCAGAGTGCCTGACCTATCGAAGCTCGACTGCGGCCATCCTTCGAGACGCCCGCCTGCGGCGGGCCGAGCGACCGGGGGGCCCTAGTCCGGGGAACCGTCCCCGTCCACAACCGTTTGTTCTCGGATCAACCGGAGACCGCGCCATGCGTGCACTCCTCATCATCTTCCTGCTGGGAATGTTGGCGGCGGTTGGCTATTTCGCTTATTCCGCGATGACGGTCGAGGGCGAGCCGATCCCGACGGAAGGCTATGTGGCGCTGGCGCTGGGGGCCGGGTTTTCCGTTGTTGTCGGCATCGGCTTGATGGTGCTGCTGTTCTTCAGCAGCCGTCGCGGCTACGACGAACCGCCGCATTTCAAGTAGCGGCGCGTGGCCGGCGGACGCGCCCGTCGTTGACGACCTCGGCCCGGGCAGGCACTTTGGCACCGAGGTTCCAGCCGGGGACCGCAAAGACAAAACCGAGCCGCCGTCCCGCATGTCCAAGCCGCTGATCTCCGCTATGGCCCAGTTCGCGGCCGCCACAGCCGGCCGCAACATGACCAGGGCGGCCTACGTGGCCGTCGCCGTCGGCGTGCTCGCCATGGTGCTGCTGACGGTCAACCCGGCCTATGAGACAGCGCATCGCTGGGTCGATGCCCTGCTTTGGACCTGCCTCGTCTACTTCGTGTTCGAATGGGTGGTCCGGCTACGCCATATGGCGCGACAGGGGCGCCTTGCACTCTACATGTCCTCCTCCGCCGGGCTGGTCGACACGGTCGGAGCGTTGGCTGTGCCGGCCGCGTTGATTCTCGGGATCGAGCCCAGGACGGCGTGGCTGCTCAGCGTGCTCTGGGTGCTGAAGGTGGTGCCCGGCATTCCCGGCCTGCGGCAGCTCCGCCGCGTGCTGGTGCTGGAATCGGGACCGCTGGTCAGCGTGCTCGTGATCTTCCTGATGGTGGTCTTCCTGGCCTCGGTCGCGGAATATTTCCTGGAGCGGGACGTGCAGCCCCAGACTTTCGGCAGCGTCCCCGCCGCACTGTGGTGGGCCGTCGCAACCCTGACGACGACGGGCTATGGCGACGTCGTGCCGGTGACGCCGCTGGGCCGCATGGTGGCCGCGCTGGTGATGATCTCCGGCCTCGGTGTGTTCGGCCTCTGGACCGGCATCCTGGCGACCGGCTTTGCCGCCGAGACCCGGCGTGACAACTTCCTCAAGACCTGGGAATCCGTCAGCAAGGTGCCGTTCTTCGCGGCGCTTGGGCCGGCCGCCATCGCCGACGTCACCCACATGCTGCGCACCATGGAGCTGCCGGCGCGCACCATGATCATCCGCAAGGGTACGCAGGGCGACTGCATGTATTTCATCGCCGCCGGCGAGGTCGAGGTCGACCTGCCCGGCAAGAAGGTGCAGCTCGGCGACGGCGCCTTCTTCGGCGAGATGGCCTTGCTCGGCAACAATTTGCGCGGCGCCAATGTCTCGACCACCAAGGTGTCGCGGCTCCTTGTGCTCGACCTCGTCGACTTCCGCGTGCTGATGGCACGGCATCCCGATCTCGCCGAGACCATCGATGCAGAGGCGAAGCGGCGCACGCTCGAAAACAAATAAATGGAGACAAGAATGTCGGATATCACCGACGCGGCCTCTGGCCCCGTGCTCGAAATCACCGGCGCACGCGCCACCATTCGCCTCAACAGGCCCCAACATCTCAACCGGCTCCAGGCCGAGGATCTCGGCGAGCTGGTCAGACTGTTCGACCGGGTCGAGGCCGATCCCGCCATCCGCGTGCTGGTGCTGACCGGCACGGGACGGGCCTTCTCCGCGGGCTACGATCTCAATTCCGTTGCCGAGCGTGCCGTCAGTGCCAACGAGCAGCAGAGCGCGGGCTCGGCGTTCGAGGTCGTCGTCAACCGGCTGGAGGATCTCGGCGTGCCCACGATCTGCCGGCTCAACGGCGGCGTCTATGGCGGCGCGACCGACCTCGCGCTCGCTTGCGACTTCCGCATCGGCGTCGACACCGCAGAGATGTTCATGCCCGCGGCCCGGCTCGGGCTGCACTATTACAGCAGCGGCATCAAACGCTATGTGACGCGGCTCGGCGTCGACAATGCGAAGAAGCTGTTCCTGACCGCGCAAAAGATCAGCGCGCCGGAGATGCTGCGGATCGGCTACCTCACCGATATGGTGGCGGTCGAGTTTCTGGACGAGGAGGTCGACAAGCTCGCCAACATCCTCGCCGGCAACGCTCCGCAGGCGATGCGCGGCATGAAGCGCGCGATCAACGAATTTGCCCGCGGCGAACTCGACCAGCAAGCCGCCGACCACCGTCACCGCGACAGCATGCGCGGCGACGAGATCAAGGAAGGCATCAAGGCGTTCGCGGAAAAACGACTGCCTCGGTTTTGAGTGAGATGGACATTATTTCGCAACAGCGCGCCACACCCTCAGTGTCGTCCCGGCCTAGTGCGCAATTGCGCACGGGGGCCGGGACCCATACTCCCAGGAAGGAGTTGTAGGGCGAACTGGTAACTCCGGGTCTTCGCAAAACGTAATCCTGTGCTTATGGGTCCCGGCCTTCGCCGGGACGACACCGGATTTGAGGTGCGCGCCGTCGTTCACCGATGCATGCCGCTCACGCTCCAGCAGCCGCAGCATGATGCGCAGCCATCTCGGCATCGGCCGCAGTGATACGCTGGAACGCCGGCCGCGCCGTCATCCGTTCGGCATAGCGGACGAACACATCCTTCTTCGGCACGATGCCGAACATCATGGTCCAGCTGAACGCGACGCCCCACAGCACATCCGCGGCCGTCATGCGCTCGCCGAGCAGATACGGTCCCTTCGACAGCTGCGCCTCGAGCGCGCCGAGCATGATGTCATAGTCGGCATACGGCGATTGCGTGATCGGTGCCGGCTCGCGCTGCATGAACTTGTCGATCAGGGCCGGCTCGAAGGATGAGCCGTAATAGGCGATCCAGCGCAGATAGGGGCCGCGCAGCGGATCGTTCAGCGCAGGCGTCAGCCCCGCCTCCGGAAACAGATCGGCGAGGTAGATGGTGATCGCGACCTGCTCGGTCACAAGCTGCCCGTGGTGGCGGATCGCCGGCACCTTGCCGAGCGGGTTGATGGCGAGATAGGCCGGCTGGCGCTGCTCGCCGGCCTTCATGTTGAGGACATGAAGATCATAGGGCGCTCCCAGCTCCTCCAGCAGCACCCGCGTGCCGGTGGCCCGGGTTTGCGGCGAATAATATAACGTGATGCGGTTCGGATCGGTCATAGCGGTCTCCATCTGGCAGGCTGGCGATGGCGTTGTAGCGGACCATACCTGACATCCTGTGTCAGGTATGGTTTAAAGGATCATGCGCGCGAGCCGGATGCTGTCGATCCTCACCACCCTGCAGGCCAAGGGGCAGGTCACCGCGCCCGAGCTCGCGGAGGCCTGCGAAGTCTCGGTGCGCACGATTTACCGCGACATCGACGCGCTCGCGGCGTCCGGCGTCCCTGTCTATGCCGACCGCGGTGCGGAGGGCGGCTATCGCCTGCTCGACGGTTATCGCGTGCGGCTGAACGGTTTGTCGCAAAGCGAGGCGGAAGCGCTGTTCCTGGCGGGATTGCCGGGCCCGGCGGCGGCGTTCGGGCTGGATGCGGCGATGATCGCCGCACAGAATAAGCTGATGGCCGCCCTGCCCGCCAATTTGCGCGAAGACGCCGGACGGATGCAGGAGCGTTTTCATCTCGACGCGCCGGGCTGGTTCGGCGAGGCGGAAGAACCCAAGCATCTGCGCACCATCGCCGCCGCGACCCTGCGCGGGACACTGATCAAGATCCGCTACCAGAGCTGGCGCGCCGAGAAGCACCGCCGCGTCGCGCCGCTCGGTCTCGTGCTGAAAGGTGGCAGTTGGTATCTCGCAGGTCTGGTCGACGGCAGCGTGCGGACCTATCGCGTCGCGCGCGTGCTCGATTGCACCGCGCTTGACGATCGCTGTGAGCGGCCCGCCGGCTTCGATCTCGCCGCCTATTGGCGGGACGCAACGCTGCGTCTCGAGGCCGAGATGCATCCCAATGTCGCGGTCGTTCGGCTGTCGCCCTTCGGCGTGAAACTGCTCGACGCGCTGAGCCAGCCTTACGTCAGGGCGCGTACGCAGCTCGAAGAGACCTCGGATGCGGACGGCTGGCGCATTGCCAGAGTGCCGACCGGCAAGACGTCATGGCATGCCGCCGCCGAATTGTTGCGGCTCGGGCCCGAGGCCGAAGTACTGGACCCGGCCGATCTGCGCGAGAAGATGGCCGAGCTGACAGAGGCAATGGCCGTGCGCTATCGCGCGGCGCGGAAAACAGGACGGCGGCGCAATGCGCCGCGACCGACGAAACACTCCTGAAACACGATTCTCCCCTCCCTTCATGAACGCATCCGCGTTTCAGCTCGACCGAGATGCAGGGACACAACAACGGCCCTTTGCGCCATACTGGAGAATGAAGATGTTTCGTAAGCTTGCACTTGGTCTGATCGCCGCCGGCTCGCTCGGCGTTGCCGCTCTCGCCCCCACTGCCGCGTCGGCCCACGGCTTTCACCATCACTGGGGTCCCGGCTGGGGCTTTGGCGGCGTCTACGTCAACAGCGGCGTCAACAATTGCTATCAGGAGCGCGTCGTCCAGACCCGCCACGGCCTGCGCGTCCGCGTCGTCAACGTGTGCGCGTACGGGATCTACTGATATCTCGTATTCACGACAAAGCCCCGATCGCACCGCGATCGGGGCCTTTGCGCGTCAACTTTCTTCGGCTAGCCGGCCTGTCTATGTCGCCGAAACCAGGCCCACGTCTCGCGCGTCGTCCTGATGTAGCCGCGGCCACGATGGACGATCTCGCCGTCGACGATCCCGTTCAGCTTCGGCAGCGCGTGGAACGGGATCGAGGGATAAGCGTGGTGCTCGACATGATAGGGCATGTTCCACGCGATCCATTTGACGATCGCGCCGGTGTAGGTCGTGCGAGTGTTCTGGAATGCGCTGCGGGTACGCTCGCAGCCGGTGTGCTCGGCGTAGAGATAGGGCCGCAGGAAGAACTGCCCAATGATCAGCGGGACGATCCAGACCCAGAGCAGCAGCGCCGACGAGAACCACAAGGACAGAACGAGCAGCAACGCATAGAGCGCGGCATAAGCGCGCGCCTCGGTGACGATGATGGCGCGCCTGTTCTCGGGAATCCAGGGCACGACGACCTTGCCGGTGACGGCATGGCCGAGCATCAGCCGCAGGCGTCCGGCGACCTGAAGCACGCCGCTATAGGCGAGCGCGAGCTGCGTGTCGGATTTCGGTTTCACGCCGACGACCAGTTCAGGGTCCTTGTCCGGATCCTGGGTGTAGCGGTGATGGTCCCAGTGAAACAGGCAATAATATTCGTAAGGCAATCCGATGATGAAACCCGAGAGGTATCCGACCACGAGGTTGAGACCGCGGCTCTTGAACGCCGTCTTGTGCGCGGTCTCGTGCACGGCCATGAACAGGAAGGCGACGAGATAGCCCTGCACCGCTATCAGCGGCAGCGCCCAAAAGACACCCCAGGTCGAAGAGACCCTCCAGATCAGCGCGCCGACTAGTACGACGAGGCCGTAATGGCTGAGGCTTTGCGCGGCACCTCTGAGATTGGAGCGCACCGACAATTCCCGCAGCATCGTCGGCGCCAGCGGCTTCAAGCGATGGCCGGACTCTGAAATCGTTGCGTCGCTCATGATCGGATGCCTGTCCTACTTGCTGAGGAGCTCCGCGATCTCGGCCTTGATGAAGGCCTGATCGCGCGGATTGTTGACGGGGTTGCCGGCGCGATGGCCGTGCAGCGACGGGATCGGATGCAGCACCGCAGAGCGCGCATTGACCAGCCGGCCGAGTTCGTCCTCGTTGTCGCGCACGTCGAAATAGCGGTCGGTCGCACCGGGCATCAGCAGCATGTGGGCCGTGATCGCACCGAGCGCGCGATCGAAATCGCCGTCGAATGTGGCGCAGCGACTGATATCGCCGTTCTGCCAGATCCCAATCTGCGCCAGGAGATCGTTGGCATCGCGCCGGGCAAACGCCGCGTCCCAGCTGCGGGCGAGATAGTCGTCCAGCGAGGTGAAGCCCGCTTCGCGCCAGATCTCGTCGCGATAGAAACCGTGCGACATCGCCCAACCCGCGTAGACGCGCCCCATGGCGCGATAGCCTGCGACGGGCTTCTCGGCGAAGCGGCCGTCGCGGAAGGCGGGGTCGGCGGTCAGCGCGGCCTTCACGCTTTCCAGGAAGACGTAATTATAGGCCGCGCAGCGGGCACTGCCGCAGACGACGGCCGCCCGCTCGACCATATCGGGATGCAGCGCCGCCCAGTGATAGGCCTGCATGCCGCCCATCGACCAGCCATAGACCAGGGCAAGCTTCGAGATGCCGAACCGCTCGGTGAGCAGCCGGTGCTGGACCGCGATGGCATCGTGATAGGTCAGGATCGGGAACGGCGCGGCGGTATTCGACGGCGAGGACGACAGCCCGTTACCGAACAGATTCGGGATGATGATGAAGTACCGCGTAGGGTCGAGCATCCCGTCGGGGCCAATCAGCCACTCGGTGTCGGCGTGCTGCGCGCTGAACGAGGTCGGATAGAGAATCACGTTGTCCTTGTCCGGACTGAGCGTGCCGTAGGTCTTGTAGGCGAGCTTGAGCGAAGGGACGACGACCCCGGACCGGAGCGCGACGTCGCCGGCCTCGAAGATCTCGTAGTCGCGCCCTGCCGTCATGGACCGAACTCCCGCTCACGCGGCAAGCGCGCCGCGGAAACAGCGATGCATCGATCATGCCGGTCCCGCAGACGCATCGTCGCGTCACGCTTAATAACTGTACTTATAGTCCATTTATTGTGGACCAGCAAGATAAATGCGGTCTCGCGCCGGCTCATGCGATGGCGGCCAGATAGCGCGCGACAGAGGCCGCGAATGCGGCCTTGGCGCCTGCGGCGATGTTGCGATCCCACCAGGCGCCGTAGACGCGGTCGAAGGCCAGCGGCTCGACGGCAGCCGCAATCCGTCGCACCGCGGCGGCGTTGAGCGGCATGTAGTTCGGATAGGAGTACATGAAGCTGACGAAGCGGCGATCCATCGTCACCTGCGCGATATCGCCGGTGAGCAGCGCACCCCTGCCGTCCGCACCACTCGCGTGGTGCAGCATGGTGGCGCCGGCGAAATGACCGCCGGTGCGCAGCAGCAGCACATCGTCGGAGATGCGATGGCTTTCGCCGGTCCAGTGCACGATCGAGGAATGCGGACGCGTCACCCATTGGCGATCATCGGCGTGCAAATAGACCGGCACGCCCCCGAACGCCTCGCTCCAGTCGGCGAGCGCGCCATAATAATGCGGATGCGAGATCGCAATCGCCTTCAACCCGCCGAGCGACCGCACATGCGCGATCGCCTCCGGCGTCGCCAGCGGGATGCAGTCCCACATCAGCCAGCCGTCCGCGAGCGGCACCAGCAGCGCGCGCTGACCGATGGCAAAGCTTGGCTCGAGCGCGATGCCGGTCAGGCCGAGGTCGTCGCGCCAGACCATGCGGTGACGTTCCGAGAGCGCCTCGCGCGTGAGGAAAGTCTGTCCGTTCCAGCCGACGAATTGCCGGTCGTCCTCGCAAATTTGACAGGACGTTGGCGGATTTTCGCCCGGAAATTGCGCGCCGCAGGTTTCGCAGGTCCAGAGGGGCATGCCGTACTCCCGACAAAGACGATCCAACGTCAATAGGGAATTGCTGGCCGTGATCGCAAGCCCCGCCGACCGGGCGAAACCTGGAACCAACCCGATCAGCGCCCGTTAAACTCTCGTCCGCGCCAGAACGATTGGCTGAAAGGATCATGTCCCACCCGCCGTATCCCGGCTGAGACCAATTTTTGGTATCGATGACATCGCGGTCCCCCTCCTCGTCTCGTATCTGGCCCCTGTTCGCTCTCAACTTCTTCATGGCCGACATGCAGTCGGGCATCGGCCCTTTCGTCGGCGTCTTCCTCCAGGAGCGCGGCTGGGCGAGCGGCTTGATCGGCACCGCGATGACGATCGGCAATGTCGCGGGCATGCTGATCACGACGCCGATCGGCGGCTTCATCGACGCCAGCCGCAACAAGCGCATGTGGGTCGTCATTCCCGGTATTTGCGTGGTGCTCGCGTCCGCGATCATCCTGATCTCGCAGAATTTCTGGGCAGTAACGTTCTCGCAAGTCGCACAATCGCTGGCGAGCGCCGCGATCGTGCCAGCGGTCACCGGCATCACGCTCGGCATCGCCAAGCAGAAGGGCTTCAACGCACTCAACGGCCGCAACCAGGCCTTCAACCACGCCGGCAACATGGTCGGCGCCGCGCTGTCGGGCTATCTGGGTTACAAGTTCGGCTACGTCTCGGTGTTCGTGTTGGCGGCTGTGTTCGGCGCCATCGCGATCGCCTGCGTGATGATGATCCCGGCCGAGGCGATCGACGATCGCGCCGCGCGCGGCAGCAAGGAGGACGATCCCGACAGCGCGCCGGACGCGTTCACGATGCTGCTCAAGCACCGCGCGCTGCTGGTGCTGGCATTGGCGCTCGCGCTGTTTCATCTCGGCAATGCCGCCATCGTTCCGCTCTATGGCCTGGCGGCGGTCGCGGAAGGCCAAGCCAATGGCCCGAGCTTCGTCGCGACCACCGTGGTGATCGCGCAAGGCGTCATGATCATCACGTCGCTGATCGCCATGAAAGCGGCGAGCAAGCGCAACTACTGGCCTGTCATCCTCGTCTCCTTCATGTTCCTGCCCATCCGCGGCGTGCTCGCCTTCTTCGTCACGGGCTGGTGGGGCGTCGTACCGATGCAGGTGCTCGACGGCATCGGCACGGGACTCCAGACGGTTGCCGTCCCCGGCATGGTCGCGCGCGCGCTCAACGGCACCGGCCGCATCAATCTCGGCCAGGGTGCCGTGATCACCGTGCAGGGCATCGGCGCGAGCCTCAGTCCCGCGCTTGGTGGCTGGATCGCGCAATGGATCGGCTACGGCCCGACGTTCCTGCTGCTCGGCGGTTTTGGCCTCGCGTCGATGGCGCTGTGGTTCGCGTTCGGTGCCCACGTGAAGAAGTATTGAGGCGTCCTTTTTCGCTCTCCCTGTTCTTGCGGGAGAGCGAGAAGAGGAATGCGTCAAGTCCCAAAATTCTTCTGGATCGCCTTGTCGAGCGTTCACCGCCGACGAAGCGCTGGCGCAGCTCGCGCTTGCCCGCGATCCAGATCGTCGGCGGCGCGAAGAACGACGTGACCTTGTGCGCCTGGATCAATGAGAGGATGTTGTCGGCCGCAGGCTTGCCCGTGATCACGCCGGAGGCGCCGAGATAGATTTGCGGCCCCAAGAACACGTCGAGCCGCGCGGGCGCTGGCCGCGTCAAATCAGCCAGCGAGCGCGGCAAGCTCAGAGCTTGTGCCCCTTCTGGCGCAGCGCCTCGATGAGACGCTGCTTCAATTCGTCGGCCGTCTTCTGGCCGACGTCCTGGCCGATCTGCGCGCTTGCCTGCGCCAGCGCATCCGACTTCTCCAGAAGCTTCTTCCCGGCCGGCTGGACATAGAAGGCCTCGATCTGGCGCAGCTCGTCGATGCTGAAGCTCTGGGCGTAGAGAGCGGCGACCTGGTCGATCATCGAGGTGAGGGCCGGAGTGTAGATCTCGGAGCCGGGTGCCGTCACCGCGTCATAGTCGCGTTCGATCTCCGGCCTGTCCTGCGCGACCACGGGCCTCAGCTTGAGCAGGAGCTGCGGCAACAGCGCGCGATACTGATCCGCGATCTTCAGGGTGACCACGAGCTTGCGCGCCGCGCTCATCGCCTCCGGCGAGGGTGCTTGCGCCGATGCACCCGAGATTAGAAGCAGGAGGGTGCCGGCGATCGTCAACACAAGTCTGGACATAAACTTCTCCGTTGGATCTCTCCACGAAAATGCAGGCCGGCGATCCTCAATGACCCGCGGGCGCCACGGCAGACCTGTCCGCGGGCGCGCTTTCCAGGACGGTGTCGGCCTCCTCGATCTCCGTCACCTTCACGAACAGGTTCGGCACCCGCTCGGCCCGGTCGAGCAGCCAGGCGGCTGCGATCATGATGACGATGCCGACGGCGGAGACCGCGAGCTGCTCCCAGACGCCCTTGGTGTATTGCGTCAGGATCCAGTGCGCCGAGAACGACAGGAAGACGCCGAGGCAGAAGATCGGCAGCGAATGCTGACCGCAGAGGATCACGGGGCGCAGCCAGGCCCCGTGCAGGGTCCGCCATTTGCGCGAGATGAGGTGCGTCACCCAGATTGCCAGCGCCAGGAAATGCGTGAAGCGCAGCATGTCGAGGTCGGTCTTGTCGATCGGGTAGATCGCCTTGATCATCCATTTCGGGATCAGGGCATCGAGCGAGGGGACGTGCCAGGTCATCACGATCAGCAGCGCGAACGCCAGCCAGGCCGCGGCCAACGTCATTGCCGCCTTGGACCACACCCATCTCGCGATCTTGTCGATCTGGCCGATGCCGCACCAGGCCGCGAACACGAACATCAGCTGCCAGCAGAACGGGTTGAAGTACCAGTGCGTGCCGGGCGGATAGGAGGCGACGTTCCAGTCGAACCAGCGCGCCAGCACGTAGAGCACCACGGACGCGGCGAGCGTCAGGTTCGGCCGGCGCACCAGGCACCACACGATGAAAGGCGAGGCGAACACCAGCGTGATGTAGAGCGGCAGTACGTCGAGATTGACCGGCTTGTATTTCAGCAGGATCGCCTGCCCGATCAGCTCGTCCGGATGCGACAGGAAATTGAAGACGTTGAACTCGTGCTCGTACATCGGATTGTCGAAGCGGCGCGCGGTGCGGGCGATCTGCGCCGTGAACAGCAGGAACAGCATGATGTGGGCGACATACATCTCGACCGCGCGCCGCCACAGCCGCTTCAGCGCTGCGGCAAACCAGCCGCCCGCGACGATCGGCCCGTAGATCCAGCCGACCAGATAACCGGAGATGAAGACGAAGAATTCGGCGGCGTCGCTGAAGCCGTAATTGCGCAAGGTCAGCCAGGCCACGACGTCGTGCGGGATGTGGTCGAGGAAGATCATCCACAGACCGATGCCGCGGAAGAGATCGAGCCGCAAATCCCGCTCGACCGGCGCGAGCAGCGCTGACTGGTCCCGTGTGATCATGGCCCCGCCTCGTTCGGTGGGCGTCGCGCCGTCGCGGCGCCGGAAAATCGGATGCTAAAAAATTGAAATCAAAAGTCGCCTGGCCGTGTGGCCAGGGCCGACGGTAGCCGACCTTGCTGCGCGTGCAAGGGCCTAGTCATCGGAGCGGGCCGCACCAGCGTGCGGTCCTCCGCGCTGCACCATGGGGGCCCTTCAAAATAAAAGAGCGAAAACAACCCCATGCACAGTAGCTAAGTCCTTGCGACGACTACTGAATTTATTTGACGCGTCGGGCAGATTTGGCCCGCGACGGGGGTCCGGCCGCCGCTGCCGTCAGCTGAGCTCGTCATCGGTCGCCTGCATCTCGTTGAGCATCGCCTCGGCCTTGTGCCGCAGCGGCAGCGCGCCGCTCTCGGCGGCGATCGCGATGGTCGCGCGCAGGGCGCCAAGGATGGCCGCCTTGGCCTCCGCATCCGACGGCGGCGTCACCACGGCCTCGCCGAACAGGGCCTCCGCCTCCAGCCCGGAGAACCCCTGTTGCCGCGCGGTGTTGCGCGCTTCGCGCAGCATGTTCTGCGCGGCCTGGACGTCGCCCAGACGGTGGGTCGCGAGCGCCAAATAGATCGAGCTGCGCAGCACCGCCGAGGTATAGCCGACCGCCTTCGCCTCCTCACGCGCTTCCGTCAGCATGCCGCGCGCCCGGTCGAACAGCCCCTGCTCCAGATAGGCCATGCCGAGATGGCAGGCGAGCACCGGCACGAACAGCCGGATGCCGTGCTTCTGCGCCAGGACAAAACCGTCTTCGAGGATGGCCGCGGCCGCCGCCGGCTCGCCGCGGCCGAGCATCAGCCAGCCGCCGCTATAGGCGGCGGCGACGCGGTCGTAGGGGCGACCCGTCTCCTCCGCGATCGCGGCAGCCTGTTGCTGGAGCTGCTCGGCGGCGTCGAACTCACCCATGACGGTGTGGGTGAAGCTTTTCATCATGCAGCAGAGCAGGAGCACATATTTAGGCATGGTGCTCTTGGGGGCGTCGGCATTTGGCCCCTCCAGTCGATAGCAGGCTCTTGCGACCGTCTGCTCTGCTTCCCGGTAGCGTCCGGCGAGGAAATAGGCCTGACCCAAGCCATACAGCGCAACGTTGAGCCATCCGAGATCTCCCCCGTGCTCCGCAAGGCTGACGATCTGTTCACCGGTTGCAACCGCCTCGATCGGCGTACCGTAAAAGTTCTGGGCGGCCGCTCTGACGGTCATGGCGGCGATCTTTCTTGCGGTATCATCTATAACATTAGCCCGCCGTTCCGCTTCTCTTCCAAGCTCAAACCATTCGGCCACCAGTCCAGACGCCATGAAAGCCGAGCGTGCCTCGATACGAATATCTATCGCGCGAGCTTCACGCGAAGGGCTCGTCGGCATCATATCCAACGACTTCATCGCGGTTTCGAAGTAGGTGGCAGCATCTGAAAACGCAGAACGAGCCAGGCACTTTTGCGCTGCCGCCCGGCCGTGGAGAAAGGACCTGTCCCAATCCTTTGCACGAGTCGCATGATAACAAAGCTCGTCAGAATCGCTGGATTTTCGTTCGTCAGACTCTAGCGCCGCTAGAATGCGCGAATGAATGCTTTCACGCACTTTTTCGACCATCGATTCGTAGGTCACTTGCCGGACCATGTCGTGCCGAAACTCAAGAACGCTCTCCAATTCGCTATCGATCCTGACCAGCAGTTCGACTCGATCAAGAGCCGCCACGGCGGTCTGGAAAACGTCTTCGGGGAGCGCCGCGACGCTCCGCAATATGGCTTCGCTGGATCGTCGCCCCAGAGTAGCCGCGATCTGCAAGATTTGGCGTTCCGGCCTCGACACGCGATCAAGCCGCGCAGCAATGACCCCTTGGATACTCGTGGGAATTCCAAGCTCGTCGATCGGACGGACCAAAGCGAGGTCGCCCCACTGGCCCCGAAGCGTGCCGTTGTCCTTGAGGCCACGACAAACCTCTTCGATAAAGAGTGGGACGTTGGCCGTATGAGAAATGATCCGGTCTTTCAGATCGGCATTGTCCGATGACCCGAGCATGTCGCCCAGCATGTCCCGACTGGAATCATCGTCCAATGGGCGCATCGCAACGACTTCGGCCTGGCAGCGCGCGACCCAGAATGGCATGCCGTCCGGCCTGCTTGTAAGGAGCACAAGAAGACCGGCGGCCTGTAGTGACGACAGAGCAGCCACCACAGTATCGCTGGCTCGATCGATCCAATGCAGGTCCTCGATCAGGAGTACTGTGCGTTGGTGACGCGCTACACTCCCGACAATGGCGCAGCTCGCGTCGGAAATTGCACGTCCTCGCGCGTGAGGCTCCAGTTCATCCCACTGCGGATGCGAGATCGGAAGGTCCAGCACAGCTTCGACAGCGCATTGTTCGATCACCGGCAAATCGGACCGAGAGTCGCGTGCGTTGCCAATTTCCTTTGCCGTCGTCTCAAAAATCGAAAGCAGCACGCGTTTGAGCGTGCTGAATGGTGCTCCCTGCAAATTCGGGCTGCACTCCGCATCGATCAGGCGCCAACCCGCGGCCTTCAGGTCCTGGGCAAATTCGTGCGCGAGTCGTGACTTTCCTATGCCAGCGTCCCCCAGCAGAAGAACGGTCTGTCGGCTCGCCCCAGCATTCTCCGCCGTGCGTCTCAACAAGGCGCGCTCGACAGTTCGATCGACGAATCGGGAAATACTGCGTGCCCGCCGCACTCTCCAGCTCGAAAGATCGCTCGCGCCCATGACCCGGTAGACCGGCAGGGGCTCCGCGAAGCCACGCAATGCCTTGCGGCCCAGAAAATCGAAGCGGACGTGCCCGTCCGCGAGTTGCTGGCAAGCTTCCGACACGTAGATCTGGTTGGCTTCTGCCGCCGCTTCCAGCCGCGCGGCCAGATGTTGGGCGGCGCCGCCGATCTCGTAGACTTTGGAGAATTCGCTGGCGACCATATAGGCGACGACGTGTCCGGAATGCAGGCCGATCCTGACCTGAAGCCCGGCATCCCCCAGGCCTGCAACCCGCCGGACGAGCTCGATGGCCGCATGGCACGCCAGCGGGGCATGGTTGTCATCGGCGATCGGGGCACCAAACACCGCTGCCACTCCGTCGCCAAGCTCCTTGCTGACGATGCCTCCGAACTGACGCACCGCGCCCCTCATGGCAGCCAGTGCGGGCTCCAAGCGAGAGACCGCTTCCTCCGGCTCCAATTCGGCAACAAGACCGGTGGAATCGATGACATCCGCACGAAGGATCGTCACAAACCGCCGCTCGCTATCCGGTTCGACGCGGTGACGCACGGCCGCCCCGCATTTGGCGCACCAGCTGTCGCCTGGGGTGATTGTAGACTGGCATGTGAAGCAGTGCATTCCAGCGCCTTCGAGCGGTTGCGGCCTGGCTCGTGCAAGAGGCCGCGAGCAACGAATGTAAGACTACTCGATGACGGCTGCCAAGCAATCAGCACACCGGCACACAATCGACAGACCGCACTTGACGAAGGGTCCTTGGATGGACGGGGTACGCTGCTGGGTGGTAACTTCATTCCGCGCAAGGCGGGCTATTGGGTGGGTCGGTGTTGCCGGACAGCCAAATATTGCGCCCGGCGACGCCAGATTTGGAGGAAAGACAATGGGCGCGAGAGTATATAGCGAAGAGCCATTCAAAGATTTGATGAACGACAATTATTTTCCGCTGGAAAACATGCAGCGGAGCGTGGACATCCTCAAGGCGTCCCCGGACATCCACTTGCCGACCCTGGAATACGGGCAGTATCACCTGATCCTGACGCCGGCGGACAAATGGCCCGCCGGGAGCGGGGCGTACTGGCACAAGGAAAAGGGCCGGGCTCGCGTCGACCTCAGCACCCAGCCCAACACGATCCCGTTGTCCAAAGACGAGCCGGGCGTCATCCCCTTGACGCGATGCGATCTGCTCGATGCTTGCGTCCGGAAGTGCTTCAACTCCGAGCCGCCGATCCCGATGAAGACGAAGATCGTCACGCACAAGGCGAGCGACGCCTATGCGCACCGGCATGAGATTCGGCTGGAGTGGGAGTATCGCGATGGCGACGACAAGGCGCCGACGCTGCTCTATCTGACGATGGTGTGTCCGCACAGACCCTGATCTTCGGATAGCACGCAAAACGCATTACGCCCGCGCGACTGGCGCGGGCGTAATGTTTGCTTCTGATCGCCGCCCGCCCCAAGAACGGCCCTCGCGCTCGCCAAGACCGCGCTGTCGAAGGAAGCAGCACGGCCAAGCCGCTGATCCTATCCACCGCCGCCGAAAAACCGGTTCAGCTCGTACGCAGTCTGCTGCGGAAGCTCCTCCGGGAAGAAGTGCCCGCCATCAAGCGGCTTTCCGTCGACGTCATCTGCCCACGCCCGCCAGAGCCCCAAGGGGCCGCCCTCGCTCGCATACCACGCGTTCAGGGGGCCGCGACCGCTCCAGAGCACGCGCACAGGGCAGTCAATTCGGCGGCCGGAACGACGGTCCGCCAGATCGTGCGCGTGATCGAGTGTCGCGGCCGCACGATATTCCTCGCAGATCGCATGAACATGCGCCTCATCGCTCAACGCTTCGATATAGGCTGCCCTGACCGCCGGACTGAAACTGCCGGCTGAAGACCCCCAGCCATGCAGCGCATTGTCGACGACGGCGTCGGGGGCTGCCGACAATAGCCGCTCGGGAAGAGGTTCAGGTTGCGCAAGCAATGACCACGGCCAATAGCCGACCGTCAGGTCCTTGTCGGCGCGCTCCCAGGCGTCGGCGATCGGAACGACGTCCAGGACGGCAAGCCGCTGCACACGTTCACGGTGATCAAGCGCGAGCCGATAGGCGACACGGCCGCCGCGATCATGGCCCGCGACCGAGAAACGGTCGAAACCGAGCTTCGTCATGACGGACACCATGTCATTTGCCATCGCTCGTTTTGCATATGGCGCATGGTCCGGACTGGAAGGAGGACAATCGCTGCGGCCATATCCGCGAAGATCGGCGCAGACCACGGTGAAGTTCTGCGCGAGCAACGGCGCAACGTCGCGCCACATCAGATGCGTCTGCGGAAATCCGTGCAACAGGAGAACGGCCGGCCCCGAACCGGCTCGACGAATGAAGATCCGGGCCTCGTCCGCCTGAACATCGGCGGCGTCGAAATCCTCGAACTGCATTGGCCCTCTCCTTCCGAACGACGGCAAGCCAACAAGCGAGCACCGGACCGGTGACTCGTGTTGACGCCGGGCGCCATCCCGGGTTCCTTCCCGGACGGCATGCTCTGGACGGATCGCTCTTACGCTTGACACCTCCACCGACGGCGACGGGACGCGCTTCGGCACGGTCCGAACGAACCCAAGCTCAGCTAAGCAGGACATGCACGATCGAGGACGCCCCAAAACAAAAATGGCCCGCGTGATGCGGGCCATTTTCGGATCGGGACCGGTAAGGTCCGAACTTGGTTGCGGGGATAGGATTTGAACCTATGACCTTCAGGTTATGAGCCTGACGAGCTACCGGGCTGCTCCACCCCGCGTTAACCGTTGCTTTGCCTTCGTGAAAGTGCCGGGGACGGTGAATGAAGGGCCGGCGCTGTTCGCGTGGCTTGCTTCGTCCGTCCCAAAGGCTTCCTTGGAAGGCAACCCCGGGCAAAGCCCGTTGGGTGCGGGCGGTATGTACCAACCCGGGGTGGCTTTGGAAAGGGCTGCGGGGACGTTTTTTTCGACTTTATGACAGCGCGGTGGACGAATTTGCGGCCTGTTTGGCCCGCCCTTGCCAGAAGTTCCACAAGGGGCCAGCTTGCGGCAACAAAACCAGGCGGAAACGCCACTTCGAGGGGGAGAACGCCATGGACCACGCCTTGGACCAGCCCCCGGTGACCGCCCCGCTTGGGGCCCTCGAAGACGCCTTCCATGCCATGGTCGCGCGGTCGCGGGCCGAGCCGGCGGCTGGCCTTGCCGAGCGGCTCGACCGGCTGGCACGGCTGCGCACTGTCGTCGCCGACAACGAGGAGCGCTTCCGGCAGGCGATCTCGGCGGATTTCGGCCACCGCTGCGCGGTCGAGACCAATATCGCCGAGACTATGATGGTGTTCTCCGAGATCCGTCATGCCAGCAAGCACCTCAAGAGCTGGATGGCGCCGCAGCGCGTTTCAACGGCGCTGCAATTCCTGCCCGCGCGCAACCGGCTGATGCCGCAGCCGCTCGGCGTCGTCGGCATCATCGCGCCGTGGAATTATCCGCTGCAGCTGACGCTCGCGCCCGCCATCGGCGCGCTTGCCGCCGGCAACCGCGTCATCATCAAGCCGAGCGAACACGTCGCCCATTTCGCAAGCCTGCTGAAGGAGACGGTCGCCGCGCGGTTCGACGCTGCGGAAGTGCTCGTCACCGGGGTCGAGGACGAGATCGCAAAAGCCTTTGCATCGCTGCCGTTCGATCATCTGGTGTTCACCGGCTCGACCCGGGTGGGACGACTGGTCGCTGAAGCCGCGGGGCGCAATCTGACGCCGGTCACGCTTGAGCTCGGCGGCAAGTCGCCTGTTATCATCGACGTCTCGGCCGACCTCGAAGAGGCCGCCGAACGCATCGCCTACGGCAAGCAGCTCAATGCCGGGCAGACCTGCATCGCGCCCGATTATGTGCTGGTGCCCGAGCGCGCGCAGCAGGCCTTCGCCGAAAAAGTCCGCGCGCAGATGCGGCGCATGTTCGGCACCGATCCCGCCAACAAGGACTACACTTCCATGATCTCCGACCGGCATTATGCGCGGCTGGAAAATCTCGTCGCGGATGCGACACGTCGCGGCGCAAAGATCCTGCAGCCGGCGAAGGCGGACGATCCCAACTGGAAGGCACACCGCAAATTCCCGCCGACGCTGATCGTGGGCGCAACCGCAGACATGGCGGTCATGCAGGAGGAGATTTTCGGCCCGGTGCTCCCCGTGCTCGGCTATCGCGAACCGGCCGATGCCATCGCCTTCGTCAACGCCCGCGACCGGCCGCTGGCGCTGTACTGGTTCGGCAAGGATCGCATTGCGCGCGACGAGGTGCTGGCGCGCACCGTCTCCGGCGGCGTCACCATCAACGACTGCCTGTTCCACTTCGCGCAAATCAACCAGCCGATGGGCGGCGTCGGCGCGTCCGGCACCGGCGCCTATCACGGTGAATGGGGCTTTCGCACGTTCAGCAAGCTGAAGCCGGTGTTCTATCGCTCGAAATTCAACCGGCTCGCCGACCTCTATCCGCCCTACGGCGGCAAGATCGCGCGGCTGGAGAAGATGATGCGGTTCATGTCGTAATTGCTCGTCATTGCGAGCGCAGCGAAGCAATCCAGACTGTCTCCGCGGTGGGATTCTGGATTGCTTCGCTTTGCTCGCAATGACGAGAAAAAAAATGCAAGAGGGGGAAACATCAGTGACCAACACATTCGATTTCGTCGTCGTGGGCGCGGGCTCTGGCGGATGCGCGGTTGCGGGGCGGCTGTCGGAGGATGCGGGGACATCCGTGGCGCTGCTCGATGCGGGCGGACGGAACGACAATTGGCGGATCACCACGCCGTTCGGACTCGCTTTGCCATACAAGGTCGCGAACTGGGGCTTCGACACCGTGCCGCAGAACGGATTGAACGGTCGTATCGGCTATCAACCGCGCGGCAAGGGGCTCGGCGGCTCCTCGGCGATCAATGCCATGGTCTATATCCGCGGCAACAAATGGGACTACGACCACTGGGCCTCGCTCGGCAATGCCGGCTGGTCGTACGCGGACGTGCTGCCCTATTTCAAGCGCTCGGAGAACAACGCCGATTTCGACGGCGAATATCACGGCAAGGGCGGCCCGCTGCATGTCAACAGACTGCGCGCCGACAATCCGATCCACGACGTCTTCCATCAGGCCGCCCGCGAGGCGCAGTTCCGCATCCGCGAGGACTTCAACGGAGAGGACCACGAAGGGCTCGGCAGCTACCAGGTGACCCAGCACAATGGCGAGCGCTGGAGCGCGGCGCGCGCCTATGTGAATCCGCACTTGGACAAGCGCGCGAATTTGCGTCTCGAGACGCAGGCGCATGCCACGCGCATCCTGTTCGAAGGTGGGCGCGCGGTCGGCATCGAATATGTCCAGGGCAAGCAGACAAAGCAGCTGCGTGCCCGCCGCGAGGTGATCCTTGCCGCCGGCGCCTTCCAGTCGCCGCAATTGATGATGCTGTCAGGCATAGGCGACGGCGAGGCGCTTGCCGCGCACGGGATCGCCGTCGTGCGTCATTTGCCGGGCGTCGGACGCAATCTGCAGGATCATCCGGATTTCGTGTTCGTCTACGCCTCCGACTATCCGCACTTCGTCCACTCATCGCTCGGTCGGCTGCCATCCCTGCTCCGCGCCATTCAGCGCTATCGCCGGGACCGGCGCGGCCTGATGACCACCAATTTCGCCGAGTGTGGCGGCTTCCTGAAGACCCGAGCCGACCTCGATGTGCCCGACATCCAGCTGCACTTCATCATCGCGATGCTCGACGATCACGGCCGCAAGAAGCACAAGGAGGCGGGCTTCTCGTGCCACGTCTGCCTGTTGCGGCCGAAGAGCCGTGGCAGCGTCTGGCTGAAAAGCGCCGATCCGCTGGCGGCGCCGATGATCGATCCGAATTTCTTGGGCGAGGCGGAGGATCTCGAGACGATGGTCGCCGGCTTCAAGACCACGCGGCGGCTGATGGAGACGCCCGCGATGCGCGCGTTGCAGAAGAAGGACATGTTCACGTCCGATGTGAGAACGGACGACGACATCCGCGCCATCCTGCGCGCGCGTGTCGACACCGTCTATCATCCCGTCGGCACCTGCAAGATGGGCACCGACGCGATGGCCGTGGTCGATCCGGCGCTGAAGGTGCACGGCGTCGAGGGTCTGCGCGTCGTCGACGCTTCGATCATGCCGACACTGATCGGCGGCAACACCAATGCGCCGACGATCATGATCGGAGAGAAGGCGGCCGATATGATCAGGGGCGAGATGCGGGTAAACTAGCATTGCGCGGGCTACGGCAGCCACTTGCTCCGACCTCGTCCTGAGGAGCGCGCTCTTGCGCGCGTCTCGAAGGACGCACCTCGCACTCATCTTCATCCTTCGAGACGCCGCTTCGCGGCTCCTCAGGATGAGGGCGGAGCGTGCGGCAGCTCCTCAATTCAACAAGAACCCGCCGTCCACCGTCACCACGCTGCCCGTCATGTACCGCGAGGCCTTCGAGGCCAGCAGCAGGATCGCGCCGTCGAGATCGGACTCGGCGCCGATGCGGCGCTGCGGGATGCGCTTGGTCAGGCGCTCGCCCGACGGCGTCGACCAGAATGCGTGGTTCATCTCGGTGTCGATGTAGCCGGGTGCCAGCGCGTTGATGCGGATGTTCTGCCCCGCGAGCTCCAGCGCCATCGCCTTGGTCGCCTGGATGATGCCGGCCTTGGAGATCGCGTAAGGCGACACCGCCTTCAGCACGCCGGTGCCGAGCACGGAGGCGATGTTGACGATGTTGCCTGCCTGCTTGCGCGCGATCATGCGGCGCGCGATCTCGGTCGCTAAGAAATAGGCGCCCTTGAGATTGGCGCCGATCACCGCGTCCCAATCGGCCTCGGTCTGCTCGGTCGCGAGCTTTTCGATCGCGATGCCGGCGTTGTTGATCAGCACCGTGACCGGGCCGAGCGCGGCTTCCGCGGCATCGACGGCTCGGGCGATCGATGCCGTGTCGGTGACGTCGAGCGCGACGGCTGCGGCACGGCCGCCCTTGCCGCGGATCTCCTCTTCCAGGCTCTTCAGCTTGTCGGTCTGCCGCGCCGCGAGCGCGACGGCCGCGCCATGCGCCGCCAGCACCCGGGCAAATTGCCGCCCCAAGCCCTGGCTCGCACCTGTGACGAGGATGGTTTCCTGACTGACGTCGAATAGGTCCGACATGACGCTTTCCTTGAGCTTTGCAGCCATCAATACAGACGACTTTAACGATCTGAAACCGGAATGATCGGTTCTGCGTTCACTCGTTCCATGGCAGGGTCACGCGCATGAACAGTTTCGATCTCGCCGTCTATGCGGCGTTCGTCATCGCGATCGGCTTCGGTTTCAGGACCGGCCTGCTCGGCAGCGCCATGACGATCCTGGCCTATCTCCTCGCCGCCCCCATCGCCGTCGCGTTGATGCCGCTGATCGTCCCTCAGGTCGCGGGCAATCCGAATGCGCCGCTGTTGCAGAACTGGCTCTGGTTCTTCAGCATCTTCGTGGTAGTCGGCATGCTGTTTGGACATCTCGGCCGGCTGGCGCTGAGCGACACGATACGGCAGGCCGGCATCGGCGACCGGCTTGGCGGCGCAGCGCTCGGCGCCATCAGGGTCGGCCTCGTCGCCACCACCCTGGTGCTGGTGTTCGACCAGATTGTGCCGGCTAACCGCGAGCCGCCGTTTCTCGCCGGTTCGCACCTGCGGCCGCTGTTCTCGACGGTCGGCCGGATGGGCTTCAAGTCGCTGCCGCCGGAGGCGGCCTCCGCGATCGACCGTCTCAAGCAGGAGCGGCACATCTGATGATGCCCGCACATTTGCATCGCCGCGCAAGTGCGCATGCATTTTGATGCGAGCCAATCCCTTATCAGCGGCGCCAAGGTTGGCTAGAATAGCGGCTCTAAAAACCTAGCTGACATTACGGGAGTGAAACAGTGGATCTTGGGATCAAAGGTCGCCGCGCCATCGTCTGCGCATCCAGCAAAGGCCTCGGACGCGCCTGCGCCATCTCGCTGGCCGAGGCCGGCGTTCACGTCACGCTGACCGCGCGCGGCGCCGAGGCCCTGAAGAAGACGGCCGACGACATCCGCAAGGCCTATCCTGATGTGACCGTCACCGAGATCGTCGGCGACATCACGACGCCGGCGGGCCGCGAGGCGGTGCTGAAGGCCTGCCCCGAGCCGGATATCCTGATCAACAATGCCGGCGGACCGCCGCCCGGCGATTTCCGCAACTGGACCCGCGACGACTGGATCAAGGCGATCGACGCCAACATGCTGACCCCGATCGAGCTGATCAAATCGACCGTGGACGGCATGATGACGCGCAAATTCGGCCGCATCGTCAACATCACCTCGGCCGCGGTGAAGGCGCCGATCGACATTCTCGGTCTCTCCAACGGAGCGCGCGCCGGCCTCACCGGCTTCATTGCCGGCCTGTCGCGCAAGACCGTGATCAACAACGTCACCATCAACGGCCTGCTGCCGGGCCCGTTCGAGACCGACCGCCTGCGCAGCACCGCGAAAGGCGAATCCGAGAAGCGCGGCATCACGCCGGACCAGGTTCTGGCCGAGCGCGCCAAGCTCAATCCCGCGGGCCGCTTCGGCGACCCCGACGAGTTCGGCTACGCCTGCGCCTTCCTGTGCGGCGCCAAGGCGGGCTTCATCACCGGGCAGAACCTTCTGCTCGATGGCGGTGCATTCCCAGGAACGCTGTGAGAGCAGTCTGGTACGAGGAGACAGGACCGGCGGCGGACGTCCTCACCTATGGTGAGATGGCGACGCCGGTCGCAGGTCCAGGCGAAGTTCGTGTTCGCCTGGAAGCCTCCGGCGTCAATCCGGCCGATGTCGGCCGGCGCGGGGGCAGCTATCGCGCGAAGGAATTTTCGCGTGTCATTCCGAACAGCGATGGCGCGGGCTTTATCGACCAGATCGGCGATGGCGCGACGGGGTTCAAGATCGGCGACAGGGTCTGGCTGTTCAACGGCCAGCGCAACGGCCGCGCCTTTGGCACCGCGGCCGAACATATCGCGCTTGCCGAGCACCTGGTGACGCCGCTGCCGGACAATCTCTCTTTTGCGGAAGGCGCGACGCTGGGCATTCCCGCAATGACGGCGTGGTGCTCCCTGTTTGCGGACGGGCCGATCGTCGGCAAGACCGTGCTGGTCACCGGCGGCGCGGGTGCCGTCGGGCATTACGCCGTGCAACTCGCGAAATGGGGCGGCGCGCAGGTGATCGCGACCGTCAGCTCGGCGATGAAAGGCGAGCAGGCGCGACAAGCCGGTGCCGATCTCGTGGTCAATTACAGGGACGAAGATGTCGTTGCCAAGGCGATGGCCTTCACCGGCGGACGCGGGGTCGACCACTTGGTCGATGTCGATTTCGGCGGCAACATTGCGACGACGCTGAAGTTGATGGCCATGAATTCGACCATCGCGGTCTACGCCACGAATGGCAACCGCACGCCGACCGTGCCGATACGCGAGTTGATGGAAAAGTGCATCACGCTCCGCTCGCTCGTCTTGTTCGCGCTGCCGCCGGCGCTGCTTGCGGCGGCGCAGGCCGACATCTCGAAATGGCTGGCGGCGGGGCCGCGAATCCACAATGTCGCGGCGCAGTTTGCGCTGTCGGAGACGGCGCAGGCCCATATCGCCGTCGAGAAAGGCGACAAGCTCGGCACCGTGGTCGTTGACTGCGCGCGCTGATATCGGCCGGAATCACCGCTGTTGCTTGGTGGGCTCGTCTTCGTCCCGCTGGCTCGGACTGGATGAATCGGCGACTGGGTTTCCGTCGGTCCAGTCGACGCCGAATTCGTCGAGCCCGTCGGCGAGCAGATCGCCCAGCATCGGCTCACCGAGCAGATAATGCGCCGTCTCGCGCCGGGGACTGCGATACTCGGCGCGCGCCTCCACCGCGCGTGCGCGCAAATCGTCCCAATCGTCGATCGTGCCGTCGCCGCGGCCGAGCCAGGTCAGTGTGACGAGATCGATCTGCTCGTCCTCGTTCATGGCCACGATGAAACTTCCGAGCTCGTTGACGACCGGATCGGAGCCGTCATCCTCGAGGACGTCGACCGCATCGTCATCAGTCGCATTCGAGCCGGAATCCGGATCGGAATCCGCCTGCTTGACGTCGAATTCACGCGCCTTTTCGATGATGAAGGCGACCTTCTCCGCGGAAATCGCAAGCTCTGGCATGGCTGGCCCTTTGTCTTTCCCTGGGTTCCCGCGATAACGCCGCACCGCGTCAGATGATCCATTGCGCCTGACAGCGAAACTGCGCATGTTCCCCGCCAAAGCAAGAACATGAGGATGCGCCGGATGCAGTGGAAGGTCGGCAGGGTCAAAATCACTGAGGTCGTGGAATTAGAGACGGTCGGCTCGACCCGCTTCATTCTGCCCTTGGCGAGCAATGCAGAAATCCAGAAGCTGCCCTGGCTGATCCCGCATTTCGCCACCGAAGAGGGCCGGCTGAAAATGTCGATCCATTCGCTGCTGGTGGAGACGCCGACGCGCCGCATCGTGGTCGATACCGGGCTTGGCAATGACAAGCAGGGCCGCAACGTCCCAACCTGGAACAATCGCACCACGCCGTTCCTGGAGACGATGATTGCGGCGGGCTTTCCGCCGGAGAGTATCGATACCGTGCTGTGCACGCATCTTCATGTCGATCATGTCGGCTGGAACACGAGACTGGTCGACGGCAAATGGGTGCCGACCTTCCCCAACGCGCGCTATGTCTTCGGCAAGACCGAGTATGAGCATTGGCGCGACCATTCCACCGAGCCGGACAAGTGGGCCGTGTTTGCCGATTCCGTGAAGCCGATCGTCGATGCCGGCCGGGCCGAGTTGGTCGCGAGCGACCACCGGCTCAGCGAGGAGATCAGCATGATCCCGACCCCCGGCCACAGCCCCGGGCATATGAGCATTCTGATCCAGTCGGGAGGCGAGCAGGGACTGCTGACGGGCGACGTCGCCCATCATCCCTGTCAGATGGCGCATCTCGGCTGGTCCTCGACCGCGGATTCCGACCAAAGCCAATCGGCGACGACGCGGCGCGAATTGTTCGGCCGGTTTGCCGACACCCCGACGCTGGTGATCGGCGGGCATTTTTCGGCCGGGCACATCAGGCGGGACGGGGACGCTTTCGGGTTCGAGGCGCTGCAATCGTAGGGTGGGCAAAGCGAAGCGTGCCCACCATGCCGGGCGATCAAGGAAATTGGTGGGCACGGCGCTTCGCGCCTTTGCCCACCCTACGAGCACCCGAATCAAGAGGGCTGCAATGCGCCCCTCTATGAGCGGTTGAATTTCCCGCCGCCCTGTTCCATGAAGCTGTTCAACCGATCGGTCCATTCCAGGGAGAAACGAGAATGAAGCTTGTTCGTTATGGCGAGAAGGGTGCGGAAAAGCCCGGCCTGATCGACAAATCCGGCCAGTTGCGGGACCTGTCGGCGCATGTGAAGGACCTGACCGGCGAGGCCTATTCGCCCGAGAGCCTGAAGAAGCTGGCGGCGCTCGATCCCGCCTCGCTGCCCGCCGTCTCCGGTAAGCCGCGGTTCGGCGCCCCCGTCACCGGCATGTCGAAATTCGTGGCGATCGGCCTCAACTACAGCGACCACGCCAAGGAGACCGGCGCGGAGATCCCGAGCGAGCCGATCATTTTCATGAAGGCCAACACCTCGCTGTCCGGCCCGAACGACGCCATCGAGAAGCCGCGCGGCTCGACCAAGCTCGACTGGGAGGTCGAGATCGCCGCGATCATCGGCACGCGCGCAAAATACGTCTCTGAAGCCGACGCGCTCAACCACGTCGCCGGTTACTGCGTCTGCAACGACGTCTCCGAGCGCGCCTTCCAGATCGAGCGCCTGGGTCAGTGGACCAAGGGCAAGTCGCACGACACGTTCGGCCCGCTCGGCCCCTGGCTCGCCACCAAGGACGAGATCAAGGACGTGCAGAACCTGCCGATGTGGCTCGACGTCAACGGCCAGCGCCGCCAGACCGGCTCGACCAAGACCATGATCTTCTCGATGGCCAAGTGCATCTCCTATGTCTCGCAGTTCATGACGCTGCTGCCGGGCGACATCATCACGACGGGCACCCCGCCCGGCGTCGGCCTCGGCATGAAGCCGCCGACCTTCCTCAATGTCGGCGACGTCATCACGCTCGGCATCGAGGGCCTCGGCGAGCAGCGCCAGGAGATCGTCGCGGCGTAAGCCGCGATCATCACTGTCGCCACGCCGTCATTGCGAGCGAAGCGAAGCAATCCAGAGATCGTCCGGCGGAGACAGCCTGGATTGCTTCGTCGCTTCGCTCCTCGCAATGACGAAGCAAAACTTTCATTTTTTGGATACTCGCCATGAAGCTCACCTTCTCCCCCGCCTCGCCCTTCGCCCGCAAGGTGCGCATCGCCGCAATCGAGCTCGGGCTGATCGACAAGATCGAGTTCACGCCGGCAGCCGTCGCGCCCGGCACGGCCAACGAGGACTATTCGAAGATCACGCCGCTGAAGAAGCTACCGGTCCTGATCACCAATGACGGCGACGTTATTTTGGACTCGTACGTCATCGTCGAATATCTCAACGAGATGGCCGGCGGCAGCCTGATCCCGGACTACGGTCCGCGCCGCTGGAAGGCCAAGACCAATCATGCCCTGATCAACGGCATGCTCGATTCCATGCTGCTGTGCCGCTACGAGAAGATGGTGCGGCCGCAGGGCCTGCAATGGCAGGCGTGGTCGGACGACCATTGGAACCGGGCCTGGACCGGAATGGCGCGCTTCGAGAACATGCCCGAGGTGCTGAACGGCCCCTTCGACATCTCGCAGATCGGCCTCGTCTGCGTGCTCGGCTATGCCGACTTCCGCTTTGCCGATTGCGGCTGGCGCAAGGCCTATCCGAAGCTCGACGCGTTCCACCAGAAGATGCTGGAGCGGCCCTCCGTGAAGATCTCGGTGCCGCCGGCGGCGTAGTATCGCGACTGCGGGAGAAGGATGATGCGCGATCGCTTCCCCCGCCTCAGCATTCTCGGCGCGAGCCTCATGCTCGCGTTGACCGTCTCAACCACTTCCGTGCAAGCCGACGGCATGGTGCCTGGACAGCGAAACCTCGCCTGCGAGCCGCCATCGTCAACCGACGACGGCTGGACGACTGCGTCGCCCGACAGCGTCGGCATGGACGGCGCAAAACTTTGCGGGATCGCCGCACGACTCGAACAACGCGCGACTTCGGTTCATTCGGTTGTCGTCGCGCGCCACGGCAAGCTCGTCTTCGAGCAATACTTCGCCGGCTACGATCAACCCTGGGGACAACCGGAAGGCCAGCACGAATTCACCGCGACGACGAAGCACGACATGCGTTCGGCATCGAAGAGTGTCGTTTCGACGCTCATCGGTATCGCGATCGATCGCAAGCTGATCGAAGGCGTCGACGAACCTGTGCTCAAATTCTTCCCCGACCATCAGGCGGTGAAGCAGGCGGGCTGGGAGGCCATCACGCTGCGCCATCTGCTGACGATGTCCTCGGGAATGAAATGGGACGAGGCGCGGGCATGGACCGATCCGAACAACGACGAGCCGCATCTCACCTTTGAAGCCGATCCGATTGATTATGTGCTCGGAAGGCCGGTCGCCGCGCCGCCGGATGTGCTCTGGACCTATAATGGCGGCGGGACTGAACTGCTCGGCAACATCCTCGAACGCGTCTCGGGCAAGCCGCTGGAAACGTTTGCGCGCGAGGCGCTGTTCCAGCCGCTCGGGATCGCCGATTTCGCGTGGAAGGCCTACCCGAAGAACGGCAAGATCGCGGCGGCCGCCGGCCTGCGCTTGCGTCCGCGAGATGCCGCCAAGCTCGGCCAGCTCGTGCTCGATCGCGGCCAGTGGAACGGCCAACAAATCGTCTCGGCCGATTGGATTGCACAATCGATCGCACCGCGCTTCCAGGCGATCGGCTATTTCGGCGGCACGCTGTTCTACGGCTATCAATGGTGGATGGGCCGCTCGCTGGCCGGCGGGAGGGAAATCAAATGGGTTGGCGCCTTCGGCTGGGGCGGACAACGCATTTTCATCGTGCCCGAGCTTGATCTCGTCATGATGACCACCGCTGCCCAATACGGCCAGCCGAAGGAAGGGCTGGCCGCGATCGACGTCCTCTCCAACATCGTCATTCCATCCGTGCGTGACGCACGCTGAGTGCAAGGAAGCGAGCATGAGCCTGAAATACGCGGTTGGCGACCTCACCATCCATCGCGTCGTCGAGCAGGAAACCTCGTTCGTGCCGGCGCTGGAGATGTTGCCGGGGCTGACACCGGAGCTGCTGGCTGAGAACCGGGCGTGGATGAGGCAGGCGAAAGCCCTGGATGACAGCGACACGTTGATGCTGTGCTTCCAGTCCTATGTGATCAAGACGCCGCACCACACCATTCTGGTCGACAGCTGCATCGGCAACGACAAGCCGCGGCCGCAGCGTCCGAAATGGAACATGAAGACCGACGACACCTATCTGCGCGGACTCAACGCTGCCGGATTCTCGCCTGACGACATCGACTTCGTGATGTGCACGCATCTGCATGTCGATCACGTCGGCTGGAACACGCGGCTGGAGAACGGCCGCTGGGTGCCGACCTTCCCGAAAGCGCGCTACGTCTTCGCCAAGCAGGAATTCGATCATTGGACCGAGCAGAATGCGAAGGCGGAGGTGCCGCCGTTCGTGGACAGCGTGCTGCCGGTGGTCGAGGCCAAACGCCACGAGCTTGTCGGCAACGATCACCAGATCGGCGATCACGTTCGTATTCTGCCGACGCCGGGCCACACGCCGGGCCATATCGCCATCACGATGGGACACGGCAAGGACGACGCTGTGTTCTCCGGCGACCTCATGCACTCGCCGATCCAGACGCTCTATCCGGAGATGTCGGTGAAATTCGACCTCGATCAGGCCAAGGCGGCAACGACGCGCCGCAGCTTCCTGGAACGCTATTGCGACACCGACACGCTGTGCTGCACCGCGCATTTCCCCTCGCCGTCGGTAGGAAAGATCCGGCGCAAGGGCAGCGGCTTCGTCTGCGCGGCGGTGTGATCTAGCCGGGATCCCGTAGGGTGGGCAAGGCGAAGCGTGCCCACCATGCCAAACGCGTTATAGAATGATGGTGGGCACGGCGCGCGAAGCGCGCCTTTGCCCACCCTACGATTCCACCCGTGTGGAGAAAGCAATGACCGACCTCCCCGAGATCCCTCTCCCCGCCGGCATCCGCTCACGCTATGTCGACGATATCAACGGCTTGCGCATGCATGTGCTGGAGGCAGGCTTCGAGACCAAGGGGCGGCCCTGCATCCTGCTGCTGCACGGCTTTCCCGAGCTCGCCTTCTCCTGGCGCAAGGTGATGCCGGCGCTCAGCGCGGCCGGCTATCACGTGATCGCCCCGGACCAGCGCGGCTATGGCCGGACGACGGGATGGAGTGCGGAGTATGACGGCGACCTCGCGCCGTTTTCGCTCTTCAACCTGGTGCGGGATGCGCTCGGGCTGGTGTCGGCTTTCGGGTACAGGCAGGTCGATGTGGTCGGACATGATTTCGGCAGCCCAGTCGCGGCCTGGTGCGCGCTGATGCGGCCCGACGTGTTCCGTTCGGTGGCGATGATGAGCGCGCCGTTCGGCGGAGCGCCGCCGCTGCCGTTCAACACGATCGACGCGCCGGCAAAGCCACCGTCCGAAGACCGCGTGCATCGCGAGCTCGCCGCCTTGCCGCGTCCACGCAAGCATTATCAGTGGTACTATGCGACACGCCCGGCCAATGCCGACATGCACCGCGCGGCGCAGGGCGTGCATGATTTCCTGCGGGCCTACTATCACCATAAGAGCGCGGACTGGACCGACAACAAGCCATATCCGCTGAAGTCCTGGTCGGCGAATGAGCTTGCGAAGCTGCCGACCTATTATGTGATGGACCTGAACGAGACCATGGCCGAGACGGTCGCAAAGGAGATGCCCTCGCCGGCCGCGATCGCTGCCAATCACTGGCTCCCCGACCATGAGCTCGGCTACTACAGCGCCGAATACGACCGAACCGGATTCCAGGGCGGCCTGCAATGGTATCGCTGCGGCACATCAGGCGCATTCAACAGCCAGCTCCAATTGTTGGCCGGCCGCACCATCGACGTGCCCTCCTGCTTCATCTCGGGCAAGCAGGATTGGGGCACCTACCAGCGTCCCGGCGTGTTCGAGGCCATGCAGGCGCGGGCCTGCACGAAGCTGCTCGGCTGCCGCCTCGTCGACGGCGCCGGTCACTGGGTGCAGCAGGAGCAGCCGGCCGAGGTAAGCCGACTGCTACTCGATTTCCTAGCAAAGAGCCGCGGCGTGGTTTGACCCGGGAACCCAAGCGCCCTATATAGTTTAGAATTATTCTAAACTAATCAGACAGGGCCGCCGTGAAGAATTTTGCCGATCTGACCGAACGCGAGGTGCTTGCGGTCGCGATCTCCTCCGAAGAGGAGGACAGCCGCATCTACATGAGCTTCGCCGAAGACCTGAAGGAGCGCTATCCGGACTCCGCCAAGATCTTCGAGCAGATGGCCGAGGAAGAGCGCGGCCATCGCCACATGCTGCTGGAAATGTACGAGCAGCGCTTCGGTCCGCATTTGCCCCCGATCCGCCGCGAGGATGTCAAAGGCTTCCTGCGCCGCCGTCCGGTCTGGCTCACCAAAAACCTGCCGCTCGACACCATCCGCAGGGAAGTCGAGACAATGGAATTGCAGGCCGAGCGCTTTTACGTGAAGGCCGCTGAACAGGCGCAAGATGTCGGCGTGCGCCGCCTGCTCGGCGATCTGGCCGAAGCCGAGAAAGGCCACGAAGAGGTGGCGGCGAAGCTGACAGACCAGATCCTGAGTTCAGACGTGCGCGCCGAGGAAGACCGCACCAACCGGCGCATGTTCGTGCTGCAATATGTGCAGCCAGGTCTCGCCGGCCTGATGGACGGCTCGGTTTCGACGCTGGCGCCGCTGTTTGCGGCTGCCTTCGCCACGCATCAGAATTGGCAAACATTTCTGGTCGGCCTCGCCGCCTCGATCGGTGCCGGCATCAGCATGGGTTTTGCGGAAGCGCTGTCCGACGACGGCTCGCTAACCGGACGTGGTTCGCCCTGGCTGCGCGGTCTCACCTGCGGCTTGATGACGACGCTCGGCGGGCTTGGGCACACCCTGCCCTATCTCGTGCCCGACAGCTGGGCCAACGCATTCTGGATCGCCACCGGAATTGCCGGAATTGTCGTGTTCTTCGAATTGTGGGCGATCGCCTTCATCCGCGCGCGCTACATGGACACGCCGTTCCTCCAGGCCGTGTTCCAGATCGTGCTCGGCGGCGCGATCGTGCTGGCGGTGGGGATTTTGATCGGAGCGGCGTAGGCCTCCACTCCTGGCGTCATGCCCCGCGAAGGCGGGGCATCCAGTACGCCGCGACCTCTCCGCGTCCGATCGGCGCCGGTGGAATACTGGATCGGGCCGGGCCCCCGGGCGCGGGCGGGGGGGGGGTGGGTGGGTGACCGCGGGGGGGCGTGGGGCCCGGTGGCTCGCGCGCACAACGCGGGTGGGGGG
>NZ_JBVVPN010000010.1:64054-72717 GCF_055811035.1 Bradyrhizobium sp. MI1.10
GGGGGGGGGGGGCCCCCCCGGGCGGGGGGGCGCCCGCGGGCGGGGGGGGCGGCGCCCCCCCGCGGGGGGGGGGGGGGGGGGGCGGGGGGCGGGGGGCGGCGGGGGGGGGGGGGCCCCGCGGGGCCATGACTGCGAGTGGGTGCTTGGCTCACCGCGTTCCGTCTTGCTCACATGTCAATCGCGATCAAACGGCGGTTGCGGTGCTGGGCCAAACTGCGCATCATCGTTCGACAAGAAGAACAGGAGATGCGCCATGGCCAAATCCGAATGGAGCTTCAAGAGCGCGGTCGAACTGTCGGCCGCGTTGACCGCCAAGAAGGTTTCCGCGGTCGAGCTCACCCGCGATGCGATCGATCGCATCGAACGGCACGACGGCAAGGTCAATGCGATCTGCGTGCGGGATTTTGATCGCGCGCTGGACGCCGCACGCGAGGCGGACGCCGCATTGGCGCGCGGCGAGCGCAAGCCGCTGCTCGGCCTGCCGATGACGATCAAGGAATCCTTCAACATCGCCGGCCTGCCCACGAGCTGGGGCTGGACGCCGCAGAAAGATTTCAAGCCGGCGGAGGACGCGCTGTCGATCGCCCGGGTGAAGGAGGCCGGTGGCGTTATCCTCGGCAAGACCAACGTGCCCGTGGGGTTAGCTGATTGGCAGAGCTACAACGAGATCTACGGCACGACGAACAATCCATTCGATCTCGGCCGCACGCCGGGTGGCTCGTCGGGCGGCTCGTCTGCGGCGCTGGCGGCAGGCTACGGACCACTCTCGCTCGGGTCCGACATCGGCGGCTCGCTGCGCGTGCCCGCCTTCCACTGCGGGGTCTATGCGCACAAGCCGACCTACAATCTCTGCCCAACGCGCGGCCACACGCCGCCGCCCTTTCCGGCCATCCCGATGGAGCGCGACATGGCGGTGATCGGTCCGATGGCGCGGAGCGCAGTCGACCTGCCCCTGCTCCTGGATGTGATGGCAGGCCCCGATCCGTTGGACCTGGGCATCGGATACAAGCTCGCGCTGCCGGAGGCGCGACACCGCGCGCTGAAGGATTTCCGCGTGCTGGTGATCGACAGCCATCCGCTGCTGCCTGCGAATGCCGATATTCGCAGCACAATCGAGAAGCTGGCGAAACAATTGGCGGGCGCAGGTGCAAGCATCACGCGGGAAAGCCCTCTGTTTCCCGACTTCACCTATGCCTCTCGCCTCTACATGCGCATGCTGATGAGCTTCCTCGGCGCCTTCCTTCCGCCGGACGATCTCGCGGGCGCGCGTGCCGGTGCAGCGCAGCTCTCACCCGACGACAAGAGCCTCGCTGCCGAACGGCTGCGTGGTATCACCAGCACGCATCAGGCCTGGGTGTTCGACGAAGGCGCCCGCGCCGGCCTGCGCGCGCAATGGCGGCACTTGTTCAGGACATTCGATGCGGTGATCTGTCCGATCATGCCCACGCCGGCCTATCCACATGATCATTCGCCGGAGCAGGAAAAGCGCCGGATCAATATCGACGGCAAGGACCACGCCTATCCGGACCAGCTTGCGTGGCCCGGCATCGCCACGCTGACGGGCCTGCCGGCAACGGCTATTCCGCTCGGTCTGTCGAAGGACGGCCTGCCGGTCGGCGTGCAGATCATCGGGCCCTTCCTCGAGGACCGGACGCCGCTCAAGCTCGCCGAGCTGATCGAACGCGAGTTCGGCGGGTTCGTGCCGCCGAAGATGTTCGACGATTGATGCGTTCGTCGTTGCGACGGCGCGCCAGGTCACTGCTCCAGATTCTTCAGCAGCAATTTCAGCGCTGTCGCCGCAAACATCTGCATATTGGCCAAGCGGTCGTTGCTGCACGTCTCCAGTGTCATCACCTCAACTGCGGGCCCGGCAACCGCCATGCAGCTGTGGCCCGCCGCATCGCCGTAGCGATTGCCGGTGGGACCGGACGCGCCGGTCTCGGACAGGCCCCAGTCGCAGTTGAAACGGCTGCGCATCCGCTCGGCCAACAGTTGCGCGTAGGGCTCCGACGAGGAACGAAAGCCCTTCATTCCTTCGTCCGAAATATCCATCAGCACGCGCCTGGCATCGCGGGTGTAGACCACGGCGCCGCCGAGGAAATAAGCGGACGCGCCGGGTACCGCGAGAAGGCTGGCCGAGATCAGGCCGCCGGTCGAGGATTCCGCCACGGCAATTGTCTGTTTGCGCACGATCAGTTTCGCTGCGACCTGTTCCGCAACGCCGACGAGCTCTTTCATTCCTTGACCCCTTATGCCTTCGCAACCGAGCTCGGCCTTTCTAGCATATGACAGCGGCCTTGGCCGAGTTGCAGCCAACGGGCAGGCCTGCTTGAATGGCAGTCAAGAGGCGGAGCGGCCAAGCGCCGCCCGCGAGAAGACGCGACGAGGAAACGTGAAGGACACGTCATGGCGTCCCTGATCGCCGGCGGGGTGGATTGCGATGTGCATCCGGCCGTGCCGCATCTGACCAGCCTGCTGCCGTACCTGAACGACTATTGGCGCGATCAGGTGACGACGCGCGGCATGGTCGATCTCATCTCGCAATCCTACCCGCAGAACTCGCCGATCACGGCGCGGCCGGACTGGCGCCCCGAAAGCGGCAAGCCGGGCGAGAGCCTTGCGGACATGCAGCGCCATGTGCTCGATCCCTTTCAGCTCTCGCATGCCATCTGCAATCCGCTCTATGGCGTGCAGATGGTGTTTTCCGAGGATCTGCAGGCCGCCTTCTGCCGCGCACTGAACGACTGGCTCGTGAAGGAATGGCTCGATCGCGACCCGCGGCTGCGCGGCTCGATCGTGATCCCCACCCAAAGCGTCGAGAAGGCCGTCGCCGAGATCGAGCGCTGTGCGGCGGATCGCCGCTTCGTGCAGGTGCTGATGCTGGTGATGGGCGATACGCCGCTCGGAAAGCGCGCGCTCTGGCCGATCTATGAGGCGGCAGAACGGCTGGAATTACCGATCGGCATTCATGCCGGTTCCGCCTATCACAATCCGCCGACCGCCGTGGGCTGGGGTTCCTACCACATCGAGGATTATGCCGGTCAGGCCCAGGCGTTCCAGACCCAGCTCACCAGCCTGATCGTCGAGGGCGTGTTCGCCAAATATCCGCGACTGAAGATGGTGATGCTGGAATCCGGGGTGTCCTGGATTTCCCCCTTTCTGTGGCGCCTGCACAAGTTCTGGCGTGGGGTGCGGATGGAGACGCCATGGGTCGATCGCGCGCCGCTGGACATTGTGCGCAGCAACATCCGCTTCTCGTTACAGCCATTCGATGCGCCGCCGGACGAGACGACATTAATTCGCCTGTTTGATCATATGCAGTCGGACGAATTGGTCGTATTCTCCACCGACTATCCGCACTGGCAGTTCGACGGCCAGGAGGCGCTGCCCGCAGGTCTCACCCCCGATCTCGTGCGCAAGATCATGATCGATAATCCGCATGCGACCTATCCCCGCCTGACTTAGCCGCTGCCAAAGGAGGCAAGGCGATGAATATTCAGTTCCGCGAAAGCTCCGAAGCCGCTTCCCCACTGACCGTCAAAACCGCAATCGCGGACTGCGACATCCATCCGGCACGCGCGACCCGCGCCGAACTCTATCCTTACCTCGCCAAACGCTGGCAGCATCATCTCGAAGTCTACGGCGTCCATGCCTATCAGGGCATGATGGAAGGTCCGCCCTATCCGAAGGCCCAACCCAACGCCTCGCGCCGCGACGCCTATCCGCCGGAAGGCGGGCCGCAGGGCTCCTCGCTGTCCTTCATGCAGAAGCAGCTGCTCGATCCCCACAACGTGCAGCTCGGCGTGCTCAATCCGCTCAACACCGGGCAGGGCATCCGCAACCACGAGCTCTCGGCCGCCTTGTGCTCGGCGATCAACGACTGGCAGATCGACAAATGGACCAGCAAGGACAAGCGGCTGAAGGCATCCATCGTCGTCGGCAATGAGGACGGGCTGTCGGCCGCCGCGGAAATCCGCGAGCGCGCCGGCGACAAGAATTTCGTCCAGGTGCTGCTGCTCAGCCGCAATGTCGAGCCGCTCGGCCAGCGCCGCTACTGGCCGATCTATCAGGCCGCGGAAGAGGCCGGCCTTCCCGTCGGCGTCCACGCCTTCGGCTTCGGCGGCAACCCGATCACGCCGTCGGGCTGGCCTTCCTATTACATCGAGGAAATGGTCGGCCATTCGCAGTGCCAGCAATCGGCGCTCGCGAGCCTGGTGCTGGAAGGCGTGTTCGAGCGCTTCCCGAAATTGAAGATGGTGATGATCGAGGCCGGCTTCGGCTGGGCGCCGTCGCTGGCGTGGCGGCTCGACAAAGTCTGGCAGCGGCTGCGGAGCGAGGTGCCGCATGTCAAACGGCCGCCGTCGGAATATATCCGCGAGCAGGTGTGGTGGACGACCCAGCCGATGGAGGATCCGGAGCGGCGCGAGGACCTGTTCGACGTCATCAAGTGGATCGGCTGGGACCGGCTCCTGTTCGCCACCGACTATCCGCACTGGGATTACGACGAGCCGTCGCGCGTGTTGCCCGCGGGCGTCAGTGACGACAACCGCGAGGCGTTCTATCTCGGCAATGCGAAGAAGCTGTACGGGATCGCTTGATGGCGCGGCATGTGATTGCCGCGGTCGATGAGCTTCCGCCCGGCACGCGAAAATTTCTGGAGATCGACGGACGGCCGATCGCAATCTTCAACATCAAGGGTGAATATTTCGGCCTGATGAACCGCTGCCCGCATCAGGGCGCGGCGCTGTGCGAGGGACCCTTGATCGGGCTCGCGCAATCGAAGGATCCGGGCGAGATCGAATATACCAAGCTCGGCGAGATCATTCGCTGCCCCTGGCATGGCTGGGAGTTCGACATCCGTACCGGCCAGTCCTACTGCGACCCCCGCCGCTTCCGCGTGAAGGCCTACCCGGCTCATGTCGAGCCGGGTGCGAGCGTGGTAAGGGGCCGTATGTCGCCGAGACGATTCCGGTCAGCGTGGAGAGCGACTACGTGGTGGTGGAGTTGTAAGCTCCCGCGGTCCTTCCGGGGCGCCCGAAGGGCGAGCCCGGAGTCCATCGTGCCACGGGAGTACCAGGAGAAATGACACCGTCCTAGTGTCCCGCCACCGGCTCGACCACCGCATCATATGTCGGCACCGCCTTGCCGCCGCCCCGATACACGACCGAGGCCGCGATGACGCCAAGCAGCGCCGCAAACATCAGCCAGAAGCCGGGCGAGGCCTTGTCGCCGGTGTGCTCGATCAGCAGGGTCGAGGCGAACGGCGTGAAGGTGCCGAACAGGGCGGCCGCGAGCGCGAAGGCGAGCGAGAAGCAGGTGGTGCGGACATGCGCCGGCACGATCTCGACCAGCGCGCCGAGCATGGTGCCGCTGTAGACGCCGAAATAGAACGAGAACATCATCTCGACGGCGAGCAGCTTGCCGAAACTCGGCGCTGCCACCAGCCAGTGCAGCGCCGGATAGGCCGTGACCAGCGACAGGCAGGCGATGGTGATCAGCACCGGCTTGCGGCCGATGCGGTCCGACAAGGCGCCGCCGACCGGATTCCAGAAGAAGTTGGTCACGGCGACCAGCAGCGTCACCAACAGCGCATCCTGGCTCGACAGCTTGAGCACGGTCTTGCCGAAGGTCGGCGTGTACACCGTGACGAAGTAGAACGTCGTCGTGGTCAGGACCGCGATCATCATGCCGAGAAGGACGATGCGCCAATTGGCGAGTGCGGAGGCGAACACTTCGTTCGCCGTCGGATGCTTCTTCATGGCGAGGAAGGCCGGCGTCTCCTCGAGCGTCCGCCGCAGGAAGAAGATCAGGGGAATGATCAGGCAGCCGACGAAGAACGGAATGCGCCAGCCCCATGCGGCCACCGTGTCGGCCGGCATTACCTCGGATAGAAGGTAGCCCAGGATCGAGGCGACGAAGATCGCGACCTGCTGGCTCGACGACTGGAACGAGGTGTAGAAGCCGCGATTGCCGGGCGTCGAAATCTCCGACAGATAAACCGACACGCCACCGAGCTCGACGCCGGCGGAGAAGCCCTGCAGCAGACGGCCGATCAGCACGATGACAGGCGCGGCGATGCCGATGGTCGCGTAGCTCGGGCAGAACGCGATGACGACGGTGCCGACGGCCATGATGCCGAGCGTGACGATCAGGCCCTTGCGGCGGCCGATGCGATCGATATAGGCGCCGAGCACAATCGCGCCGACGGGACGCATCAATGCGCCGAGCCAGAACACGCCGAAGGTGTTGAGCAGCGAGGCGGTCTCGTTGCTGGACGGGAAGAATGCCTTGCCGATGGCGGCGGCGTAGAAGCCGAACAGGAAGAAGTCGAACTGCTCGAGGAAATTGCCGCTCGTTGCGCGCAGGATCGCGCCGATGCGCGACTTGATCTCGGGCGGATTGGTCGATGCTGCTGGTCCAGCCATGGCGTTACTCCCCTGAAGATGCGGCCGGACCGGAACTCACTTCACGGCGGGCGACGGATTATTGCTGCGACAATCTGTCTTACCCCTTCCCGCGCGGGAGGTTGCGAGTCAATCGATTTTGCCGCGGAAGCTGATGATTTTTCAGGCTTTATTCCGCGTTGCGGCGATCATCCACTCACGGAATGCGGCGAGCTTCGGCGCTTCGCGGCGGCCCTCCGGCGCGACCAGGTAAAAGCCGGCATCGGCCGGCAGCGCGATCTTGAAGGGAACGACGAGCCGGCCCTTGGCAATGTCGTCCTGAACGTAGGAGGTCCGCCCCATCGCCACGCCGATGCCGTCGATGGCGGCCTGGATCGTCATGAAGATCATGTCGAAGGTGATGCCGGGCTGCCTGGCGATGTCGGCCGGCAGACCCGCCGCCGTCAACCACAGCCGCCAGTCGTCGCTGTTGGCGTTGGAGGTGTGCAGCAGCATGTGGCTCTTGAGGTCCTCGGGACAGCGCAACGGCTTGTCACCGCGCAAGAGAGACGGGCTGCACACCGGAAACAGCTCGTCCGCCATCAGCCAGTCGGCGCGCAGACCCGGCCACTGGCCGCGGCCGTAGCGGATCGCGGCATCGACATTGTCGCGCTGGAAGTCGACGAGGCTGGTCGAGGTGGTGATGCGCACGTCGATGCCGGGATGGTGCTCCTGGAAATCGGTCAGCCGCGGCAACAGCCATTTTGCGGCCAGCGATGCCAGCGTCGAGACCGTCAGCACCTTGTCGTCGTCCTTGCGCAGCAGCCGGTCGGTGGCCAGCCGAAGGTCGTTGAAGGCGGCACGGACGCCCGGCAAATAGTCGCGCGCCTCCGGCGTCAGCGCCAGTGCGCGGTTCTGCCGGACGAACAGGCGGATGCCGAGCTCCTCCTCGAGCCTGCGGATCTGATGGCTGATCGCGGTCTGGGTCACGTTCAGCTCGGACGCAGCCAGTGTGAAGCTGAGATGGCGCGCGGCGGCCTCAAAGGCCCGCAATCCGTTGAGGGAGGGCAATCTGGCAGTCATCTGGCAGCAGGATACATGACGTTATTTCATGCGAAGGAGTACAAATTGTCGTTTGTCGCAGTGCACCAGCAAGCCGATATTAGCGGTCAACTTAGCTCCAGGAGCTGACAATGTCTACTTTGACCCAGAATTCGATGACAAATCATCATGCGCCCGGGCTGATCCACCAGATCGGCGAGACCCTTCACGTCTGGCACGAGCGCTACCGGACAAGGCGTGAGCTCACCAACTGGTCCGCGCGTGACCTTCAGGACGTCGGGCTGTCCTGGAGCGATGTGGCCTATGAGGCCGACAAACCCTTCTGGCGGGCCTGATTGGCCGCCAGGCCGGCGCCGCCTGACTGTGGGGCGCCGGCGGTCCCTTTTGCCTTTGGTCCCCTTGAGTGCGCGTGTCATGAGCATCCTTCGCCTGGAAGATCTGAAGCAATATTCTGACACGCTGCGCACGCGACACGGCGAGGCGCTGCGCGTTCGCTTCGTCGAACCGCGCGACACCGAGGAGCTCCAGCACTATTTTCGCTCGCTCTCGACGCGGTCCCGTTACAACCGCTTCTTCGGCGCGATCAGCGAACTGCCGCAGGGCCTGCTGCACGAATTCCTCCAGGTCGGCGAGCGCGAGCGTTTTACCGTGGTGGCGACCATGATGGTCGACGGCTTCGAGACCATCGTCGCCGAAGCGCGCTACGCACTGCATGCCGAAACCGCGACGCTTGAATTCGGTCTGTCGGTTGCCGACCGCTGGCAGGGCCACGGCATCGCCACCGTGCTGATGAAGAATCTCGAATGCCGCGCGGCCGCGCTTGGCGCCGACCACATGTTCGGCGACACGCTGCGCTCCAACGCGGCCATGATCTCGCTCGCGCGCAAATCGGACTTCGCCTTCGTCAATCATCCTGACGACTGGAAGCTGGTGCGCTTCGACAAGGAGATTTCCGTCGCACCGAAAGACATTCCCTGCGCGAGCTGGCGTCTCGTTGCCCTTTCCCGTCAGGCCGATAGCCCCTCAGCCTCGGTCTGACACCACTCGAGCCCGGCTCTGGTCAAACAGCGCCGGGCTTTTTTTATTCTTCGTAGCCCGGATGGAGCGAAGCGCAATCCGGGTTTCGGGCTTCAGCTGAAGCGTCCCGGATTTCGCTTCGGGGCCGAAGCGGGGCCGGGGGGCGCCGGCGCGGGGGAAAAGCCGGGCGCGGGTCGGGGG
>NZ_JBVVPN010000010.1:72727-99517 GCF_055811035.1 Bradyrhizobium sp. MI1.10
CGGGTGTTTTTTTTTTTCGCCCCCCCCCGGCCGCCCCCCCCCCCCGGGGGGGGGGGCGCCCCCCCCGCCCGGCCCCCCGCGCCGCCCCCCCCCCCCCCCGGGCTACGGCTCCCTACTTCCTCGTGAATACCGCCTGGCGCTTCTCGATGAAGGCCTGCACCGCTTCCTTGTGATCGGCGGTCGTGGTCAGGCGGACCAGACGTTCGGCTTCGTGGTCGCGCGCGGTCTCGAAATCGAACAGCAGGGCCTCGTCGAGATTGTCCTTCATGTAGCGCAGCGTGAGGCGCGGACCTTCAGCGAGGGATTTTGCCAGCGCAAAGGCCTCTGCCTGCAATTTGTCGTCGGGCACCACGCGGTTGACGAGGCCGATGGCCTCGCATCTGGCAGCATCGACCCGATCGCCGGTGAACAGCAGCTCGCGTGCCCGCGCGGTGCCGACGAGGCGCGTCAACAGCCACGCGATGCCATAATCGCCGCTGAGCGCAATGCGCGCATAGCCGGTTGCCACGAAGGCCGATTGCGCGGCAATGCGGATGTCGCAGGCCATGGCGATGGCGAGCCCCGCGCCGACCGCCGGCCCCGGCAGCGCGGCGATGGTCGGCTTGCGCACCGAGACCAGCGCGCCGGTGAGCAGGCGCTGCCGCTCCTGGAGATCGGCGACCTTGTCGTCAAAGGACATTTCCAGCTTCTTCGGGTCGCGATGCGCGCCCATGCCCTTGACGTTGCCGCCCGCGCAGAACGCTTCGCCCGCGCCGGTGATCAGCAGCGCGCCGACATCGGGGTTCTCGCCGCAGGAGCGGATCATGGTGCGTAGCGCCGGGGTCAGCGCGTCCGACAGCGAGTTGCGCGCCTCCGGCCGGTTCAGCGTGATCAATGCGACGCGATCGCGGATCGCGCAGAGGAGTTCGTTGGTGCCGGTATCGATGGTGATTTCCGTGCTCATGATTCCCGCCCTTGTAGGGTGGGCAAAGCGAAGCGTGCCCACCATTTGCTGTTTCGTGGTTGATGGTGGGCACGGCGCTATGCGCCTTTGCCCCCCCCTACGGCAGCTTGCCTCAAAACTTCTCGACCCAGGGCCGCAGCTCCAGCTCCCAGCTCCAGGCGCTGCGCGGCTGCTGCAACACGTTCCAGTAGCTCTCCGCGATGGCATCGGGATCAAGCATCGAATCCGGCTTCTCCGGCGCTTCCGTGCGCGCTGCGCTTCTGATGCCGCCATCGATCACGAAATGTGCGACATGGATGCCTTGCGGCGACAATTCGCGCGCCATGCTCTGCGCCAGCCCGCGCAGTGCGAACTTGCCCATCGCGAATGGCGCGGACTGCGCATAGCCCTTGACGCTTGCCGAAGCGCCGGTGAACAGGATCGCGCCGTGCTGGTTCGGCAGCATGCGCTTGGCCGCCTGCTGCGCCACCAGGAAGCCGCCATAGGCGCTGACCGCAATGGCCTGCGCCACGTCGGCCGGAACGAGATCGACGAACGGCCCGCGCGCCCGGCCGCTCGCGTTGTAGACGACCAAATCGGGCGTACCGATCTCGCGTTCGACCAGGCCGAACAGGCGTTCGACCTCATCAGGGTCGGTGGCGTTGCAGGCATAGGCCTTGGCGCCGGTCTCGCTGCAGAGTGCGCCGAGCTTCTCGATTTTTCGCGCGGCCAGTGCGACGCGGATGCCCTGGGCGGACAACAGCCGCGCCAGCGAGGCGCTCAGGCCTTCGCCGGCGCCGACGATGAGGGCGATCTTGTATTTCGGGTGTTCCATGACGTGATCTCTCGAAGACGGGAAGCCGCTGATCTATGCACGGTCCGCGCGGACAACCACCCGGGGAGGATCACAATTCCGCAGAGCGAATTGCTCCGACGCGGCGATCATGCCTCCCTGACAATTTGCGGCTTTATCCGCTTTCGCGACTGGAGCATGATCGACATCATCTCAAGCGGCAAGCGCCAAATCAGCGCAAAATGACCGCAAGGCGGAAACGAAGAGGACGATCATGCACAAGCCGGCCCCTGCGCAGGCAAAACAGGTCGCGGCCGCACCATCCGGACTGCTGGCTCCCGACACTACCGGCATGAATTTCTACCGCGCCGACCAAGCCCTCACCGATCTCCTGCGCATCCATCTGCCGGAGACGCTATTCCGCCACGTCGAGCCGCATCTCGATCGCCTTGGTGAACTCGCCGGCGGACATCTCGACGATTGCGCGCGGCTCGCCGACCGGCACACGCCGGTGCTGCACCAGCGCGACAAGTTCGGCCGCGATTTGCAGTGGATCGAATACCACCCGGCCTATCGCGAGCTGGAGAAGGCAGCGTTCGGCGAGTTCGGCATCCACGCGCTCTCGATCCGCAAGGGCATCATGGGCTGGCCGGACAAGTATCCCGTCGTCGCCAAGCACGCCTTCACCTTCCTGTTCAACCAGACCGAATTCGGCATGGGCTGCCCGATCAACGTCACCGACGGCTGCGCCAAGCTGTTGGCGAATTTCGGCACCGAGGCGCTGAAGGCGAAATATCTCGATGGCCTGACCCAGACCGATATGAGCAAGCTGACGCAAGGCGGCCAGTTCATGACCGAAAAGGAAGGCGGCTCCGACGTCGGCACGCTGACCACGACGGCCGTGCAGGAAGGCGACCATTGGCGCCTTACCGGGGAAAAATGGTTCTGCTCGAACGCCGACGCAAAAATCGTGATGCTGCTGGCGCGCCCCGAAGGCGCCGGCCTCGGCACGCGCGGTGTCGGCCTGTTCCTGATGCCGCGCTTCCTCGACGACGGTTCGCAGAACCACTACCGGATCGTGCGTCTGAAGGACAAGCTCGGCACGCGCTCGATGGCCTCGGGTGAGATCAAGCTCGAAGGCGCGATCGCCTACGCGGTCGGCAAGCTCGACCGCGGCTTCGTGCAGATGGCCGAGATGGTGAACTCGTCGCGGCTGTCAAATGGCGTCAAATCCACCGCGCTGATGCGGCGGGCCTACCATGACGCGATGACGGTGGCAAAAAACCGTGTGGTGTTCGGCAACCGCATCATCGACCTGCCGCTGGGCCGGCGCCAGATACTGAAGATCATGCTGCCGGTCGAGCAAGCGTTGTCGATGAGCTTTCTCACCGCGGACGCGCTCGACCGTGCCGAGGCCGGCAGCCAGGATGCAGCCGCACTGCTGCGCATCCTGACGCCGACCTTGAAATTCCGCGCCACCCGGGACGCGCGAAAGGTTTGTGGCGATGCGCTCGAGATGCGCGGCGGCATCGGCTATATCGAGGAATTCGCGACCGCTCGGCTGCTGCGGGACGCGCATCTCGGTTCGGTTTGGGAAGGCACCGGCAACATCGTCGCGATCGATGCGCTGAGGCGCGCGGTCGGCCGCCACGGCGCCGAATCCGCGCTCGCAGCCGATCTGCACGCCCGCCTCGATGACAGCCCCTCGGTGCCGCAGGCCTGGCGCGACCGGCTGCACACTCTCACCGATCGCGCGGTCGGCTTCGCGCGCGAGGTCGCCAGCGCGGCCGACAACGAGGCCGATGCGCGCCGCGCCACAAGCCTGCTCTATCATGTCGCCAGTGCCGTCGCGCTCGCCTGGGAGGCACATCGTATCCACGACATGCGTGGCGATGCGCGAAGGCTGTTGTTGTCGCGGCTGGTGATCGATCACCGGGTGTCGCCGAGCGATCCGTTCCGGTTGACGGAAAATCCCGTGCAGCAGAAGATCGCGGCGCTCCTCCTCGGCGATCGCGCCGGTAGCATGAGCGAGGTTGGCGAACTGGTCCTGGCAGCGTAGGCTGCCACCCGCGTTCAAAGCAAAAAAGCGATAGGGAGTGCTCGATGAAGGCCGCCGTCCTCCATGAAGTCAACAAACCCCTGGTCATCGAGGATGTCAGCCTGCCGAAGCCCGGCCCGCGCGAGGTCCTGATCCGGACGTCGGTCGCTGGTCTCTGCCACTCCGATTTGCACTTCATGGAAGGCCTTTATCCGCATCCGCTGCCCGCGGTGCTCGGGCACGAGTCCGCCGGAATCGTCGAACAGGTCGGCTCCGACGTGACTTATGTGAAGCCCGGTGATCATGTGGTCACCTGTCTTTCGGTGTTCTGCGGGACCTGCGACAATTGCACCACGGGCCGCACGGTGCTCTGCACCGACACCACGGTAAAATTGCTGCCGGGGGCTTCCAATCGGATGCAATGGGCCCGCTCGGAGAAGCTGCATCAGTTTCTCAATCTCTCGTCCTTCGCCGAGCAGATGCTGGTGCACGAGAACGCGATCGTCAAAATCCGCAAGGAAATGCCGCTCGATCTTGCGGCGCTGATCGGCTGCGGTGTCATTACCGGCTACGGCGCGGTCGTGAACACGGCGAAGGTGACCGCCGGCGAAACCGTGGCCGTGATCGGTTGCGGCGGTGTCGGCATGGCCGCGATCAACGGCGCGCAGATCGCGGGCGCCGGCCGCATCATTGCCATCGACACCAATCCGGCCAAGCTCCAGCTCGCGACCAAGCTGGGCGCCACCGACATCATCAACCCGGCCGACGGCGACGTCGTGAAGCAGGTGCGCGATCTCACCAATGGCGGCGTGCATCATTCCTTCGAGGTGCTCGGCCGCAAGGAGACCGCCGAGCAGGCCTTCGGCATGCTCGCCTCGGGCGGCACGGCCACCATCGTCGGCATGATTCCGTTCGGCCAGAAGATCGAGCTGCATGGCTTCGACTTCCTGCGCGAGCGCAGGATCCAGGGCTCATCAATGGGCTCGAACCATTTTCGGGTCGACATGCCACGGCTGGTGGATTTCTACCTGCGCGGCCGGCTGCATCTGGAAGACTGGATCTCGGCCAAGCTGAAGCTCTCCGAGATCAACGAAGGCTTTGCCAACATGAAAGCCGGCAAGACGCTGCGCAGCGTGATCATGTTTGACAGCTGATGCAAGAGACGCGGTCCTCAGCCCGCCAGGCACGTTGCGGGAAGGTAACCCCGGCAAGACCAGATCTTGACCAACCGATGAACTGCCCCGGAGCATGACGGCAGAGCCCGGAGCGGCACTACCGCTGCAAATGTCGCGTAAAGATCCGCACCACATGACCCCTGACCCGCGGCGCCTCGTCGTAGAGGTCTGAGGCGAGGCGCTCGATGGTCTCGCGCAGCGACAGGAACTGGGCCTGCCGCGCGCTGCTTTCGGTGCCCTGCATGCCCGCAAGCTCGTCCATCGCGGCGTCGCTGATCTGGCAGTGTACGACCTCGCCGTCGTTCAGCATGGTGAAGCGAAAGGCGAGCCGTTCGAGATCATGGCCAATGATCCTGTCGCGCATGAGTGGCATCAAGTCGTCCCGGTCGACCCCGCGCCGAAAATGCCGAAAATCCCGCTGCTTGTCAGCAGCAAAGGCAATCCATGGCCTACTGAAATGCGACTTCAGCGAAACTGCGGAGCTTTCGCGAATGCAACCGCTCGGATTCCTGCTGTTTAAGCCGTTCCAGCGCCTTCAAGCCGATCTCGAGATGCTGGCCGACGCGGCGGCGGTAGAATTCGCTGGCCATGCCTGCGAGCTTGATCTCGCCGTGCAGAGGCTTGTCGGAGACGCACAGCAGCGTGCCGTAGGGGACGCGAAAGCGGTAGCCGTTGGCGGCAATCGCGGCCGATTCCATGTCGAGCGCAACCGCGCGCGATTGCGACAAGCGGCGAATGACATCGGGACCGCTGATCTCCCAATTGCGGTTGTCAACGCTCGCGACGGTGCCGGTACGCATCAGGCGCTTGAGCTCGAACCCCTCGAGCCCGGTGACGTCCTCGACCGCCTCCTCGAGCGCGACCTGCATCTCCGCGAGCGCCGGGATCGGCACCCACAGCGGCAACTCACGATCAAGCACATGGTCCTCGCGCACATAGCCGTGGGCGAGCACATAGTCGCCGAGCCGCTGCGTGTTGCGCAGGCCCGCGCAATGGCCGAGCATCAGCCAGGCATGGGGCCGCAGCACGGCAACATGGTCGGTGACATTACGCGCGTTGGACGGACCGGTGCCGATGTTGATCAGCGTGATGCCGCGATAACCGGGGGTGACCAAATGGAAGGCCGGCATCTGCGGCGCGCGCGCGGGCGCAACGCCCGTCGACGCGCCGCCGCTGCGCGTGATCACGTTGCCGGGAGCGACGAAGGCATCGAGGCCGGCCTCGCCAGCCTGAAGCCGCTGCTGGCAGAGCTGCGCGAAGGCGTCGACGTAGAACTGGTAGTTGGTGAAGATCACGAAGTTCTGGAAATGCTCTGGATCTGTGCCCGTGTAGTGGTAGAGCCGGCGCAGCGAGTAGTCGACGCGGGCCGCCCGAAACAAGGACAGCGGCTCGGGCGCGCCGGGCTGGAGCTCGAAAGTGCCGTCGGCGATGGCATCGTCCATGGTGGCCAGATCAGGCACGTCGAAGGCATCGCGCAGCGATCGCGTCACGGGCGAGTTCTCGCTGGTGGTGATGGCGGCTTCGATGTTGATGTCGCGGCGATAGGCGAAGTGAACGGGGATCGGTTCGCTGGACTCGCCGATTTCGACCGGGACGCCGTGGTTCTGGATCAACAGCCCGATCTGCTCGGTCAGATAAGTCCGGAACAGATCCGGACGCGTGACGCTGGTCTCGTGCACACCGGGCCGGGCGACGAAGCCGTAGGCGAGACGCGAATCCAGCCGCGCATGCGTCGCGGTGGTGACACGGACGAAGGGATAGAAGGCCCGCACCCGCGTCGTGATTGCCTCGCCGTTGACGTAAGCTTCGAACCGATCACGCAGGAACTTCGTGTTGCGCTCGTAGATCTCTTCGAGGCGGGCGACGGCGAGGCCGGCGTCGGAAAAGGATTCGGTGGCGACGGAGGGTGGGGATTGGACGGATTGCATTGTTCGATGCCGGGTTGCTGGGGCTGAATCGAACTATAGCAAGAAAACTAAAGCAAGAAAGAAGCCCCCCGTCATTGCGAGCGTAGCGAAGCAATCCAGAAATCTCGCCGCGAAGGCAACCTGGATTGCTTCGCTACGCTAGCGATGACGAAAGGAGGCGACGCTTCCCCGCGTCACTTCTCGCGGAACGCCCGCATGAACTGGTCGTGCAGCGGCTTCATCAGATAGGACAGCATGGTGCGGTCGCCGGTCTGGACGAAGGCTTCCGCCGGCATGCCGGGGATCAGCCTGGAGTCACCGAGCTTGGCGACCTCTTCTGCGGACAGCGAGACGCGGATGGTGTAGTAGCTCTGGCCGGTGCGCTGATCGGTGGTGACGTCGGGCGAGACGCGGCTGACGACACCGTTGAGCTCCGGCGTGGTGCGCTGGTTGAAGGCGGACAGGCGCAGCAGCGTCTTCTGGCCGATCTGGAGCTTGTCGATATCGACCGGATTGACCTTGGCTTCGACCTGGAGATCGTCGGCCTGCGGCACGATCAGCATGAGGGCGTCGCCGGCGGTGATGACGCCACCAACGGTATGCACCGTCGATTGCAGCACCATGCCGTCCTGCGGCGCGCGGATGTCGACGCGGCGAAGCTGGTCCTCGGCGGCGACCTTGCGCTCGATCATTTCGCCGATCTTGTCGTTGGTCTCGCGCAGATCCTTGGAGACCTCGCTGACCATGTCCTTGTCGACCTGGATGATCTGCAGCTCGGTCTCGGTGATCTTGCCCTTGGCCTGCGCGCGCGAGGCGATGTATTGCGCACGCTCGCCGTTGAGGCGGGCGCTATCGCGTTCGAGCGTGGTCAGGCGGGAGATCTGCACCAGGTGCTTGTCATAGAGATCGCGGACACCCACGAGCTCCTGCTGCACCAGTGAGATTTCCCTGTCCTTGGCCCGCTCCTGCGCGGAGAGGCCCTCGATCTCCTCGTTGAGCTGCTGGATGCGCTCGCGCAGCTGCGCCTTCTGGCCGGCGCGTCCGTTGACGCGGACGTCGAACAGCTTGGTTTCGGCGGAGAGCAGCGCCTTGACGTCGGGATCGTTGCTGCGATCGAGCAGCGCTTGCGGGTAGTCGATCCTGTCGATCCCGCGCTGCTCGGCCTGGAGCCGCGCCGCACGCGCCTGCGCCGCATCGAGATTCTTGGTGACGATGGCGAGGTTGGCCTTGGTGACGGTGTCGTCGAGCCGCACCACGACGTCGCCGGCCTTGACCACGTCGCCGTCGCGAGCACGCACCTCGCCGACGACGCCGCCGGTCGGATGCTGGACCTTCTTGACGTTGGATTCGACCACGATCTGACCCGGCGCGATCAGCGCGCCGGAAATCTGCACCGTCGAAGCCCAGCCGCCGAGGCCGACCAGGAGGACCAGCACGATCCCAAGCCCGAGCATCAGGTGGAACCGGATCGACTGCCGTACGGTCCGCTTCGCGGCGGGCTTCGCGCCGCCGAGCGCCATCGTGCTCATGCCTTGGCTCCGCCTTCGCTGACGATCTTGATCGGCGCCGGCGGTGTCACGCGCGGCTGGAGCACCTGGGCGAGCACCTGCTCCTTCGGCCCGAAGGCCTGCATGCGGCCGTCGCGCAGCACCAGGATCTGGTCGACCGCTTCCACGCCGATCGGACGGTGCGCCACCACGATGACGATGGCGCCGCGCTCGCGTGCCGCACGGATGGCGCGGGTCAGCGCTTCGTCGCCTTCGGTGTCGAGATTGGAATTGGGCTCGTCGAGCACGATCAGGAACGGGTTGCCATAGAGAGCGCGCGCCAGCGCCACGCGCTGCGCCTGGCCCGCGGAGAGCGCCGTGCCCTGCTCGCCGACCTGGGTGTTGTAGCCCTCGCGCATCTTGATGATCATCTCGTGCACGCCGGCCTCCTTGGCGGCGGCGATGATGCCGTCGGAGGTGGCCTCGGGATCGAACCGGCTGATGTTCTGCGCGATGGTGCCGCCGAACAATTCGACGTCCTGCGGCAGGTAGCCGATATGGCGGCCGAGCATGTCGGACGCCCATTGGTCGAGCGCCGCGCCGTCGAGCCGCACCTTGCCGCGAACCGGTTGCCAGACGCCGACCAGCGCGCGGATCAGCGACGACTTGCCGGAGCCGCTCGGTCCGATCACGCCGAGGCCGTTGCCGGCTTCGAGCGCAAAGGTGACGTCCTGCACGATGAGGCGCTGGTCGCCCGGCGGCACCATGGCGATGCCTTCGACCGAGAGGCGGCTGGTGGGCGCCTGCAACTGGGTCGGCATCGTCTGCGCCGGCATCTGCTCCAGAAGGCGGGTCAAGCGGTGCCAGCTCTGGCGTGCCGCGACAAAGGATTTCCAGTGCGCGATGGCAAGATCGACCGGCGCGAGCGCACGGGCCGACAGGATCGAGCCGGCGATGATGATGCCGGCGGTCGCTTCCTGGTGGATGACGAGATAGGCGCCGACCGCGAGCACGGCCGATTGCAGCATCATGCGCAGCACTTTTGCGACCGCGCCGAGACCGCCGGCGACATCGCTCGCACGCTGGTTGCCGTCGAGATATTTTTCGTTGGCCTCGCTCCAGCGCGCGTTCATCCGGCCGGCCATGCCCATCGACACCATGACTTCGGCATTGCGGCGGCTGGCCTGCGCGAGATCGTTGCGCTGGGCGGCAAGCCCCATCGCGTCTTTCGCCGGCTGGCGGGACATGAACTCGGTGACCAGCGTCAACCCGACCAGGATGACGGCGCCGACCAGCGCGGTGACGCCGATCATGACGTGGAAGGCGAAGCAGATGGCGAGATAGAGCGGCAGCCAGGGCAGGTCGAAGAACGCGCTCGGGCCCATGCTGCCAAGAAAGGAGCGGACATTGTCGAGATCGCGCAGCGGCTGAAGCCCCTCGTTGCGGCTGCCGACCAGCAGCGGCAGGCGGACGATGGTGTCGAACACCCGCTTGTTCAAGGCTTCGTCCAGCGCGGTGCCGACCCGACCCAAAATCCGGTTGCGGATCATGTCCAGCACGCCCTGCGCCATGTAGAGGAAACTGGCGAGGACGATCAGGCCGACCAGGGTCGGAATGCTGCGGCTCGGCAGCACCCGGTCGTAGACCTCCAGCATGAAGATCGACCCGGTCAGATAGAGCAGGTTGATCATGCAGCTCATCAAGCCGACGCCGACAAACGCCGTGCGACAGGCGCGCAGCGCATCACCGAGCTCTGAGCGGCGGACGCCGGGAACGGCTGCCATCAGTCTGATCTCTTTCGGGTAGGGGCCAAAGCCCCTGATTTCAAAGGCAAATTCAGGAGTAATTGACCCGGATTAACATCGCGTTTGCGCTCATCGCCCAACGCAGTCGAACACCCGGGACCCCTATAGCCCACATCACCCTCGACCGACCTTGCACGCAAGTCCGGAATCTCACGATCTTGCGGCTTTTTCTTGCAGACATGTCACCTCTCCCCGGGCGGGGAGAGGTCAAAAGTTCGATCAATTGAACTCGGGCGCCATTAGAATCGGCCGCCGCCGCGGACCAGCCGCACCACTAGCAGCAGGATGACCGCGCCGATCGCGGAATAGACGATCTCCGATATCAGTCCGGTGCCGATGTGAATGCCGAGCTTCGGAAACAGGAAGCTTGCCACCAGCGCGCCGGCGATGCCGACCACGATGTCGCCGATGATGCCGAACCCGGTTCCGCGCACCACCTTGCCGGCCAACCAGCCAGCCACGAGGCCGACGAACAGGATGACAAGCAGGCCTTCATTGGAAATGTACATAAGTGAGGTCCCTCTCCGTGAACGGTTCCATGGAAGCGGAACCGGGATGAACGAGGTCTGAATGCTGTTCCCGCTCCCGCTTGGGGCGCAAAATATCAAGACAACGCGGTGACCGGCTCCGCCAGCACGCACCGTGCCGCCCGGCCCGGCCCGACCTCCACACTCCCAGGCAGCTGCTCCAGACAGCGCGGCTGGGCCACGGCGCAGCGGGGCGCAAAGGAGCAGTTGTGCGGCCTCTCCCCGAGCGACGGCGGGGTGCCGGGGATGGTCTCGAGCCGCTGTCCCCGCTTGGCCCCGTGGACGGTCGAGGCGAGCAGGCCCTTGGCGTAGGGATGCACCGGCGAGCGGACGATGTCGCGAAGCGTGCCCTGCTCCACGATCTGGCCGGCATACATCACAGCGACCCGGTCGCAGATCTCGATGGCGACGCCGATGTCGTGGGTGACGAAGATGACGGACATGCCGAACTCGCGCTGCAGCTCGCGCAACAGCAGCAGGATCTGGATCTGCACGGTGGCATCAAGCGCGGTGGTCGGCTCGTCCGCGAGCAGGATCTTTGGCCGACACGCGAGCGCCAGCGCGATCATCGCGCGCTGACGCATGCCGCCGGACATTTCATGCGGATAGGCATCCAGCCGCCGCTTGGCCGAGGGGATGCGCACGACGTCGAGCATCTCCAGAGCTCTCGCGCGGCCCTCCGCATAAGACTTGCCTTCATGGCGCACGACGCTTTCGGCGATCTGCGCGCCGATGGTGTAGACCGGATCGAGCGCGAGCGCCGGCTCCTGAAAGACCATCGACACGGTCTGGCCGCGGAACGACGACAGCTGCTCCTCGTTCATCGCAAGCACGTCGCGGCCCATCACGTTGACCTTGCCCGTGATCTGCGTGCGCTTCTTCGGCAACAGCCGCATCAGTGCACGCAAGGTCACGCTCTTGCCCGAGCCGGACTCTCCGAGCAGGCCCAGCACCTCGCCGTCGCCGAGCGAGAGGCTGAGATCGTTCACGGCATAGACCGTGCGCTCGCCGGTGAAGCGGATGTTCAGGCCTGAGATCTCGACGAGCTTTGTCATGACGGAAGTTTCGGCAGCCTGTCGTGGTAGTCGGTGGCGCGCTGGAACGCGGCGCCGATGGTGAGCAGCGTCGCCTCATCGAACGAGCGGCCGATCAGCTGCATGCCGATCGGAAGACCATTTTTGGTGAAGCCCGAGGGCACCGTGAGCGACGGCAGGCCAAGGTAATTCACCGGACGGGTGAACAGCGTCAGCCGCTGCAACAGCGCCGGCGCGTTCGGCCCGCCGCCGACGTCGCTCTCCTCGATCGTCGGCGCCGGCACCGGGGAGGCCGGCGCGATGATCGCGTCGACACCTGATGTCGCAGCGTTGTGCGCGGCCAGTGCCGGCCCGCGCCAGCGCATCGCCTCGAGGTAGGTGATGGCGGGGACCGCAAGGCCGTTCTGGAGCCGCATCAACACCTGCGGGCCGTAATCCTGCGGCCGCTCGATCATCCAGCGCTTGTGGAAGGCGGCGGCTTCGGCCGCAAGCACGAGCTGGCTTGCCGCGGACAATTGCCGCTGATCGGGCAGCTCGACCGTGACGATGTCGGCGCCTTCGCGCTTGAGCACTGCAATGGTCTCGTCCAGCACGCGCGCGACCTCGCCGTCGAGATCATCGACATAGAAGGACGAGGGGACGCCGACCTTGAGGCCCTTCAGCGAGCCCCTGGTCGCGCCGACATAGTCAGACAGCGGCTCGTGGCTCGCAGTCGAATCCTCGGGATCAGGGCCGGCCATCAGCGCCAGCAACAGCGCGCAATCCTCGGCGGTGCGGGCGAGCGGGCCGACCGTGTCGAGCGACTGCGACAGCGGCATCGCACCGGCGCGGCTGACCCGGCCGACGGTGGTCTTCAATCCCGTGACGCCGCAGAAATGCGCGGGCATGCGGATCGAGCCGCCGGTGTCGGAGCCGAGCGCGGCATAGGTCAGTCGCGCCGCGACCGCCGAGCCCGAACCCGAGGACGAGCCGCCGGTGATGTGCGCCACGTTCCAGGGATTCCGAACAGGGCCGTAATGGGCGTTATGGCCGGTCGGGCCATAGGCAAATTCGGCGAGATGCAACGTGCCGAGCCGAACCTGGCCGGCGTCCTTCAGCCGCTGCAAGGCGGTGGAGGTCACTGTCGGAACGAAATCGCGGCGGATCAGCGAGCCGCAGGTCGCGACGTGGCCTGCGTCGTAATACATATCCTTGTGCGCGAGCGGCACGCCATGCAACGGCCCGCGGACTTCCCCCTTGGCCAGTTCGGCGTCGGTGGCATCGGCGGCCTTCAGCGCCGCCTCTGCCTCGATCGACATGAAGGCGTTGAGGTGCGGCTGCCATTGCGCGATGCGATGCAGCAGCGCCCGCGTCACCTCATGCGAGGACACCTGCTTCATCGCGATCGCGCGCGCGACCTCGGTGAGCGTCATCAATGCGGGCTCGATGCTCATTTCGAGACCTTGGCAGCCTGCGCGATCGGATAGAGCGCGGGCTCGAGATCGAACGGCAACGTGCCGGCAATGGCCGCAAAGCCCTCGAAGGCCGGTCCGATGGAGTTGGAGATGCGCGTCGCGATCTCGTCGTCAACGGGAACACCGGCGACCTGTGCCGTCGCCTTGATCTCTTTTGTCGTCGGTCTCGTCATACAGTTTCCTCCTTCGGCGCGCGGCTATGGCCTGAACCCGGGATCGCCATGTAGCACGCGGCCTCGTGGCCCATTCTATCGAGCGCGGTGAGTTTTGGTGTCGCATTTGCGCAGAGCGGCTCCGCAAACGGGCAACGGGTGTGGAAGCGGCAGCCCGAGGGCGGATCGATCGGATTGGGCGGATCGCCCGTGATCGGCGGCGTCTCGGTGCGACGGTCCGGATCCGAGGACGGCATCGCGGCAAGGAGTGCGCGCGTATAGGGATGCGCCGGCTGGTCCCAGACTTGGTCGACCCGGCCGAGTTCGACCACTTCGCCGAGATACATCACCAGCACGCGATCGCTGATGTAGCGCACGACGTTGAGGTCGTGACTGATGAAGAGATAGGTCAGGCCGAACTCGCTCTTGAGATCGGCAAGCAAATTGAGCACCTGCGCCTCGACGGATTTGTCGAGCGCGGAGACCGCTTCGTCGAGAATCACCAGCCGCGGCGAGAGCGCCAGCGCGCGTGCGATGTTGACGCGCTGGCGCTGGCCGCCGGAGATCTCGTGGGGGTAGCGGTTGGCGAAATTTGCAGGAACCAGGCCCACCTTGCCCAGCAGCTCGCGCGCCAGCGCGCGCGCAGCGCCGTCGGCCATGCCATGCACCTTCGGGCCGAAGGCGATCGATTCCTCGATCGTCAGGCGCGGGTTGAGCGAAGCGTAGGAATCCTGGAACACCATCTGCATGCCGCGGCGCAGCTCGCGCAAGGAGAGCGACTGGCCGACGCTCATGCCGTCATAAATGATGTCGCCGGTATCGCGCGGCATCAAGTGCATGAGCAGCCGCGCGGTGGTCGACTTTCCGCAACCGGATTCGCCGACGATCCCGACGGTCTCGCCCTTGGCGACGGAGAAGGAGACATTGTCGACGGCACGCACGGTGCGCTTTGCGGCGAACAATCCGCCGCGCACCGGGAAATGCTTGGTCAGGCCGTTGACCTGGAGCAGCGGCTGGGCGACGCCGCCGAGGTCTTCGATCGGCTCCAGCATTGCGACAGAGAGGTTGGTTTCGCTCATGGCTAGTTCCTGATGTCCATGGCGCTACGCAGGCCGTCCGAGAGCAGGTTGAAGCAGATCGAGACCGCGAAGATCATTGCACCGGGGAGCGCAGCGACCCAGGGGTTGACGTAGATCGCGGTCCGCAAGGTGTTCAGCATCAGGCCCCATTCCGGCTCCGGCGGCTTAGTGCCGAGTCCAAGGAAGGACAGGCCTGCCGCGAGGATCATCGAAACCGAGATCAGGCTGGTGGCATAGACGAAGATCGAACCGAGCACGTTGCCGAGAATGTGCACGCGCATGATGGTGAAGGGACCGGCACCGGAGGCGCGCGCGGCGTCGACGAAGTCCATGTTGCGCACGCCCGTCGTGACGCTTTCGGCGACGCGGGTGATCTGCGGCACGAACACGACGGTCAACGACACGATGGAATTGAGGATGCCCGCGCCCAGCGCGCCGGAGATCGCGATCGCCAGCAGCACAGACGGAAACGCGTAAAACACGTCGATGGTGCGCATGATCGCGGTGTTGAGCTTGCCGCCGACATAGCCGGCAACGAGGCCGAGCGACGTGCCGATGCAGAAGGCGAGGATCACAGGCAGAATGCCGATGAGAAGCGACAGCCGCCCGCCATAGATCAGCCGCGCCAGCATGTCGCGGCCGAGCTCGTCGGTGCCGAGCGGGTAGCCTGATGTGCCAATGTGGCGCAGGCGCCGGATCATCGAACCTTTGTACGGATCTTCCAGACCGAGCCACGGCGCAACGATCGCGGACAGGAAGATCAGCAGCAGCACCAGCGCGCAGACCATGCTGACCTTGTCGCGCCGGATACGGCGGCCGACGGTCGCCCAATAGCCGCGCGCCTTGGTCGCGGGCGCGGACTGAAGCGCGGCGTCGGAGGTGACGGACAACGGAAGCTCGCTCATCGCTAGCCCCGCTTGATGCGCGGGTCGATCGCGGCTTGCGCGATGTCGACCAGCAGATTGAGGAAGACGAAGAACAGCGCCAGGATCAGGATCGTGCCCTGGAGCAGCGGCAGGTCGCGCTGGAAGATCGCGGAGTTGAGCAGGAAGCCCGAGCCCGGCCAGGAGAACACGGTCTCGATCAGGATCGAGCCGCCAAGCATGTAACCGAGCTGAAGTCCCATCACCGCGAGCGCGGTCGGCGCGGCGTTCTTGATGACGTGGCGGAACACGCCGCGCTCGTGCAGGCCTTTTGCACGCAGCGCCTCGACGAAGTCCTGGCTGAGAATGTCGCCGGTCAGCGCGCGCACCGTGCGGGTGACGATGCCCATCGGGATCACCGAGGTCGTGATCGCCGGCAGCACGAGATATTGCAAATGCGCCCAGTCCCAGGCCCAGGCGGCCGAGCCGCCGGGTCCGGCGCCGACGGCGGGCAGCCAGTTCAGCTGAACCGAGAAGATGATGACGAGCACCATGCCAAGCCAGTAATGCGGCACCGAAACGCCGGCGATGGCAAAGGATGTCGCCAGCTTGTCGATCCAGGTCTCGCGGAAATAGCCGGCGATCAGGCCGAGCAGGATGCCCATGGTGAAGCCGATGATCGCCGCCGCAATCGCCAGCGTGACCGTGTTGCTGACCGCGCGCATGACCTCGGCCAGCACCGGCCGGCCCGTGGCGATGGAATTGCCGAGATCGCCATGAAGTGCGCGGAGCAGCCAAAGCCCGAACTGCACCGGCAGCGGGCGGTCGAAACCATAGGCGGTGCGGAGCTGCGCGGCGAGCTCCTGCGAGGCGTCAGCCGGCAGCACGGCCACCAGCGGATCGCCCGGCGTTATGTGCACGAGCAGAAAACACACCAGCGCGACGCTGATGACGATCGGGACGACGTAGACGATGCGTCTGGCGATATAGGCGAGCACTGCAGTTCTTTCTTCCTTCTCCCCTTGCGGGAGAAGGTGGCGCGGAGCGCCGGATGAGGGGTTGTTTCCGCGAGTACAGCTATTCCTAATGAGAGATGGTCACTCGCGGAGAGAGACCCCTCACCCGGCTTCGCTTTGCGAAGCCACCCTCTCCCACAAGGGGAGAGGGTGCACTGAGCAAGCTGAGAGAATTACTGCATCGACACCAGCGAGAAGTCGATGAACCAGCTCTTTGGCTGCACGATGCCTGTCACCTTCGGGCTGATGGCACGGGGGCCAACGTCGTGGGCGACGTAGAGGAAGGCTGCGTCATCGACGGAGGCCGCGTGCAGTTCGGCGAGCGCCGCGTCACGCGCGGCGGGATCGAAGGTTTGCCGCGCCTTCTTCACCAGCTCGTCGAAATTGGGATTGTTGATGAAACCCCAATTGTTCGAGACCGGCGGAGCCATGCCCGATTGCAGGAAGCGCACCAGCGCGAAGAACGGATCCATCGCCGCGTAGGTGACGTTGGTCGCGTTCGAGCCGTTGGCGCTGGGATCCTTGGCGCCGCGGCGCCAATTGGTGAACAGCGTATTCCACTCGATGACGTCGAGCTGCACGTCGAAATAGCATTCGGCCAGCGCCTGCTGGAGATATTCGTTCATCGGCAGCGGCTGCATCTGGCCCGAGCCGGAGGCAGAGGTCTGGGTCTTCACCGTCAGCTTCTTGCTCGGGCCGAAACCGGCCTCCTGCATCAGCTTCTGCGCAGCCGCCTTGTCATACTTGATCTCGAAGGTCGGCTTGCCGCGCCAGGGATGGCCGGGCTCAAAGGTGCCGGTCGCGGGCACCATCAGCCCCGCGAGCAGGCCGTCCTTGAGTCCTTCGCGATCGACGCAGAGGTTTGCTGCCTTACGCACGCGGATGTCGTTCCAGGGCGAGCCCTCGACGCGCGAGAACTGCCACGGCCAGACGTGCGGCTGCTCGTTGGCGTAGAGCTTGAAGCCGCGCTGCTTGAGCTCGGGCAAAGCGTCCGGCGCCGGTGCCTCGACCCAATCGACCTGCCCGGAGAGCAGCGCCGCGGTGCGCGCGTTCGCCTCCGGCATCGGCAACAGCACCATCTTGTCGACCTTGGGCACGCGGTCCTTGTTCCAGTAGCTCGCATTCTTGACCAGCTCCAGCCGCTCGCGCGGGGTGAACGCGGCCATCTTCCACGGGCCGGTGCCCGCGGCGTCCTTGGCAAACGCGGTCCATGCGGCCTGCGACTTGGCCTTGGCGTCAGCGCCTTCCGCCTTCTCGTAGAAATGCTGCCACTTCGCCGGGCTCGCCATGAAGAGATTGGTGAGGTTGATCGGCAGGAAGCTATCGGGCTCCTTGGTGGTGAGCTCGACCGTCATGTCGTCGATCTTCTTCGCGGACGCCAGCGTCGGCATCCGCGAGGCCGTGACGCCGACCTGGCTGGCGTCGAATTGCGGCGCGTCCTGCTTCAGCACCTTCTCGACGTTCCACACCACGGCGTCCGCATTGAACGGCGAGCCGTCATGGAAGGTCACGCCGGGGCGCAGCTTGAATGTCCATTTGGTCTTGTCGGCATCGTCGACCTTCCACTCGGTGGCAAGGCCGGGGATCACCACGCTCGCCTTGTCGGCCGAGGACAGGTCCCAGCCGGTGAGCGCGTCATACATGGTGAGGCCGGTGAAGCGGTTGCCTTCAAAACCCTGATCGGGCTGGCCCAGCGTGCGCGGAATATCGGCAGCCGTCATGGCGATGCGCAGCACGGTTTCGGCACTGGCGACGCGCGGCCACGCAGCCGCGCTACTGAGCGCCAGCAACGCGATCAGCGCCGCGCGGGTCTTGTTTTTGTTGATCAGCATTGCCTCAATCCTTTTCCGGCTTCGATGACTAATTTTGATGCAATCGTATGCAATGCCTATGCCAATGGGGAAACTTATTCTGCAAATTGCCCCTGCGACGACAAGTCCTTGTGATGACACGTCGGCGAAAGCACCTCGCTGCCTATTCTGGCATCAAGATTGCAGGTTTGGCTCCAATTCTCCCTTGAAGTCTTCCTTGGAGCTTTGGCCATGCGTATCCGACTATCGACCTGTTTCGCCGTGCTTGCACTGGCGTTGTCCGCGATTCCGGCGGGCGCCGAAATGGTGCTGCGCTACGGCATTTCGATGGCGGACATCCCGCTGACCACCGGCCAGCCCGATCGCGGCGCCGGCGCCTATCAGTTCACGGCCTACACCATCTACGATCCGCTCGTGGCCTGGGAGATGGACGTCGCCGATCGACCCGGCAAACTGGTGCCGGGGCTCGCCACCGAATGGAAGGTCGACGATACCGACAAGACCAAATGGCGCTTCACCTTGCGTAAGGGCGTGAAGTTTCACGACGGCAGCGAGTTCACCGCCGACGCCGTGATCTGGAATCTGGACAAGGTGCTCAACGACAAGGCGCCGCAATTCGATAAGCGCCAGAGTGCCCAGGTCAAGACCCGCCTGCCTTCTGTCGCGAGCTACGCCAAGATCGACGACTCCACGGTGGAGATCACCACCAAGACGGTCGATTCCTTCTTTCCCTATCAGATGCTGTGGTTCCTGGTGTCGAGCCCGACGCAATACGAGAAGCTCGGCAAGGACTGGGACAAGTTCGCGAGCCAGCCTTCGGGGACCGGCCCGTTCAAATTGACCAAACTGGTGCCGCGCGAGCTCGCCGAGCTCACGAAGAATCCGGATTATTGGAACAAGAAGCGTATTCCCAAGGTCGACAAGCTCGTGCTGGTGCCGATGCCGGAAGCGCTGACGCGCACCAATGCGCTGCTGGCCGGGCAAGTCGATCTGATCGAAACGCCGGCGCCGGATGCCGTGCCGCAGCTCAAGGCCGCCGGCATGAAGCTCGTCGATAACGTCACGCCGCATGTCTGGAATTATCATCTGAGCGTGCTGCCGGGTTCGCCCTGGACCGACATCCGCCTGCGCAAGGCGCTGAACCTCGCGATCGATCGTGAGGCCGTGGTGGGCCTGATGAATGGGCTTGCAAAACCCGCCAAGGGACAGGTCGATCCGTCGAGCCCCTGGTTCGGCAAGCCGAGCTTCGAGCTGAAATACGATGTCGCCGCGGCGAAGAAGCTGGTCGAGGAAGCCGGCTACTCGAAGGCGAAGCCGCTGAAAGCGACCTTCATCATCGCACAGGGCGGCACCGGCCAGATGCTCTCGCTGCCGATGAATGAATTTTTGCAGCAGAGCTTCAAGGAGATCGGCATCGACATCGATTTCAAGGTCGTGGAGCTCGAGACGCTCTATACGCACTGGCGCAAGGGCGCGGCCGACGAGATGAACGCCGGCATCACCGCCAACAACATCGCCTACGTCACCTCCGACCCGCTCTACGCCATCGTCCGCTTCTTCCATTCGAGCCAGATCGCGCCGGTGGGCGTCAACTGGGGTGGCTACAAGAACCCGAAGGTCGACGCGCTGATCGACGAGGCCAAACAGACTTTCGACAGCACCAAGCAGGACGAGCTGCTGGCGCAGGCGCACGCGCTGATCGTCGACGACGCCACGCTGGTGTGGGTGGTGCACGACACCAACCCGCATGCGCTGTCGCCCAAGGTCAAGCAGTTCGTCCAGGCGCAGCACTGGTTCCAGGACCTGACGACGATCGGGGCGGAGTGAGGCGACAGCTCAACCCTCTGCCGTCGTCCTGGCGAAAGCCAGGACCCATAACCACCGAATTTCGTTTGCCGAAGATTGGTGGTTGGCCGCTCGCCGTAACAACTTCTCCCTGGGGTAATGGGTTCTGGCGTTCGCCGGGACGACAGCGAGTGTGTGGTTAGCTTCAAAACCGCACATCTGCCCCCTACTTCGTCAGCAGTGCATAGGCCCCGGTCCACCCCTCCGCCGGCGGATTCACCTGGAATTCCTTGATACGCACTTCATAGAGCTTGAACAGCTTTTCCAGCGTGTCGGCATCCTCGCTCCTGCGCCCGCGTTCGATGGCGTCCAGCGCGCCCTGCCAGTCGCGGCCGCGATAGCAGGCCAGCATTTCGATGGTGACGTTGCGCAGGCGCTGGAAGGCGCCGGAATGCATCACGTCCTCGCGGCCGGCGATGGCGTAGATCACTTCGGGCTCGGTCTTGCCCTTGACCATGATGAAGTCGAGCTCGAGGATCGCGAACTTGTCCTTGGCGGCGAGCGCGGTCCTCGAGCCGACGATGATGGGAAAGCCGTACTCCTTCGACTGGCCTTCCAGGCGCGAGGCCAGGTTCACGCTGTCGCCGAGCACCGAATAGTTCTTCTTCAGGTCGGAGCCCATGTTGCCGACGACGCCGATGCCGGTGTTGAGGCCGATACCGACATTGAGCGGGATGTAGACGTGGCCGCCATCCGTGGCTTCCTGTTCGCGGTCCTTGTTCACCGCGTCGATCTTCTCCAACATCTGGATCGCGGCCTCACAGGCGTTGACCTCGTGCTCGGCATCGTCGAGCGGCGCGTTCCAGAACGCCATGATGGCGTCGCCCATATATTTGTCGATATAGCCCTTCTGATCGATGATCACATCGGTCAGCGGGGTCAGGAAACGGTTCATCAGCGCGATCAGGCCCTGCGGATCGTGCTTGTAGGTTTCCGATATGGTGGTGAAGCCGCGCACGTCGGAGAACATGATCGTCATTTCGCGCTCCTCGCCGCCGAGGACGAGCTTTTCCGGTGACTGCGCGAGTTGCTCGACCAGCACCGGCGACATGTATTGCGCGAACATGCCGCGGATCTGCACGCGCTGCCGCTGCTCGCGCACGAAGCTCGCGAAGATCAGCGTCAGATAGATCGCGGTGGTCGAGAGCAGCGGATAGGTGAAGTCGATGAGATAGCGGCGCTGGGCATAGTAGAACCAGGACACTCCGATCAGGATCGCGGCGAAGGTCGCGCCGGCAAGTACGAGGCGGACCGGTCCGAGGTTCGGCGTGAAGATGATGACGAGCAAGCCGATGACGAGCGCGGCGAGCAGCTCGACAACGAGCGCATAACCGGGCTGGGAGATCACCGCGCCGCTCAGCACGCTCTCCAGCACCTGGGCGTGGATCTCGACGCCGGGCATGGTCGAGGACACCGGCGTAGTCTTGAGGTCGTTCAACCCGCCCGCGGAGGTGCCGATCAGGACCAGCTTGCCGGCGATCTTGCCGGGCGACACGCTATTGTCGAGCACATCGGCCGCAGAGACGTAGATCGAGGGGTCCGGGCGGGCGTAATGCATCCACAGCTGGCCGTTCTTGTCGGTCGGGATCTCCAGGCCCTTGAGGCGGATCGTGCGGATACCGCTCTTGTCGGTCCTGATCAGCAGCGTCGGCGTGCCGGTGGCGACGCGCAGCATCTCCAGGCTCAGCGAGGGCATGATGTTGTCCTGCGCCCGCAGGATCATCGGCACGCGGCGGATCAGGCCATCGCGCTCGGGTCTGATCGAGAACAGGCCGCGTCCGGCCGCGACCTTCTCGATCACAGGCACGTTGCGCAACAAGCCCGGGAAGTCGAACATGAAGCGTTCAGACCCGTCCTCCCCGAGCGTCGCTACGCCGGTGAATGGAAGTGACTTGTCGAGTTCGGACAAGACTGCTGGAAGCCCCGTCTCGCCCAGCACCACGCGCGAGCGCTTGATCGCTTCGGCAAGGATCTGGTCGTTGCTCGGCAGCTCGCGCAACTTGGCGCGGGTGGCATCGTCGAGGTAGCGCATGTGGCTCGCGACCAGATCCGGATTGAGCCGGTCGGCCTCCGAGAACACGACGTCGAAGCCGATTGCGACCGCGCCGTTGCTGGTAAGGTTCTGGATCATGTCGGCGATCCGCGTCCGCGGCCACGGCCATTGGCCGAGCTTGGCGAGGCTCTTGTCGTCGATGTCGACGATCGTGACCGGCCGCGCCGCCTTGTGGCGCGGATCGATCAACTGAAACATGTCGAAGGTGCGCAGCCGCAGTTCCTGGATCGGCGGCGGATCCCACAGGCGAGCGCCGGCAAACACGACCAGCAGCGCAAGGCACATCAGCCGCGCAAACCCCAACTTCCGCGCAAACCACCGCCGCAGGATTTTGAGACGTTTCATGGCGGTTGAATATCACGCTTTCACGGGCAATGGCAGCCGGCGGCTTGGCACCCAAGCGGTCATCAGGCGTGGACGATGAAGTCGCTCGCATGGAGATGGGCCGCGGTGACGCCCTTCAGGACGATCGTGTCTGCCGCGTCGATCGTGATCAGGGTGTCCGCCGAATTGGTAGGTGACCCGGCCACATGCTGGGCCATCCAGGCGGAAAGATTGGAGGTCGTCACAACTGCCGAGAGATCGATGTGGTCCTGACCCGGCGTGAAATTCACGATCATATCGCGGTTCGAGTCGGCCGCGAACACGAACTGATCCTGATAGCCGGTTCCGATGAACAGATCTTTGCCGGTCGTGCCGGTGATCCGCGCGTGGTCGTTCGCACTTTCAGGAAGGTTGAAAATCAAGTGAATGGTATCGCTCGCCCCGTGCCCGTCGGTCACGGTGAGCGTGATCTTGTCCGTGGGCGGCTCTGCGCTGCCTTCATTGTAGATAACGGTATTCAGGCTCCCATTGATGTTTGCAAATAGACCGGAGCGCGACGACGGGCTCGCATTGCTGCCGGCAGCCTCAGTCGTGGCAGCCAGCGTGAATATCTCATTCGGAGCAGCGTCCGGGTCGACCAACGAAAGGCCATGGACGATCACCTGCTCGTCGTCGTCTTGCCTAACACTCACGTGATCGAGATCGAACATCGGCGTGTCATTCGCGCCGGTCACGCCGACTGTCAGTGTCGCCGTGCCCGCGGCCCCATGAACGTCCGTCGTCTGTACCGTGAACGTATCCGAATAGGATCCCTGCGGCAGTGCGTTGATGGCGGTTGCATCCGGAACGTAGCTGTAGTTGCCGTTCGCGTTCACCGTTAGCGAGCCGTAGTGGCCTGCGACCGTTGCAGCCGCATGATGCGTCGCATCAAGCACGGCATAGGTCAGCGACCCCGTCTCGCCACTGTCAGCATCGGTCCCGACCAGCTTGCCGGTGAGATTGGCGAAACTGTCAGTCGCAGCCGTGTCCGTGAGCGAGCCGATGTTGAGATCGGACAGCTTCGGCGTGTCGTTGGCGCCCGTCAGGTCCACCGTGTATGTCGCGGTGGTGGCAGCGCCATGCGCGTCGGTGACCTGGACCGTGAAACTATCCGAATAGGAGCCTCCCGGCAGGGCGTTGATCGACGCAGCGTCGGGAACGTAGCTATAGCTGCCGTTGCTATTGAGCGTCAGCGCGCCATAATGACCCGTGACCGTCGCGACGGCCTGGTGACCTGCGTCAAGCAGGGCATAGCTCAGCGTGTCGCCGGTGTCGACGTCGGTCCCGACCACCTGTCCCGTGAGGTCGGAGAAACTATCCGCTGCGGCCGTGTCGGTGAGTTTCCCGATGCTGCCATTGGACAACACCGGCGTGTCGTTGGCGCCGGTGACGGCGACCGTGAATGACGCCGTGCCGACAGCACCCTGCGCGTCCTTGGTCTGAATCGTGAAGACGTCCGAGTAAGGGCCTGCCGACAGCGCGTTGATCGCCGCAGCATCCGGAACGTAGCTGTAGCTGCCGACGGCATCCACCGTCAGCGAACCGTAATGACCGGCGACCGTCGTGACCGCGTTCGCTCCATCCATCACCGCGTAGTGCAACGTTGCCGTCTCGCCATGGTCGGCGTCGGTCCCGACCAGCGTTCCCGTGATGTTCGGGAAGCTATCGGTGGCGGCGGTGTCAACAAGTGGGCCCGTGGTGACCGCGGGCAATGTCGGAATGTCGTTCTTGCCAGTGATGGTGACGCTGACCTCGGCCGTATGGATCTTGCCGTAATCGTCCGTGAGCGTGATGGTGGAGTCGACCTTCGCGGTCTGGTCCTTGGCGAGGAAGTCCAGCGCGCCGTCGGGGATCGAATAGCTCCAGGTGACGGTGCCGTTGTTCTTGCCAGTCTGCCCATAGATCAGCGCGGCCTTCAACGCGGCGGTCTCGTCGTCGGTGAGCGACGCGGTGAGGTCGGTGCCGCCATCCAGCCAGGTCACAGCCTGGTCGGTGACTGCAACTGTCGCTATCGGACGGTCCGTCAGGTCGATGTCGGTGAAGTGAATCGAGCCGGTTGCGGCGGGCAGCGGGTCGGAATCGCCGGAGCCGGTGGTGCTTTCGCGTTCGGAGAAGTTCGCGGTCAGGGATGCATTGACCATGTCGAACGCCGGCGCGTCGTCGATCGCATGCATCGTGATCAGCGTGTGGCCGCCATCGTCGCTGCCCGCGAAGTGCGCGTTGCGATAGTCGCCGACGAGAGTCAGGTCAATGGTCTTGCCATCGTTGCCGGTGACCGTGAGCATGCCGCCGCTCGCAGGATCGACAGCATTGGGCACGTAGACGGCGCTGGTGCCGGGGCCCCACTGGATCGTCGATAATTCGATCGTGTCGTTCACGGACAAGTCTGCGATCGAGCCGCCGAACGTGTCCGTATCGATCTCAAGCGCGGCGCCGTTGCCGTGAAGTGCGATCGTTTGCGCGACCGTGCCTTCGAGCTTCAGCAGCGCGCCGGCATCGACGGTGACCGAGCCCGTGCCGGTCAACGAGCCGAACAGCGACAACTCGCCATGGACCTCGATGGTGCCGGTATTGGCGATGGTGCCCGAGATCGACGCCGTGCCCCAGCTGTCGATGTGGTTGTGATTGACGAGGCCAGGCCCACTCAGGGAGATCGAGGCGCCGTTGAGGAGATCGATGACACCGTCATTGACGATCGTCGACGCATTGCCGAACACGCTCGTGCCGGCGACCGTCCAGGTGCCGCCCAGCTCGTTGTTGAAGGTCGCGGTAGCGACCGAGACATTGCCGTTGATGTGGCCGGTGTTGTTGATCGTGAGGCTGCCGTCGGTCTCGACGATCGCATCGGTCGCGGAGGTCACGCTCAAGGCGGCGGCCGGCCCGATGGCGCCGGAATTGTCGATCACCGAACCGGTCGTGTCCTGCTGGATGTGGATCGCCGCATTGCCACCGGTGCCCACGATCGAGCCGGAATTGACGATGTGGATCGAACCGGTCGCGCCCGAAAACTCCAGCGTCGCGCCGACATCGACGATCACCTTGCCTGAACCGGCGATGCCACCCGCAAGGTCGAGCGTGCCGCTCTGGACCTCGATGATGCCGGTATTGGTGACGCTGCCCGTGACCGTATCGACGCCGGCGCTGTAGAGATTGCCGGCATTGCTCAGGCTGCCGCCGTTGATCGAGACGTCGGTCAGATAGAGCTTCGAGTGACCATCGACCGTGATCGCTCCGGTGCCGCTGTTACTGACAGTCAGATTTGTCAGCTTCAGCGTGCCATAGTTGATCGCCTCGAGATCCGCGGTGTTGGAGATGTCTTCGCCGGAGACGCCGAGCACGCCACCATTCGCCTGAATCAGATTGTGATTGGTGATGGTGTGAAGCGTGGCGGGATCGATCGTCAGCGTGCCGCTGGTGACCGTGATCGTGCCGGTGTTGGTGATGTCGGCGTTGTCGATCGCGCTCGTGCCGGTCGATTCCAGCGTACCGGCAATCGTCACCGTGCCGCCGTCGATGGTCGCGCCCTGGAGATCGAGTGTCGAGCCGGACTCGACCGAGACGGCACCGCTGCCGGTATTGGTCGCCTTCATCCCGATCAGCTTCAGTGTCCCGTGATCGATCGCCGCCAACGTGCCGGTGTTAGCGACGGCTTCGCCGTTGATGTCGAGCTCGGCGCCATTGGCCCGGAGGATGCCGTCATTCGCGATCGAGCTTGCGGAGGTCGTCGCCAACAGCGTCAACGCGCCCAGGGTTGCCTCGATCAGATAGTTGTTCGAGATGTTGGCGTCGGTAATCGCAGTTGTGCCGGTCGAATTCAGCGTGCCCGAAACAATGAGCGCGCCGCCGGTCAGGCTTGCACCGTTCAATGTCAGCTTGCTGCTTGCATCGACCTTGACCGTGCCATGATTGGCGATTGCGGTACCCGCAACGGTCACGTCATCCAGCGTCAGTATGACGCCGCTCTCAACCGTTACGGCAGCGGTGCTCAGCGTCGCCGATTGATCGATCTTGCTGCTGCCGATGACATCGATCGTGCCGACGCCGTTGACAGCCCCGCCCGAAATCTCCGTGCTGGACAGTGTCAACGTCTGGCCGCCATCGACCGTCACCGTGCCGGTGTTGGTCACGACGTCATTGAGCAGCGTTGCAGCGCCGGCGATCTTCAGCGTGCCGATATTGGCGACCGCGCCACCCTGGATGCTGGCGCCGTCCTGAAGCTTGACGGTGTTGTCAAGCTCGATGCCTGCATTGTCCGTGATCGTCGAGCCCGAAACCGTGATGCCGTCCAGCGTCAGCTTGGCATCGGCGGTAACTGCAGCCGTGCTCAGTGTGGCGCCGCCGTCGATCTTGCTCGCGACGATGACATCGATGATGCCGGCGCCGTTGACGGCCCCGCCCGAAATCTCCGTGCTGGACAGTGTCAACGTCTGGCCGCCATCGACCGTCACCGTGCCGGTGTTGGTCAC
>NZ_JBVVPN010000010.1:99617-210917 GCF_055811035.1 Bradyrhizobium sp. MI1.10
GCCGCCGTCGATCTTGCTCGCGACGATGACATCGATGATGCCGGCGCCGTTGACGGCCCCGCCCGAAATCTCCGTGCCGGACAGTGTCAGCGTTTGACCGCCATCGACCGACACCGTGCCGGTGTTGGTCACGACATCGTTGAACAGCATCGCAGCGCCGGCGATCTTCAGCGTGCCGGTGTTGGCGACCGCGCCATCCTGGATGCTGGCGCCGTCCTGGAGCTTGACGGTGTTGTCGAGCTCAATGCCGGCATTGTCCGTGATCGTCGAGCCCGAAACCGTGATGCCGTCCAGCGTCAGCTTAGCATCGGCGATAACTATGGCCGTGCTCAGCGTCGCGCCGCCATCGATCGTGCTGGCGCCGGTAACGTCGATCGTGCCGAGACCGTTGATCGTGCCGCCGCTGATGGTGGCGCCGTTCACTGTCAGCTTGCCCGCGGCATCGATCGTGACGTTGCCGGTATTGGTAACGGTCGCGCCCTGGTCGATCGTCAGCCAGCCATTCGCCAGCACCTTGATCGTGCCGCCGGAGGTGTTGGAGACGGTCTCGTGGGCGAACTCCGCTGTGCCCTTGACGTTGACCGCCCCTGAATTGTTCAGCGTGCCGTTCTTGAGGACGCTGCTGCCATCGAGTTCCAACGTGCCGGCGATGGTGACCGTGCCGCCGCTGATGGTGGCAGTGTCGACGATCAGCGTCGTGCCGGCATCGGCCTTGAGCGTGCCGCCGGCATTGTTAATTGCGGCGAGCGTCTTCAGCGTGCCGCCGGACAGCTCAATCGTGCCGGAATTGGCGATCGTGGTACCGCCAGCGAAATCGCCACCGGCCGCAAGCGTCAGATAGCCGGCATTGGTGAGCACGCTACTGTCCAGGAACTCGGCCTTGCCACCAACCGAGATCGTGCTTGCCGCGAAATTGGTGAGCTTCGAATCGGCCTTGAGGCTGATCTCGCCCGCAATCGTCAGCGCACTCTTGTTGATGACTTCCGGTGCCTTGTGGCCGACCGCGGTGTCGTAGTCGTTCATCGTGATCGACTTGGCGTAGGCTGCCGTGTCGATTGTCACCGGGTAGGACGGCGTCAGCCCGTGCAACTGATCGGTGATGACGATGACGTCGTCATTGATGGTCGGGACCGTGCCGGTTGCCCAATTGGCCGCATCCTTCCAGAAGCCGCCGGAGGGAGCACCGGGCTTGTCGGTCGCGATCCACACCACGGCGGGAGCGTCGGTGCCGGTGATCGTGACGGTGATGGTCTGCTGCGAGGTGGCGCCTTGCGCGTCCTTGAGCGTCACGGTGTAGGCCAGCGTCAGCACCTCACCCTTGGGGATGAAGTCGGCGAGGTAGACCGGCAGGTCGGCCAGCGACCAGCTGATGGTGCCGGTGCCGCTGCCCTTGCTGTCGGCGCCCGCCGCGATCGCGACCGACATCGCGCTCTGGAACGCCGCGAGTGGGCCGGGCGGAACGCTACCATCAGGCAGGGTCGCACTGGTCAGCTTGACCGCGACCGTGTGGGCGTCGGTGAGGTCGACATCCGTGAAGGTCAGCGTGCCCGAAGTCGGCACCTCGCTGGTGAGCGGGCCACCGGGTTTGCTGGTGCCGCCCTCGAAGATGATGACGGGAACGCTGGTGGTGATCACCGGCTTGTCGTTGGTGCCGGTGATCGTGATGGTGATGTCGATGGGCGACGTTTCGGGATTGACCGAGAAATTATTGTTGACGCGAACCTTGTAAGTCAGCGTCAACGTTTCACCGGCCGCTAGGAAGTCGAAGACGTGGTCGGGAATCGTGTAGGTCCAGACCGCCGAGCCGTTGTTGTTGTTACCGCCGGCTGCGGCGACGCTGATCTGGATTTGCGTTGCCGCGATGTCCTGCTTCTGGAGTGCAGAGAGCGCGCTGGTGACATCCTGCTGGCCGGCATTTTTGTAGAGATAGTTCGGCGCGTCGCCGAGGTCTATGCTCACCGTCGGCCGGTCGCCCAGGTTCTGGTCGACGAAGGTGATCAGGCCGGAGATGGTGTCGGAATGCGTCGTGTCGCCGGTCGTATCCGCACGCTCAGTCAGCGCGAACGCCTTCTGCACATTCCCATTGAGATCAAGGCTGCGTGCATCGGGCGGGCCGGGAATGCGGGTGCTGCTCGACGGATCATGGCCGGAATCCTGCGCTCCCGGCTGAGTGAGATTCGTGAAGGTCGCGGTCGCGGTGGCACCGGTGTCCGTCTTGATCACGACAATGTTGCCGGTCTGCGTGATCGAGTCGGTGAAGTTCTGGGTCAGCTTGGTGTTGCTGTTGTTGTCCGTGAACTTCAGCGTGAACACGTCCGTGATCAGCTTCTGGATGTCCGGCGACATCAGCGCATTGGAGATCGAGACGTTGCCGCCGCTGATCTGGATCATCTGGCCGGCCTGGTTGACCGTCGCGATCGGCAGCAGCGTGACCTTGTCGAACAGGATGTAGGAGCCCGTCGTGCCGTTCGGCTCGACCAGCACCTGGAAGCTCGCCTGCGGCTGCGGATCGCCGCCGCCGGCGGGAACGACGAAGTTGATCTGGCTCAGCACCGCCGTGCCGCGGATACCCATGGTGGCGACTGGCGTGTCGACCTTCATGTCTCCGTGCTTGGCGGTCTCGCCGGCAACGAAGGTGATGGTGCCCGCGACCAGACTGAGGAGAGAGGAATTGTTCGACCCGTTGGGGTCGTAGACCATCTCGTTCAGCACCATCCGCGCATTGGAGGACAGGCCGAACACCGTGCCGTCGATGAACGTGATGCCGAGCGTCGAGTCGCCACCGGTCGAGACCACGTCGCCCTTCTCGACGTTGTCGCCGTTGTTCAGGATGACGGAGACGCCGTTACGAACCGCGGTCGCGCTGCCGGAGAGCTTGGTGACGTGGCCGATGACCTGGGCGGCGGCAATGCCGGAGGCGGCCTGCGCATATTGCACATGGCCGGTGAGTGCGTTGACGACGTCGCCGGTGAGGTGCGCGCCGTCGGGCGAGGCGATCGCCGCGCGCTTGTCGCCCCTGAAATAGTCGTGAACGACGAAGTCGTGGCCGTCATGGGACAGCACGAGGTCGAGACCGGCGCGCTTGAAATCGCCGTTGAAGATCAGGTTCGGGTCGGGAACGACGAATGCGCCGTCAGGCACATGACCATGTGCCTTTGCGGTAAAGGAATCGACGTGGCCATCGGCGGGCGATCGGGAACCCAAGCCGTCCAAGGAAATCGCGGCGTCAAATTTGCCAGCGTAATTCAATCCGGGCACCAAAAAAGGAGTTAAAATCTAAGTAAGTATCGCTCGCCTAAACTTGCATATCATTACCAAGTCCTTAGCGAAACCACCTATTGCTTGTGTGATTTCGCATCACCAAGCGGTCGATGCTCTCAGGCGGCTGGGCACCTGCAGAGAAGTCAAAGTAATCTTTCAAATACTCATACGTAAAGCAGCGCTTATTTTCGCTCATTCCAAGTAACCTCATGTATTATATTGCAGAAATCCCACAATAGATACTTATGTCATCTTTTGTTCGTGGTGCCCCGCACCACCCTGCGGCAAATACGGGGCCAAATCTGTGATCCAACCAACAGAAGCCGTGAAATAGCGAGCCGTTAGCCATAAGGCGCAGAATCAGTTCCACCACAACTTGTGCCTGCAATTGGTCCTTCTTCGCGGCAACTGCCGCTCTCCTAGCCGGCGAATCGTAAAATTTTACGCAATATGAGCAGGCCCGTTTCAGCCTGTTGCCCGGTTTTGGGACCCCAGCCGGGCGCGTTAAGCAGAACAAAACCGCCTGCCTCGCACTATCTCCGCGAAAGCAACAAAGCCCGGCACGTGCAGGTCGAGGGGGACCTAGCGAAGCCGGAAGGGGATGTCAGATGGAGACCGCTGCTCGTTCGCGCGCTTGGCGCGCAATCCTAGTGCTGTGCGGATTGATCCTGCTCGGATCGGCCGCCGAGCTTCGCGCTGGCACGCTGTTGTCGCCGGGAGCCGGCGTCCTCGTGCGCAAATCCGCCGAGCCGTTCGGCGTGTTCGCCTTCGCCATCTCCGCCGGCAGCCTGCAACAAAAATGGCTCGCGCTGAGGTCCAGGCTCGACGATGACATGGTGCAGCTCGCGCTGTGCGACGGCGACCGGGACAATTGCGCTTCGCCGGCTGCGCTGAAACTGCTCGCCATCGTCGACCAGGCCCGCAGCCGTGACGGCCGCGCTCTGCTGGGCGAGACCAATCGCGCCATCAACCTCGCCATCCGTGCCGCCGCTGACGGTTCTGAGGACGTCTGGAGCTCACCTCTCGCGACCTTCGCGCGCGGCGCCGGGGATTGCGAGGATTACGCCATTGCCAAGCTCGCCGCTCTTAAGCTCGCGGGCGTTGCCGCCGAAGATCTCCGTATCGTCGTGGTGCGCGACGTCAGGGCCGGCGAAGAGCATGCGGTTGTCGCTGCACGGCTCGACGGCCACTGGCTGATGCTCGACAACCGCCGCATGGCGATGGTCGAGGACGACGCCGCACGGAGCTACCAGCCGTTGTTCGTGCTCTACCAGTCGGCCGTGATGAAGTATGTCGACGAACCCGTGCGGTTCTCGATGATCGCCGCCGAGGCGCGTTGACTTTCTTGTAGCCCGGATGGAGCCACCGGGTCGGCGCACAGCGCCGCCCGATGACGGGCTCCGCGAAATCCGGGGCCGCCGCCTGTCGCACGAATCCCGGATTGCGCTGCGCTCCATCCGGGCTACCAGCACAAAGTACGCTTACCCACAAACCCATTCCACAGTGCGATCCAGGACGCTAGCATGGCCGCGGCTATGCGGGGGCGACCGGAATGCGGTTCATCGTGCTGACTGTGCTTGCGCTGCTGGCCTTGCCGGCGGCTCCAGGCTTGTCGCAATCCGGCCCGTCCGACCGCTCCGTCGCCGACAGGCTGCCGCTGTTCGCGAGGAACAACTGCCAGCAGATCCGCGATCCCGGCAATCAATTGTTCTGCGGTGATGCCGAGCTTGCCGCCGCCGCCGAGAAGCTGAGCACGGGAATCGAGGCACGGCTTGCCCGCCTCCCCGATCGTCTGCCTGGGATCGAGGAGAACGCGATCTGGATTCGCCAGCGCAACCTCGGTTGCGGCATCGTCGGCCAGACCGCGATCCGCACCGACGATTTCGACCGGGTGAAGGCATGTCTTCTCAAGGTGACCGAGGAGCGCGCCGCGATCGTACGCGATCCGGATTTCGACTGTCTCGCCGCCAACACCGCCGCAGGCGCGCTGATCTGTGCGGACCCGTCGCTGGCGCTTGCCGAGACCGACTTGAACAGCCAGGTCCTCGGCCTGATCGGCAAGCTCGATCCGACCTCGGCACGCTTTGCCTTTGCCGAATATGGCCGGTGGACGCGGGAGCGCGATCGCAAATGCAATCTGGTCGGCAAGGAGAACGTGCCGCTCGGGGAGCTCGAGTCCGCGGAGGACTGTCTCGCCGGCTATCTGAAGCACAAGACCGACGAGATTGGCGCGGCGAAAGGCGATCCGAAGAAGGTGTTCGGCCGGCAGGTCGCAGCCCGCGCGCCCGACACCGATGCCGTCGACTTCTGTGCCGCGCGAATCCACGCGGCCAATTCCTGCGGCAACTTCCTCCGCATCAACCGCGTCTATGCGCTCGATAGCCAGGTGGGCGAGCAGGAGGCGCAGGTCACGGGCGAAATCGAGATGGCCGTGCTGGCGCCCTTCGCCACCTGCAGCAAGGTCGCCACGACGTGCACGGGCACCTGCTGGGACCCCAGGACGGGTCGTCCGCAGCCTGGCGTCAGCAACAAGGAGCGCTCCGCAGACGCCTTCAACGTCACGCGCCGCCTGCGAATCCAGCGCACATTTGCGTTTGTCAAAGCCGCCGATGGCTGGCGCTGCCGGGAAGACGAGCTGGCCCCGGTGAATTCAGGCACCGCGGGTGGGGGATCGTAGGGCTGTGTGCTCTCCCTCGCCCCGTTCTTACGGGGAGAGGGTTGGGGTGTGGGGCTGCTTCAGCGAATCCGGTGACAGTTCGACTCGCGGAGAGCCCCCTCACCCGGAATTTGCTGCGCAAATCCCGGCCTCTCCCCGCATGCGGGGAGAGGCGAAGAAATCAAAACATCAGATTGTCCTTCACCAGAACCCAGCGGCCGCCCTTGACCTGCTGCACCTGGGTGATGGTGTTGGCGAGGTGGTCGGTCTTGGAGAATTTGGTCGGCGGCGAGTTGAAGATGTCGAGGAACTTGTCGCCCGATTCCAGCGCGTCCAGCATCTTCTGGCCGGTCAGATCCTTGCCCGCCTTGTTGGCGTAGAACGCAAACGTCGTCACCGCGTTGTAGCCGATGATCGCCTGGGTATTGGCATCGGTGTTGAACATCTTCTTGTAGTTGATGAGCCAGTCGTGGACCTTGCCCTTGGCGGTGTCCTCGTAGGGGATCTCGAAGCCGCTCGCCGCATAGAGGCCCTCGACGGCGTCCTTGCCGAGCGCCGGCACTTCCAGCACGTTGGTCGGCGTCGCGCCGAGGAAGGTGACCTCCCAACCGAGCTTCTTCGCCTCCGTCATCGCACCGATGGTCTCGCGGATCACGGTGCCGAGCACGACGAGATCGCAGCCGTCGGACTTCATCTTGGCGATCTGCGCGCTGAAATCGGAGGCGCCGCGCTTGTAGCTCGTCACCGACGCCGGCTGCAGCTTCATGACCGTCAATTGCTGGGTGAAGCCGTCGAGCACGTTCTTTCCGTACTCGTCGTCCTGGTGCATGATGCAGGGCTTCTGGAAGTTCTTCCACTCCACCATGTATTTCAGCGCGGCGCGCGTGCTCTCAACATAGGGCAAGAGGTTGTTGAACTTCAGCCGCTCCTGCGGCTTGGCCGGGTCGAACTTGAAGGTGAACTCGGCGGCGGTCAGCGGGAAGAGCTGGAGCACGCCGGCATCGAACAGGATGTCCTGCGCGGCGAGCGTCGGCGCCGATCCCATCGAGCCGATCATTGCAAATATCTTGTCGCGCTCGACCATCTTCTGGGACGCCAGCACGCCCTTCTTCGGATCGTAGCCGTTGTCCTCGAGGATCATCCTGATCTTGCGGCCATTGATGCCACCGGCCGCATTGATTTCCTCGACCGCCATCTTCATGCCGTTGGAGACCGGCACGCCCCAGACCTTGATCGGTCCCGACAGATCCTGATGGGTGCCGATGACGATCTCGGACGCCGAGATGCCTTCATTGGTGACCTTGGTTTGCGCGACGGCGGGCAGACAGGTGAGCACCACCGCGCCTGCCGCAAGGCCGAACGTTCTCAACGATCTCGACATTGACGTCTCCTCTCCTTGGGGCCCTTATGGTGCGAAGGGTGGGGCCATCACTCCTTCGCTGTTATTTAAACAAGATTGTTCAAGCCACCGCCCGCGCCGGATACATCGCGTCGATTTCGGCGGCATACCGCTTGTTCACGAAGCCGCGCTTCAGCTTCATGGTCGGCGTCAGCTCCTCGTCCTCCGGAGTGAGCTGGCGTTCGATCAGATAGAATCTCTTGATGGTCTCGACGCGGGCGAAATTGGCATTGACCGCTTCGATCTCGCGCCAGATCAGATCCTGGATCTCCGCCGCGCGGCACAGGCTGGCATAATTGGTAAAGGGGATGTCGTGGTCCTGCGCGAACTTCTCGACATTCTCCTGGTCGATCATCACGAGGCAGGTGAGGTATGGCCGCTTGTCGCCGATCACCACGGAATCCGAGATGTAGGGCGAGAATTTCAGCTGATTCTCGATCTCGGACGGCGTGATGTTCTTGCCGCCCGAGGTGATGATGATGTCCTTCATCCGGTCGGTGATGCGGACGAAGCCCTCATTGTCGATGGTGCCGACGTCGCCGGTATGCAGCCAGCCGCGATGGTCGATCGCCTCAGCTGTCCTCTCCGGCTGATTCAGATAGCCCATGAACAGGAAGTCGCCCCTGATCAGGATCTCGCCGTCGGGCGACAGCGCCACTTCCCCCCACGACACCGCCTTGCCCACCGAGCCAAGCTTGATGCCTTCCGCCGGCATCATGGTGGCGACCCCGCAATTCTCGGTCTGGCCGTAGAGTTCGTGGATGTCGATGCCGAGCGCGAGATACCAGCGGATCAGCTCCGGCGCGATCGGCGCCGCGCCGGTGAAGGCGATGCGGCATCGGTCGAGCCCGATCATGCGTCGGATGTTGCGAAAAGCGAGCCGGTAAGCGATGCCGTTGGCGATGCGCAACGACAGCGGCGGCGGCTTCCCTTCGATCCTGCAATCGACCATGCGATAACCAATGTCGATGGCGCGGCGGTACACCCATTGCTGCAACGGCGTCGCATCCTTCAGCGCGATGGTGATCGCGGAATAGAACTTCTCCCAAATCCGCGGCACCGCGAGGAAGATGGTCGGCTGCACCTCGCGCAGATTGTCCGGCACAGTCTCGGGACTCTCGGCAAAATTCATCACCGAGCCGAGCGCGACCGAGATGTAATAGCCGCCGATCCGCTCGGCGACGTGGCAGAGCGGCAGGAAAATCAGCCGCTCCTCGTTCTCGCGCGCTGGAATGAAATCATCGGCGTGCCGCATCTGGTGCGTGACGCTGCGATTGGCGTGCATGGCGCCCTTGGGCGGGCCCGTGGTGCCGGATGTATAGACGAGGACCGCGAGATCGCTCGCGCTGCGACTGTCGACCATCTCCTGCCACAGCGCCTCGCGGCCGGCCATGTGGTTGCGCCCGAGCGCGCGGAACTCGTCGAGCGACATCACCATGTCGTCGGAGAAGCCGCTAAGGCCCTCCATGTCGAACACGATGATCTTTCGCAGGGACGGACAGCGTGCGCGGGAGGCCAGGATCTTGTCGAGCTGCTCCTCGTCCTCGGCGAAGATCACTTTCGTCCGGGAATCGTTGACGAGATATTCGACCTGGGATGAGGCATCGGTCGGATAGATCCCGGAAGAGACGCCGCCGGCGCACAGAATGCCCATGTCGACATGGACCCATTCCGGCACGGCGTTGGCGATGATGGAAGCAACGTCGCCGGGCCTGAAGCCGATGGCGTGCAGCGCGTAGGCGATCTCCTTCGAGATCTCCAGCCATTCGCGCCAGCTGGTCGGCTGCCAGATCCCGAATTTCTTCTCGCGTATAGCCGGCCTGTCGCCCCGCGTCTCCGCGGCGCGCAAAAAGCTTTTCGCGATCGTGTCAGCGACCGTCAGCACCGCCGGTCGGGCCATGCACGTCTCCTCCTTGTCGCGCTCCCCTCCACTGCCTGCCTTGCCGGCGGTCTATATTAGCGGATGGACTTTGGTATTTAAGGCTTCCTCTAACGCCAAGTCTTCTTCTTTTTCCAGCGCCGCTCGCCTCGTGCGCCGGCTTCCTTGGCGCCCAGGTAGAATTCCTGGATGTCCTTCGAATGCATCAAGCGGTCGCAGCTGTCGTTCATCACGATCCGGCCGATTTCCAGCACATAGCCATAGTGCGCCGTCTCCAGCGCCACCTTGGCGTTCTGCTCGACCAGCAGGATCGACATGCCCTGCTCCTCGTTGACCCGACGGATGATGGCGAAGATCTCCTTCACCAGCAGCGGCGACAGCCCAAGCGAGGGCTCGTCGAGCAGCAACAGCGTCGGCCGGTTCATCAGCGCGCGGCCGATTGCGAGCATCTGCTGCTCGCCGCCGGAGAGCTGTCCGGCCGGCTGGTTGATGCGCTCCTTCAGCCGCGGGAAATAGCCGTAGACGCGCTCCAGATCGTCCGCGACGCCGTCGCGATCCTTGCGCGGATAGGCCCCCATCATCAGGTTCTCGCGCACGGAGAGGAACGGGAACACCTCGCGGCCCTCCGGCACATGGCTGAGGCCCAGCCGCACGATCCTGTCCGCCTCCATGCGCTGGATCGACTTGCCCATGAACTCGATGGCGCCCTTCTGCGGGTCGAGAATGCCCGAGATCGTCTTCAGCACCGTGGTCTTGCCGGCGCCGTTGGCGCCCAGCAGCGTGACGATGCGGCCGCGCGGCACTTCGAGCGAGATGCCGCGGATCGCCATGATCGGCCCGTAATAGCTCTCGATGTTGGAGAGTTTCAGGATGATATCTGGTGTCGCCACGGCATCCATCGCGTCAGGCTCCCAGATAGGCGGCGACGACATCGGGGTGCTCTTGCACTTCGGCCGGCGAGCCCATCGCCAGCACCCTGCCGTAGTTCAGCGCGATGACGCGGTCGGAGACGCGGTTGACCAGCGACATGTCGTGCTCGACCATCAGCACGGTGACGCCGAGCTCGCTCTTCAGGTCGCGGATCCAGAACGACATGTCGTCAGTCTCCTCCACGTTGAGGCCCGAGGACGGCTCGTCGAGCAGGATCAGCTTCGGCTCCGAGCATAGCGCGCGCGCCAGCTCGATCACCTTGCGCACGCCGTAAGGCAGACCCGAGATCAGCTTGTCGCGGTAGGGCTCGAGATCGAGGAATTCGATGACCTGCTCGACCCTGCGGCGATGCACCTTCTCGTCGGCGCGTACGCCTGGCAGGAACAACAGCTCCTGCCAAAGCTGCGTGGTCGAATGCCGGTGGCGGCCGACCAGCAGGTTCGACAACACCGTCGCATTCTCGAACAGCTCGATGTTCTGGAACGTGCGGGCGATGCCAAGCCTTGCGATGTCATGGGGCGGCTGCTCCGTGATGTCCTGATCCTCGAAAAAGATGCGACCCGAGGTCGGCCGGTAGATCCGCGAAATCAGGTTGAAAATCGAGCTCTTGCCGGCGCCGTTCGGCCCGATGATCGAGAGGATCTCGCCCTTTTCGACCGCGAACGACACCGCATCGACGGCCTTCAGCCCGCCGAAATGCAGCGACAAACTCTCGGCGCGAAAATAGCTCATCGGTTGCGCTCCGACTTCACGTAGATCTTCTGCCGCTTGAAGGTGGCGCGCTTGTAAAGCGGGAACAGCTGGAAGAAGAGTTTGATCTTGAGCCAGCGGCCGTAAAGCCCGAGCGGCTCGAACAGCACGAACAATACGATGATGATGCCGTAGATGGCGCCTTTCAAGCCGTTGAGCGAGGCAAAGGCCGCGACCTTGGACTGGACATTGGCCGCGGCTTGCGTGCCCGCTCCGAACGTCGCTGCAATGCCGGCGATGATGCCGGGCATGTCGTCCTTGAGGTAGGTCAGGAACGGATCGATCATCACGATGAAGATCGCTCCCAGCACTGCGCCGTGCAGGCTGAAGGTGCCGCCGATCAGGATCACGATGATGAACTCGATCGAGAGCTGAAGCGTGAACATCTCCGGCGAGATGAAGGAGAGCTTGTGCGCGAACAACACGCCGGCGAAGCCGGTGATCGCCGCGGAGATCGCAAAGGACTTCACCTTGTACAGCGCGACATTGACGCCCATGCTGCGCGCCGCCGTCTCGCTGTCGCGGATCGCGACGAAGGCGCGCCCCGTGGGCGACCGCAGCAAATTGAGCGTGCCGACGATGGTCAGCACCAGCACGGCGAGGCAAAGGAAATAGAAAGTGGGGCTGTCGCGCGAGACTGCGACCCCAAACAGCGACACCGCCTTGATCCGCATGCCCTCGTTGCCGTTGGTGACGCTCTCCCATCGCGCCAGAATCTCCTCGACGATGAAGGCGAAGGAGATGGTGGCGATGACGAGATAAATGCCTTGCAGCCGCAGCGCGGGGAATCCGACCAGCGCACCGATCAGCCCGGTCAGGAGCCCGGCGGCGAGAAAGTAGACCGGGAACGGCACACCATACTTCTGCAAATAGGCCGCCGTATACGCACCGATCGCGAGAAACGCCGCGTGCCCGAGCGAGGCCTGCCCGGTGAAACCCGTCAGAATCAGCAGCGCCACGCCGACGGTCGCATAGATGCAGACGAAGACGAGCTGGCTCATCAGATAGCTGGAGAGCACATAGGGCGCGATCAGCAGCACGGCCAGCAGGAGACCGTAGGAGACGTAATAGCCAGAATGCGGAAACAGCCTGATGTCGTCCTCGTAGTCGGTCTTGAACAGGAAGCGCATGCGTTCAGACTTTCTTGCGGACATGAAGGCCGAACAGGCCTTCGGGCTTGAGCAAGAGCACGGCGAGCAGCACGACGTAGGGCGCGACGTCCTTCCAGCCCTCGGCCAGATAGAAGCCGGCCATGCTCTCGATGACGCCGATCAGGACGCCGCCGACGACGGCGCCGGGGATCGAGCCGAAGCCGCCGAGCACGGCGGCCGGAAACGCTTTCAGCCCCAGCACCAGACCGACATTGGAATGGATGAAGGTGATCGGCGCCAGCAGCACGCCGGCGCAGGTCGCAACCGCCGCGCTGATCGCCCAGACGATCGACACCACGCGCTTGACCGGGATGCCCATGTAATAGGCGGCCAGCATGTTCTCGGAACTGGCGCGCATCGCGGTCCCGAGCGTGGTCTTGTTGAAGAACAGCCAGAGCAGGGCGCAGAGGATGACGGTGGCCGCGATCACCGAGAGCTTGTCATGGGCGAGCACCAGCGAACCGATCCGCAGCACGCCCTGGCTGAAGGGCGTGTCGATCTTGAAATCGTCGGTGCCCCAGATCATGCCGGAGACCGAGCGCAGGAAATAGCCGAGCCCGATGGTGGCCATGATGATGGAGAATTGCGGATAGCCGAGGATCGGCCGCACCACCACGCGCTCGGCGAGCATGCCGAACAGCGCCATTGCCGCCACCGCGCCGGCAAAGCCGACCCAGTAGTTCAGCCCCATCATGCCAATGAAGGTGAAGGCAAAGAAGCCGCCCAGCATCATCAAATCGCCCTGCGCGAAATTGACGACCTCGGTGGCCTTGTAGACAAGCACGAAGCCGAGCGCGATCAGGCCGTAGACGCAGCCGAGCGCAACACCGCTGACCAGCTGCTGAACGAAATCCAGCATCGTCGCGCATCCTCCCGATACAACCGGCGGTTCTTCCTGACCGCCTTGCCGCATCTTGTGTTCAGTCGCTACGCAGTCGTTTCGCTGCGTTAGCGCCATTCGTCCCTTTGCCAATTCAGCCTGAACCGCCAAGCGCTGTCAACAAACGGTGACTTGCCATTAGTCCAATCCGGATGACGGAATTTGCGGCAGCGCGATTCACGGTGCCGAAACATCTTCGGGGCATGGTCGCGAGCGATGCAAAACCGCAAGGTGTGGCCGCCATGAAGACGGACGACTCGGCGCTCGAAGTCATGGGGTTAACGAAGTGTTTTGACCGTCTGGCGGTCGATAACCTCGATCTCACCATCCATGCCGGCGAATTCTATGCGCTGGTCGGCCCCAACGGCGCCGGCAAGACCACCACTTTGCGCATGGTTGCAGGCCTTTTGCGGCCCGATGCCGGCGCGGTCTCCATCTTCGGCATCGATGCGCTCCAAAACCCCGTCGCCGCCAAGCAGGTGATGGCGTGGGTCTCCGACGAGCCCATGATCTACGACAAGCTCACGCCGCTCGAATATCTCGAATTCGTGGCCGGTCTGTGGGGCATCGCACCATCGGCCTCGGAACCGGTCGCCGCGGGTCTCCTGAACTCGCTCGGGCTCGAGCCGCACCGGCACGAACGCTGCGAGGGTTTTTCCAAGGGCATGCGCCAGAAGGTCGCCCTCGCCGGCGCCCTGGTGCACGATCCCCGCCTCATCATCCTCGACGAACCGCTGACGGGACTGGATGCCGTCTCCGCCCGCCATGTCAAGGGACTCCTGAGCGAGCGCGTCCGCGCCGGTTGCACCGTCATCATGACCACGCATATCCTCGAGGTCGCCGAACGCATGGCTGACCGTATCGGTGTGATCGCAGCCGGCCGCCTGGTTGCCGAGGGCACGCTAACCGAGCTCCGGCAGCAAAACGGGCACGCCGACACCAGCCTGGAAGATCTCTTCATCGCGCTGGTGACGCTTCCGGAAGCCGCATGAGCTCGGCCACCGCGCTGTCCTGGTTCGCCCGCCACGAGCTCCGGCTCGCCTGGCGCGAATGGCTCGCCATGATGACCGGCGGGCGGCGCAAACGAACACGTGCGGCGGTAATCGGCCTGCTGTTCTTCGCGGCGCTGCTGCACGTACCGGCCTGGGCGGTGATCGGCCGCTTCGCCGACCTGCAATTGCCACTCGACAAATCCTCGCTGATCGTGATCTCGGCGACGATTTTTCTCGCCTGGACGCTGATGCTGTCGCAGGCAATCGAATCGGTGACCCGGGTGTTTTACGCACGCGCCGATCTCGACCTCATCATGTCCTCACCCGCGACGCTGGCCAATCTGTTCTCGGTGCGCATCGCCGCGATCGCGCTCGCCATCACGGTGATGGCGCTGCTGTTCTCGACGCCCTTCATCGACGTGCTGGTATTCGGGGGCGGCGCGCGCTGGCTTGCTGCGTTCGGCGTCGTTGTCGCCATGGGCCTGTCGGCCGCAGCGATCGCGATCGCCGTCACCATCCTGCTGTTTCGCCTGATCGGTCCGGCGCGGACACGGTTCGTCGCCCAGATCCTCGCCGCCATCATCGGCGCCGGCTTCGTGATCGCGCTTCAGGTGGCGGCGATCATGTCCTACGGCACGCTGTCGCGCTTCACCATCCTGACCTCGGGTAGCTTGGCCGCTTACGCGCCCGATGCCGACAGCATCTGGTGGTGGCCGGCGCGGGCGGCGATGGGAGACGCCGAAGCGCTGCTGCTGCTCCTAGCGCTCGGGCTCGTGCTGCTCGGAAGCGTCATGGCGATCTTCTCGGGCCGCTTCGCCGACACGGCGATCGATGCCGCCGCCTATGGCGCGTCCGGCCGTCGCAGCGCGAAGGAGCGCCCGTTCCGCGGCGGATCGCGTCAGCATGCCCTGCGGCGCAAGGAATTTTCGCTGCTCTGGCGCGATCCCTGGCTGATCTCGCAGACGCTGATGCAGCTGCTCTATCTGGTGCCGCCGGCGCTGCTGCTCTGGCGCAACTTTGCCGACAGCTCCGCGGCGCTGACGCTGATCACGCCCGTCATCGTCATGGCGGCCGGCCAACTCGCCGGCGGGCTTGCCTGGCTGACGATCTCGGGCGAGGACGCGCCCGACCTGGTTGCGACCGCGCCGCTGACGCCGTCCAGCGTCATCCGCGCCAAGATCGAGGTGGTGCTGATCGCGATCGCCATCGTCTTCTGCCCGCTGATCGCGGCGCTCGCTTTCGCCTCGGCGTTCCAGGCCGCGGTCAGCGCCGGTGCGGTCATCGTCAGCGCGGCCTCCGCCACCGCAATCCAGCTCTGGTTCCGGGTGCAGGCCCGGCGCAGCCAATTTCGCCGTCGCCAGACCTCGTCGCGACTTGCGACCTTTGCCGAGGCGTTCTCCTCGATCGGCTGGGCTGCCAGCGCCGCGCTGGTGCTCACGCTGCCCATCGTCGGTCTCGTCAGCGGCCTGATCACCGCGGGCCTCGTCGCCATCACCTGGAAGTTCAGCCCAAGGCGGGAGTGAAGGCTGCCTGCCTTGAAAGTAAGGATAAAATGCCTTACCTATCGAGGACTCAGTATTGAGGGATCCCCATGAGCACGCTCACGGTCACGGCAAAGGGGCAGGTTACGCTACGGAAAGACCTCCTGGAGCACCTCGGTGTACATCCGGGCGACAAGATTTCGATAGAAAAGCTTCCTGGCGGGCGAGTTGAGGTGAGAGCAGTTCGGCCCACCGGAGAGATTTCGGATGCCTTCGGCTTTTTGAAGGGAAAGACGAACGGTCGATCGCTCTCGATCGAGGAGATGAATGCGGTCATTGCTGACGGCTGGGCCAGCAAGCGATGAAGATAACACCCGACACCAACGTCCTGGTACGGGTGCTGGTCGAAGATGATGCCGAACAGAGCAAGGTGGCCGAAGCCCTTCTCGAGAACGCGGACCTCATAGCCATCTCGATCCCCGCATTATGTGAGTTGGCTTGGGTCCTCTCACGAGGCTACAAAACCTCTGCTGGAAATATCGCGGCTTCGATCCGGCACTTGATCAATGCATCCAATGTCGTCGTCAACCGGCCCATAGCTGAGGCTGGATTAGCGCTCCTCGAGGCCGGGGGTGACTTTACCGATGGCGTCATCGCCCACGAAGGCAACTGGCTTGGGGCCGATACTTTCGTGTCGTTCGACAAAGCGGCCGTGAAACTGATCAAAGCAAGCGGTGGAATGGCGCGGCTCGCCGGCACCACATGACGCGAGGATAATTCGTAGATACACTCACAGATCGTCGATAAGCGCCGGACGGTTCCTGATGTCTCGATTGTTGCTGACGGTCTGTGCGCTTCTCGGTTGGCTGGTAACATCTGCCTTCGCGCAGCAATCACCTCAGCGCAGCGAATGCCTGGCGATGGCGCATGCGGCACCCCGCGTGACGCCGGTCGCGTTCCGGCAGGCCGCAGCCTCCGCTGAAGTCCAGATTACCTATGCAGGCCATTCCACCTATTTCATCGACACGCCCGGCGGCTTGCGCATCGCGACCGACTATAGCGGGGCCTACCAAGTGGGCCGGCTGCCCGATGTCGTCACCATGAACCGGGCCCACAGCACGCACTATTCTTTATATCCCGACAAGCGCATTCCTCATGTGCTGCATGGCTGGGGCGAGGACGGCAAGCCGGCCATCGTGTCGGAGCGCATCGGCGACACCTTCATCCGCAACGTCACCACCGACATCCGTCGCTATTTCGGCGACGATTCCGGCGCCGACATGATCCGCGACGGCAATTCGATCTTCATCTTCGAGGTCGCGGGCCTCTGCATCGGCCATCTCGGCCATCTTCACCACAAGCTCGACGACAGCCATTTTGCCCAGATCGGGCGGCTCGACATCGTGATGGTGCCGATCGACGGCACCTACACCATGTCGCTCGACGGCGTCTCCGAGATCACCAAGCGGCTGCGCGCCTCGGTCGTGCTGCCGATGCACCGCTTCGCCACCCCGCTCGACGATTTCATGCAACGTATCGGCCAGCAGTTCGAGATCGACCGGCGCATGGAACGAAGTTTCCGGATGTCTCGGGATGCGTTGCCGTCGAAGCCGACGGTGATCATCCTCGACGGGGTGTGACGCGCCGAGCCGGAACGCATGAGCCTCCTCCGACTTGGTTGCTTCGAAAGAAGTTACGATCGGAGCAGTCATGAGCAGAAGGTTGCTGGTCATAGGCTCATTTGCGGCCATTTACCTGCTGTGGGGTTCCACCTACTTCGCCATCACTTTGGGCCTGAAATCGATTCCGCCATTTCTGCTGATGGCGCTGCGTTCGCTCTGTGGCGGCATCTTGTTGCTGGCCATGAGTGCCGGTGAGGTCGCGAACCTATCCGCGCAGGCGTGGATAAGGGCGAGCCTGTGCGGGCTCCTGTTCTTTGTCGGTTGCCATGGCGTACTCGCCTTCGCGCAGCAATCGGTTCCTTCGGGCGTGGCGGCCATCGTGCTGGCCACGATCCCGTTCTGGATCCTGCTGATCGATGTCTTGTTCCCCGGCGATCAGCGACCGAAGCCCTTCGCCCTGCTCGCTCTTGTGCCGGGCTTCTTCGGCGTCGGACTCGTGGCGTGGCAAAACGTCGAGCAGGCCGGCATCAGTATCCTTCCCGTCGTCTGGCTGCTGGCTGCGGCCTTGTCATGGTCGGCCGGGACTATCTTGTCCCGGAGCATGTCGAGCCAGGCATCCGCTATCCTGCTTTCGGGCATCCAGCTTTCGATAGGCGGTACCGTGTTGTTCACGATCAGTTGGCTGACAGGCGAGATCGGAAACTTCAGGCCGAGCGAGGTTTCGCTGACTTCGCTTGCAGCGGTGCTTTGGCTGATCATCGCTGGCAGCGTGATCGGATTCGTTGCCTACAACTGGCTTCTGGAAAACGTCTCGACCTCGTTGGTGTCGACCTACACTTTCGTCAACCCGGTGATCGCTGTACTGCTCGGCACCCTCGTGCTGAGCGAGCCATTTTCGCGCCTGATGTTGCTTGGTGCGGGTCTCGTGATTGTCTCCGTCATCGTCATTTGGCTCGCGGAACGCGCGACGAGCCGACGAACGAACGACAGGCCCAATCCTGGCATAGGGCATCTGTCGCCCAACAAGACTTGACGGCGGGCGCCGCGCAATTTTCTCCAAGTCGGCTGCCGTCCGGTCGTGCTGATCTCCTCGCAAACAGGAGATGGACATGACCGACTTTGCGAGATTATTGCACGCGGACGGACCGAACCCCGAGCACGCGGCGGCGCTCCAGCTTTATGGCCGCTTCGTCGGCGATTGGGACGCCGAGATCACCGCCCATGGACCCGATGGAACGAAACACACCGCGCCCGGCGAAATCCATTTCGGCTGGGTGCTGGAGGGCCGCGCCGTGCAAGACGTCTGGATCATTCCGCGCCCGGCTGGCAGCCCGGCCTTGCCGATCGCCGGCAATTGGTACGGCACGACGCTGCGGGTCTACGATCCGACCATCGATGCCTGGCGGATCTCCTGGTTCGATCCCGGCCGCGGCATATTCCGCCAGCAGATCGGCCGTCCACGCGATGCCGACATCGTTCAGGAAGGCACGACCGAAGCCGGCGACCTGACGCGCTGGAGTTTTACGGAAATCACCGAGGATTTCTTCCATTGGCTCGGCGAGGTCAAGCCGGCCACCGCAACCGATTGGCGGCTTTTGGTCGATGTGAGGGCGAAGCGGCGCAAGGATTGACGACGGCGCCGCTGTGCCCGCGATGACGGGTGCGGTTGCGAAACGCGCGCTGCTGCACGCGAGAACGAGGTGTTAGGCTCCCAGAACAAGAAGCATACATCAAGGGAGCGAACGCCGATGGCCGCAAGCGGTTTGCCCGCCAACACGAGCGGGCTATTCGTCGAGCCGCGCGAGGACTGGCTCGCGCTGCATCACGAGGAGATCATCGATCCCTTACGGCCGATCGTCGATCCCCATCACCATCTCTGGAATCGCGGGCACCGCTATTTGATCGAGGAGATGGCGGCGGATATCGCCTCCGGCCACAACATCACCGCCACCGTCTATGTCGATTGCCGCTCGATGTATCGTGCGCACGGGCCCGAAGCATTCCGGCCGGTCGGCGAGGTCGAGTTCGCCAATGGCGTCGCCGCGATGAGCGCCAGCGGCGGCTATGGCAAGGCGGCGATCTGCGCCGGCATCGTCAGCCACGTCAACCTGCTGCTCGGCGATGCCGCACAACCGGTGTTGGAGGCCGAGATCGCGGCGGGCAACGGTCGCTTCCGCGGCATCCGGCATTCCTCGGCCTGGGACGCAGATCCCGCGGTCGCCGGCATGTATGCGAGCCGGCCGCAGGGATTGTTGCAGGACCCGACCTTCCGGAAGGGCTTTGCCTGTCTCGCGCCGCTGAACCTGAGCTTCGACGCCTGGCTGTTCCATCCGCAAATCGGCGAGCTGACCGAGCTCGCCCGCGCATTTCCCGACACCAGGATCGTGCTCGACCATTGCGGCGGCCCGGCCGGAATCGGCCGCTTTGCCGGGCGACGCGAGGAGGTGTTTGCGCAATGGCGCGCCTCGATCCGGGAGATCGCGAAATGCGAGAACGTCGTGGTGAAGCTCGGCGGGCTCGCGATGTGCCTGCTCGGCTACGACTTCCATTTGCGCGAGAGGCCGCCGTTATCCGAGGAGCTTGCCGCGGCGTGGCGGCCTTACATTGAAACCTGCATCGAGGCGTTTGGACCCACGCGCGCGATGTTCGAGAGCAATTTCCCGCCGGACAAGGGCCAGTGCAGCTATCAGGTAATCTTCAACGCCTTCAAGCGTATCGCGGCGCCCTTGAGCGAGACCGAGAAGACGGCGTTGTTCTCGCAGACCGCGAGTGATTTCTACCGGCTCGATCTGCCTTAAAGTGATTGGCGCCATGACGAGAACAGGGGCCGGGATGTTGATCCCGGCCCCCTGTTCCGTCGTGACCGCTGGGAAGCGTCCTTGAAACTGATTGAACTCTAACCGGCGCCCATCAGCGAGGCAGGACGGCGCTCGCCGGTGGAGACGAAGATCTTCTTGAGCTTGTTGAGGACGCGGATCAGGAAGCCGATCATCACGGGATTGGTCTTGCGGCAGAAGGCGATCTTCTTGACGTGGCCCTCGACATGCCATTTGGCATGCGCGCCGTTGCGGAAGAAAATGACGTCGCCCGGGCCGTAGCGCTTCGGCGGCATGCCGTCGCTTTCGAGCACGATCGACCCTTCCATGATCATGATCGTCTCATCGATGTCGTAATACCAGTTGAAGCGGCCTCCGGTGCAGGCCCAGATGATGGTCGAAGCGGTGCCGTCGGCGCTGGTGGACAGGATGTGCGAGCGCGACACCGGATTGCCTTCGATGATCCAGGACGGTTCGATCGGCCGCAGCTCGAGATCTACATTGCAACTACTGATTTCAATCAATGCGCGCGACATCTGTTCCCCCAGGGGATAAAATATGATCCGCCGGGTCTCGGCCCGGATTGTTCAAAGATGGCGGGAACGCTAGTAGCCGGTTTTTAATTCTTTCTTACGCAGGGTCCGACAATCAGCCGCAAGTTGCAGACGCGAAACGGTTAACGTCCCAATTTCCCTGCAATTTCGTACACATGAACCCTTCTTTTCCGGGGTGCGACAAAGTGCGCGAAGCTATCTGAAAGGAGCCATGCCGATGCCCCTCACCCCGGAGGTTCTCGCAACTCAAGGCGAGGTCGTGGCCTGGCTCGGCAGCCTCGATGTCTCCTTCGCAACCGACGAGGAGCCTTGGTTCACCGTCGACGGCATCGAAAGCCCCCGGCAAATCGGCAGTGACGGCTCCGGCGGCGCGTTCGTTCTGCTGCCGTCTCAGAATGTGCTCTACGTCTCGTCGGAAGGCCGCGCGGGAATCATCGCCGAGAGTTTCGAGGCTTTCGTCAAGCTCGTCGTGGCGCGCCCCTATTGGGTCGACATCCTCAAATTTTCCGCCGGCGGTGATCTCCATGAGATGCGGCGGGCGGCGGATGCGCTGGAGGCCACACTCGACGACGAGGACGACGTCAACGAGGCCCGCGAGCAAATCCGCGGGGGTCTCGACCTGCCCGAGGCGAATGATCCGGTCGGTGCGCTCTACGACGCGGTGGCGGCCTCCGACGCCGTCGTGCGGGCCACCGACGGCAGCCCGTTCACGACGCTGTTCAACCGCTTCAGCATCGACAACAGCCCGATGCTGCGCAACGCGGCGGCGTAGTTACTTCGCCCATTCGCCCTTGCGAAACACCGGCACTTTGCTGCCGTCGGCCAGAATGCCGTCGATGTCGGTCTCGGCCGAGCCGATCATCCAATCGATATGGATCAGGCTCTGGTTGCCGCCTTGCGCCGCGATCTGCTGCGGCGTGAGCTGGGCGCCGTTGACGAAGCACTTCGAATAGCACTGGCCGAGCGCGATGTGCGAGGCCGCGTTCTCGTCGAACAGCGTATTATAGAACAACAACCCGCTCTGCGAGATCGGCGAGGAATGCGGCACCAGGGCCACTTCGCCGAGACGCCGCGCGCCCTCGTCGGTGTCGAGCACCTTGTTCAGTACCTCCTCGCCGCGCGAAGCCTTGGCGTCGACGATCCGGCCGTCCTCGAAGCGCACCGCGATGTTGTCGATCAGCGTGCCCTGGTAGGATAGCGGCTTCGAGCTCACGACATGGCCGTAGACGCGCCGGCAATGCGGCGTGGTGAAGACCTCCTCGGTCGGGATATTGGCGTTGCAGCTGATGCCGTTCTTGGAGAGCGAGGCGCCGCCCTCCCATTCATGGCCGTCGGCGAGCCCGATGGTGAGGTCGGTGCCCGGTCCCGAATACTGGAGCGCGCGGAAACGCTGGCCGTTGAGCCAGTTGGTGCGCTCCCGCAGCACCGCATTGTGGCTCGCCCAATTGGCCGGCGCATCGTCGCGATCGACGCGGGACGCTGCGAAGATCGCGTCCCCGAGCTTGCCGATCGCGACCTCTTCAGGATCGTTCGGAAAGACTTGCTTCGCCCAGGACGGGCTCGGGTAGGCAATGATGTTCCAGTTGGTGTCGAAATTGACGATCTTTTCCAGCGCCGGCTGATAGGCCATGGAATTGGCCTTGCTGGCGCGCGCGACCTTGGAAGCATCTTCGCCCGAGAGCAGCATCGGATTGTCGCCGACGATGGCGAGACGCGCGGTGTTGTTCGAGAACGCCTTGGCCATGCCCTCGTAGAGCCAGTTGGCGGCGCGATCGAAGCTGTCGTCGTGGCCGTGGCGATAGCGCGCCAGCGTCATCTCTTCGTCGGAGAGAATGGGCGTCACGATGCCGGCGCCGGCCTTGTAGGCATGCACCGCGATCCGCCGCACCAGCGGCAACGCGATCGCAGGTGCCGTCAAGAGCAGATCCTGGCCCGGCCGCAAGCCCAGGCCCACCTTCACCGCCACCTCAGCCAGCCGGTCGAGCTTCACGGGATCGATGGGAGTGGAGGTGATGCGTTGATCAGTCATGCCGGATCCTCTGCCGAACGTCTCTCGTCCAATCTAAGTCTAGCATCGCGAGACACAAGTGCGCGAGTGCCTTGCGACCCCCCAAAGATACGCAGTTTCGCGCATTTTGGTTTTCAACGCGTTGCCGATTTCAGCACCCGGTCGACCATGGCGGGAGCAAGGCCGAGGTAATTTTTCGGTGATGTCAGCGCCTCGATCGTGGCACGGTCGATTCTGACAGAGACGCGGGAATCGGACGAGAGCGCGTCCGCCAGCGTAAGACCTTTCTCATTGGCGAGCCGGCAGGCGTCATAGACCACGTCATGGGCCTCCTGCCGCCCTATCTGCGGCGCGAGCCCCATCATGACGGCTTCGGCCACGATCAGACCGCGGCTGACGGCGAGATTCTCGTTCATCTTGCTTTCATCCACGATGAGGCCGGCGAGCGCGAACTTCGCCTGGTGCAAGGCGCCGGCGGTCAGTACGAAGCTCTCGGGGATCGCCATCCATTCGGCGTGCCAGGGCCCGGTGGCGCGCTCGAAATCCTGCACCATGGCATCCAGCATGAGGCCGGCGTGCTGGCGCACCGCCTTCGACGCCGCGAGCATCAGTTCCGAGGAGATCGGGTTGCGCTTCTGAGGCATAGTCGAGGAAGCACCGCGTCCCTTGACGAAGGGCTCGTAGACCTCGGCGAATTCGGTCGAGGCCATGATCATGATGTCGAGCGCGATCTTGCCGAGCGAGCCGGTGACGAGCGCCAGGAAGTTGACGGCCTCGGCAAAACCGTCGCGTGCGACGTGCCAGGTCGAAGCGGGGACGCCAAGCCTCAGTTCGGCGCAGAGCGCTTCCTGCACCTCGAACCCCTTGTCGCCGAGCGAGGCCAGCGTGCCGGCGGCGCCGGCGAACTGGCCGACCAGGACGCGCGGCTTCAATTCACTGAGGCGCTCGGCGTGGCGGTCGAACATCGCGAGCCAGATCGCGGTCTTGTAGCCGAAGGTGACCGGCAGCGCCTGCTGGAGATGGGTGCGGCCCGCCATCGGCGTGTCGCGGTGGCGCTTCGAGAGGTTGGCAAGGATTGTGCGCAGCGCGGCGATGTCCTGCTCGACGAGCTCGAGCCCGGCGCGCAATTGCAGCACCACGGCGGTGTCCATGATGTCCTGCGTGGTCGCGCCCCAATGCACATAGCGGCCGGCATCGCCGCATTGCTTCACCATCTGATGCACGAGCGGCAGGATCGGATAGCCGACGACATCGGTCTCCTGCCGCAACAGGTCGAAATCGAGCGCGGCAACATCGGTCCGCGCCGCGATCTGGTCGGCGGCATCGTGCGGAATCACCCCGCACTTCGCTTCCGCTTTCGCCAGTGCCACCTCGACCTCGGCATAGCGCGCGACCGTCGCGATATCGGAAAACACCTCCCGCATCTGCGGCGTGCCGAAGGCATCGCGGAACAGCACGGAATCGAGCACGGTGGTCGAGGCATGAAAAGCGGGCATGGGCGTTTCTTCGTGGTTGGTGTTTTGTGTGGGCGGCAGCTTACGCACGCGGAACTGTTCGGCAATGGACATTCACCGTTCGTCACACATTCGATGCCATCGCGGCGAAGGCCAGGACAACATGGGAAGCTCCCGCACGCCATTGCCTCAACACCGACATTGCGAGGAGCCCTTGCGACGAAGCACTCCACGCTGTCTGCGCGGCGACAGGCTGGATTGCTTCGCTACGCTCGCAATGACGTGAGGAAATCGCGACAATCCGGCCGAACCGGCCACGTTCTAACCAAGGCTGCATTCCTCCCCGTAAACTGCATGCCTGCCATCACGCGATCGTGGTGAACCGGGCAGGCCCCTCGGTGGACTCACAGACATCAGCCGAAATCCGTTTTGCTTTCATCGTTGCCCGATGTCGTGAGGTCTGAGTTTTCGACGTGCAGTTTCTGTTCCGGGATCACCTGCTCGATACCGACTTGCGCGAGCTGAGCCGCGAGCAAGTTCCCGTTGCCGTGGAGCCGCAGGTCTTCGATCTCGTCGTCCACCTCATGGAGAACCGCGACCGGGTGGTCAGCAAGGACGAGCTGATCGACAAGATCTGGCATGGGCGCAGCGTGTCCGAATCCACCCTGACCAGCCGGATCAATGCGGCACGCAAAGCGGTCGGAGACACCGGCGCCAACCAGGCGCTGATTCGCACCATCTCACGCAAGGGTTTTCGTTTCGTCGGCGACGTCGAAACCAAGCGTGGGGCGACCGCGCCGGACTCCGATTTCGGAGCGAAGCTACTGCAGGCCCCGCTGGCGCTGCCGGACCGGCCGGCGATCGCGGTGCTGCCCTTTACCAATATGAGTGGCGACCTCGAGCAGGATTATTTCTCGGACGGGATCAGCGAGGACATCATCACCGCGCTGTCGAAGCTGCGCTGGTTCTTCGTCATCGCGCGCAACTCCTCCTTCGTCTACAAGGGCCGCGCGGTGCACATGAACGAGGTCGCGCGCGAGCTCGGCGTGCGCTACGTGCTCGAAGGCAGCGTGCGGCGGAGCGGCGATCGCGTGCGCATCTCCGCGCAGCTCAACGACGTCTCGACCGGCAGCCATCTCTGGGCCGAACGCTACGACCGCGAGCTTGCCGACATCTTCGCCGTGCAGGACGAGATCACCGAGGCGATCGTCGCCGCGATCGAGCCGCAGCTCTATACCGCCGAGAGTTTTCGCGCCCAGCAGAAGCCGCCGGGAAGCCTGGATGCCTGGGACCTCGTGATGCGCGCATTGTCGCATTACTGGCGCATCACCCGCGAGGACAATGCCGCCGCGCAAGGATTGCTCGAGAAGGCCGTCGCGCTCGATCCCGCCTATGGCAAGGCGCTCGGCCTGCTCGCGACCAGCCACATCTTCGGCGCGCATATGGGCTGGTCCGACATGGCCGCGACCGTGCCGGTCGCCGAGCACGCCGCGCTCGCGGCGGTGGAGGCCGATCGTGAGGATGCCTGGGCCCATCACGGCCTGGCATACGCTTATTTATTCCGCCGCCGCTTCGACGACGCACTGGCGGAATTCGAGCTGGCGCTGAACCTCAATCCGAACTTTGCGATGGCGCACGCCTTCTACGGCGTGACGCTGTGCTACGCCGGACGATGGCAGAACGGCGATGTCGCCGCGCGCCGCGCGCTGCGGCTGAGCCCGCGCGACCCGCTCGCGGCGATCTATTGCGGCGTCGCGGCCTATGCCCGGTTCATCGGCCGCGATTACGAAGGCGCCGCACAGATGGCGCGCGAGTCGATGCGGCAGCGCGCCGATTTCGTCGGCGCGCATCGCGTGCTGACGGCCGCCGCCGGCATGTCGGGGGATCCCGTGCTCTCGGCTTCCGCCCTGGAAGGCTTGCGCCGCGCCCAACCCGGCATCTCGCTGGCCTGGATCACGCGCGAGCTGCCGATGCTGCGGCAAGAGGATCGCGAGCATTACCTCGAGGGATTGCGGCGTGCGGGGATGAGGTAGCGAATTTCTCCTCTCCCGCTTGCGGGAGAGGAGAAGGGACCGCTACTCCTGCATCATCTCGCCGCTGCCGCCGAATTCGGCCGGAAAATCCTTGAGTTTGGGCAGGCCGTCGCGCATCGGCAGCACCGTCTCGGCGTAGTTGACGTGGACGCCGGGCGTGAAGGCGAGGGTGGGGATGGTGGCGGTGAAGACGTCGACCAGGCCGAGCGGCGGATGGTTGGTCATGAGATGACCGCCGCACTTCTTGCAATATTTGCGCTGGCTGAGCGGCGTCTTCGCAAAGGTCTCGACATTCTGAGCACCCTCGGTGATACGCACGGCCTCGGGTTTCCACAGGCTGAAGGCGTTCACCGGACCGCCCGACCACGACCGGCACGAGCTGCAGTGGCAATAGCCCATCGCCTCCGGCGCGCCTGTGACCTCGATCGTGACCGCGCCACAGAAGCAGTTTCCAACATGTTTCATTAGGTCGTCTCCGTTGATGATTGATTAGATTCCTCTCCCCGCTCCTGTTTGCCGATAACTCGGCAAAAAGGAATGCGGGGGTCGCGACGAGCTTCGCTCGCACTAATAGCGCCGGGGTGAGGGGGATTCACCCCGAGAAACGTGGAAGGCCGGGTCGGCAAGCTCCGTTACGCGCCTCGGCGCCGCCGCGCGTCCTCCTTTCGGCGGACGCGGCCGAACGACGCGCAAGCTATACTGACTTGCGCCAGGGAATAAGCATCGACACCCGTTGTTTGTAGTGCCGGTACTCGTCGCCGAAGAGATCGATGAGGTCGTGCTCCTCCAGCGCGATGCCGACGAAGATGTAGGCCGTCGTCACGGCGGCGAACAGCAGATGGCCCGCGGTCATGACCGGCGCCGCCCAGAACGCGATGATGAAGCCGAGATAGATCGGATGACGGACGAACTTGTAGAGCAGCGGCGTCTTGAAGCGCGGCGGCGACGCCTCCTTGCCGACGAGATGATTGGTCACCTGATGCAATCCGAACAACTCGAAGTGATTGATGATGAAGGTCGAGGTAAACACCAGGACCCAGCCCACCAGCGACAGCGTGACGATCGTCACAGCAAGATCCGGGTTCGCGACGTCCCATATGACCGTGGGCAGCGGACGCCACTGCCAGAACAGGAGAAGCAATGACAGGCTGGCAAACAGCACATAGGTGCTGCGCTCGACCGGCTTGGGGACGTACTGCGTCCACCAGGCCTTGAATTGCCGGCGCGCCATGACGCTGTGCTGGATCGCAAACAGGGCCATCACGAGCAGATTGATGATGACGGCCTCGGCCACGGGCGTATCGGTCCCGGTATCGATGGTCTTCGGCACCACGAGCCCCATGACGAAGCCGATGGCGTAGAGAATGGTGACGAAAAACACGAGATACGCCGCAATTCCGTACAGAAAGGCGATGAACTTGAAAATGCGTGAGCCCGCAACCGGGCCGATAGGATCAACCTGATGATCAATTTGGGTCATAAACAGCTCCGTTGTGCCAAAACGCCGGCACTTCATTGGTCGCTGCACCATGCCGCACCGGAGGTCCCAAGACTTTCGCGGACGGTTGATTTTCGCCTGAGACGACTTTGATTTTTGCTTGAGACGACAGAAACGTGCGATTTCGCTTTGAAAACAACGTGCTCGACGGCGACCTGCGGGAACTCATCTGCAGCGGAGCGGCTGTGCCGCTGCAGCCGCAGGTGTTCGATCTCCTGCTTTATCTGGTGGCGCAGCGCACCCGTGTGGTCAGCAAGGATGACCTGATCAGCCAGATTTGGAGCGATCGGATCATCTCTGATTCCGCCCTGAACAGCCGGATCAACGCCGCGCGCAAGGCGCTCGGCGACGACGGTGCGACCCAGCGGCTGATCAAGACCATTCCGCGCAAGGGCTTTCGTTTCGTCGGCGAAGTCCGGGAAGAAATGGCATCCGCGCCCGCCCCCACGCAACCCGTCGCTGCTTTGCCGCGCGCCCTGGCGGACCGCCCGGCGGTCGCGGTGCTCGCTTTCGAGAACATGAGCGGCGATCCCGCACAGGACTATTTCGGCGACGGGATCAGCGAGGACATCCTCACCGCGCTGTCGAAGCAGCGCTGGTTCATGGTGATCGCCCGCAACTCGTCCTTTACCTACAAGGGCCGCGCTGTCCACATCCGGCAGATCGCCGAGGAACTCGGCGTCCGCTACGTCGTCGAAGGCAGCGTGCGCAAGTCGGACAACCGGGTGCGCATCACCGCGCAGCTCAACGACGCCACGACGGGCAGCCATCTCTGGGCCGAGCGCTACGACCGCGAGCTGGTCGACGTGTTCGCCGTGCAGGACGAAATCACCAACGCGATCGCGGCGGCGATCGAGCCGCAGATTCATGCGGCGGAAAGTTTTCGCGCCCATCGCAAGCCCCCCGCGAGCCTGGATGCCTGGGATCTCCTGATGCGGGCGCTGTCGCATTACTGGCGCGTGACGCGGCGGGATCACGAGACCGCGCGGGCGCTGCTGGAACGCGCGGTCGGCATCGACCCGAACTACGGCCAGGCGCGGTCGGTGCTCGCGGCGAACCACATGTTCGGCGTGCATCTCGGCTGGGCCGAGCTTGCCGTGGTGGCACCGGTGGCCGAAGCCGCCGCGCTCGCCGCGGTGCGCTGCGACCACGAGGATGCCTGGGCGCACGCTGCGCTCGGAAGCGTCTACTTCTCGACGCGAAGGCTTGCGGACGCGCTGTCCGAGTTCGAGCAGGCGCTCGCGCTCAATCCCAACTTCTCGCTGGCACAGGGCTATTACGCACTGGCGCTGTCCTATGCCGGACGACCGAAGGATTCATTCGAGGCAGCGCAGAGGGCAATGCGGCTCTCGCCGCGCGATCCATCCCTGGCGATCTATCACGGCATCGCCGGCTATGCCCGCTTCACCGAGCGGCGCTATGGCGAGGCCATCACGCTCGCGCGGGAGGCGATCCGCCACCGCGGCGACCTTACCGGCGCCTACCGCGTGCTGGCGGTTTCTGCTGGCATGACCGGCGACGGCGTGCTTGCGGAGATGGCGCTGGGCGAGCTCCGCCGCACCCAGCCCAACATCTCGCTGCGCTGGATCGCGACGCAATTGCCATGGGCGAACGACGCCGACCGCGAACACTATCTGGAAGGGTTCCGGCGGGCGGGCTTGCGCTAGACGATCGTCATGCCGGGTCTACGTCACGCTTCCGGCGCAGATGGACGACGACGTCGAGCCGCGCGATCTCGTGGCCCGGAAGCGCCTCGGGCATCCTGGTGAAGGTCAGGCCGTCGGTGACGTCGACCAGCACATCCTCGCCTTCGAGGTAGAAATGCGGATGCACGGACGTATCGGTGTCGAAGAACGACTTGATGCCGTCGGCGGCGATCCGCCGCAACAGGCCGGCTTCGGTGAACTGGTTCAGCGTGTTGTAGACGGTCGCAAGCGACAGCCGCAGATTGGCGGCGGTGGCTTCTTCATAAAGCCCCTCCGCTGTCACATGACGATGAGGGCAGAGGAACAGCATTTGGCCGAGCGCCAGGCGGTGGCGCGTCAGCCTGAGGCCAGCATCGCCGAGCAATTGCGCGCAACGTGCCGACGCCTCGTCTGCGAAAGAGATGGCGCTATCGTCTGAATCCGCTTCGGATGGGGTGGAATGGACGTTCATCGCCGATGGACTCGCAGTTGACCGGGCACGCGGGGCTTCACCCGTCCTGCCATCAGATCGCAGAAGCGGCAGCCCGGCTTTGATCCGAATCAAATCCGGAACGAGCCCGCCTCTGACCTATCGCAAGGCGGCCGAGTTTATTCCCGGCCAGAATGGCCTGACATCAATGAGGCTCACATGTCCAAGCCGGTTCCCGACAAGGCAGAGATCGCGCTCGAATATCCCGACAAGTTCTATGTCGGCACCTTCGGGCATTCATCGCGGTTCGAGGCACGTCTCGACGGAAGCGGCGTTGCGCTGGTGCTGCAGCATCCGGGCACGGCGGACGAGCGCAAATCGGTGCACCTGCACCTCAATTTCGGCCCGCTCGCCGGAATCCTGCGCGAACTCGCGGGCAGTGTCGCGGCCATCCCCAAGGACGACATCGCGCACCGGGAGCAACTCGCGGACGCGCTTGCCGAGTTGCAACGGGTGCTGCGGCCCTCCTGAAGCAGGGCGGCGCGGCGGCGTCGGCTTGGCCGTCAAATGCCATAACAGGACGCGCTGTACATTTTTTGGGCGAACACTGTCGAGACTTTCATCTTGCGGCGCCGAATGAGACTGTGTGAGCCTCGATCCCGGATGGGGACTGGGATGGGCCTGCCGTAGCTTTGCGCGCCATGACGTGCGAAGCGTTTGCGGCTGGTCTCGCTTGAGAAAGATACGACATGTCAAAACGAGTGTTGCTTGGTGTCCTCCTGGCTTGCGGCCTCGCGGCCCCGGCGCTGGCGCAAGAGCCGAAAGCGGGTGGAGCGATCAATGCCGTGATTCAGCCCGAGCCGCCCGGCCTGATGCTGGCGATGGTCCAGAACGGCCCGGTGCAGATGGTGTCGGGCAACATTTTCGAAGGCCTGCTGCGCTACAGCCCCAAGCTCGAACCGCAGCCGGAGCTCGCCGAGAGCTGGAGCGTCAGCGAGGACGCCAAAACCTACATATTCAAGCTCAGGAAGGGCGTGACCTGGCACGACGGCAAGCCCTTCACCGCCGCCGACGTGCTGTTCTCAATCGAGATGCTGAAGCAGACCCACGCGCGTGCCCGCAACAATCTGGCGCAGGTCGACAAGGTCGAGGCTCCCGACGACTACACGGTGGTGTTCACGCTGAAGCAGCCGTTCGGTCCGTTCCTCGGCATCTTCGAGGTCGGCTCGATGCCGATGGTACCGAAGCATCTCTACGAAGGCACCGACTGGAAGACCAATCCCTACAACAACGCCCCTGTCGGCACCGGCCCCTTCATGTTCAAGGAATGGCAGAAGGGCTCTTTCATCCGCCTGGTCAAGAACCCGAACTATTACGAGAAGGGCAAGCCCTATCTCGACGAGATCTACTGGCAAATCATTCCCGATGCCGCGGCGCGCTCGGTGGCGTATGAGACCGGCAAGGTCGACGTGCTGCCCGGCGGCTCGGTCGAGAATTTCGACGTGCCGCGGCTGTCCAAGCTGAAGGACACCTGCGTCACCGGCGCCGGCTGGGAGTTCTTCTCGCCGCTGGCCTGGCTGTGGCTCAACAATCGCCAGGGTCCGCTCGCCGACAAGCGGGTGCGGCAGGCGGTCATGTTTGCGATCGACCGCGACTTCGCCAAGGACGTGATCTGGAACGGGCTCGGCAAGGTCGCGACCGGCCCGTCGGCCTCGACCATCAAATACTACACCGACGACGTGCCGAAATACCCTTACGATCCCGCCAAGGCCAAGGCGCTGCTGAAGGAAGCCGGCTACAAGGGCGAGAAGATCCGCCTTCTGCCGCTCGCCTATGGCGAGACCTGGCAGCGCTGGGGTGAAGCCGTGAAGCAGAACCTCCAGGACGTCGGCATGAACATCGAGACCATCGCCACCGACGTTGCCGGCGGCAACCAGAAGATCGGCGACTGGGACTACGACATCGCTTTCACCTATCTCTACCAGTACGGTGATCCCGCACTCGGCGTCGGCCGCAACTACGTCTCCAGCGCCATTGCCAAGGGCCAGGTGTTCAACAACGTCGAAGGTTACTCCAACCCGGAAATCGACAAGCTGTTCGCCGACGGCGCGGTGGCAACGCCCGACTCCAAGCGCAAGGAGATCTACGAGAAGGCGCAGAAGATCCTGGTCGAGGACGTGCCGGTGGCCTGGATGCTCGAGCTGCAATTCCCCACCATCATGCGTTGCAAGGTCAAGAACCTGATCACGACCGGGATCGGGGTCAACGACGGCTTCAAGGACGCATGGCTGGACAAGTGAGGGCTGCCTCCGTCACCTCTCGCCGCTGGCGGGGAGAGGTGATCGCTCCATCTCTGTCGCTCCAGGTCACATCACCGATATGATCCTCTAGATGCTCTCCTTCGTCGCTCAGCGTGTCGTGAAGGGCGTGATCGTCCTGCTTGCGATCGTCGTCCTCAATTTCTTCCTGATCCGGCTTGCGCCCGGCGATCCCGCCGTCGTGATGGCGGGCGAGGCCGGGGCGAGCGACCAGATCTTCGTCCAGCAGCTCAGGGAGAAGTTCGGCCTGGACAAGCCGCTGCCCGAGCAGCTCTTCATCTACGTCAAGGGCATTGCTACCCTCGACCTCGGCTTCTCCTTCCGCCAGCAGGCGCCGGTCGCGAAGCTGATCGGCGAGCGGCTGCCCGCGACATTGCTGCTGACGCTGACGGCGTTCGCGATCTCGCTCGTGCTCGGCGTTCTCTTCGGCACCTTCGCCGCGCGCTTTGCCGGAACCTTTCTCGACACCGCGATCACCGTCTTTGCGCTGATCTTTTACGCCATGCCGATCTTCTGGGTGGCGCTGATGGGCATCCTGCTGTTCTCGGTCACCATGGATTGGCTGCCGAGCTTCGGCTACGAGACTGTCGGCGCCAACCTCACTGGCTTCGCTCATGCCGTCGATGTCGCGAAGCACCTGATCATGCCGGCGATGACGCTGGGCCTGTTCTTCATGGCGACCTACACCCGCATGACGCGCGCCTCGATGCTGGAGGTGAAGCGGCTCGACTTCGTCAAGACCGCGCGCGCCAAAGGCCTGTCCGACGCCGTGATCCAGCGCCGCCACGTCCTGCGCAACGCGCTGCTGCCCGTCGTGACGCTCGCCGGCGTCCACTCCGGCACCCTGATCGGCGGCGCCGTCATCACCGAGACCGTGTTCGCCTGGCCCGGCATCGGACGCCTGATGTACGACGCCCTGCTGCAGCGCGACTACAATCTGCTGCTCGGCGTCTTCGTGATCTGCTCCGCCATGGTCCTGATCTTCAACCTCATCACCGACCTGGTCTATCGCCTGGTCGACCCGCGCATCGAATTCACCACATGAAACAGTTCTGGAAATCGATGCTGAGGAGCCCGAGCGGCGTCATCGGGCTCATCATCCTGCTGCTTGCGATCTCGGTCGCCTTGTTCGGTCCGATGCTGTTCCCGAACTCGCCCTGGCGCATGGTGCAGCGGCCGTTCCTGCCGCCGTTCACGCTCGCGACCGTGCCGCTCGGCACCGATGCACTCGGCCGCGACGTGTTCGCGGGCATGATCTTTGGCGCACGCGTCTCGCTGCTCGTCGGCATGGTCTCCACCCTGGTGGCGCTCGTCGTCGGCGTTCCCATTGGCGCCATGGCCGGTTATTTCGGCGGCAGGGTCGACGACGCCCTGATGCGCTTCACGGAGTTCTTCCAGACCATTCCGAGCTTTGCGCTCGCGATCGTGCTCGTCGCGATCCTGCAGCCCTCGATCTATTCGATCGTCGCCTCGATCGCGCTGGTGAGCTGGCCGCCGGTCGCGCGGCTCGTCCGCGGCGAGGTGCTGTCGTTGCGCACGCGGGAGTACGTCCAGGCCGCCGTGGTCACGGGCCAGAGCAACACCTGGATCATCCTGCGCGAAATCCTGCCGAATACGCTGTCGCCGGTGATCGTGCTGGCCTCGCTGATGGTGGCGACCGCGATCCTGCTGGAATCCTCGCTGGCGTTCCTCGGCCTCGGCGATCCCAACCTGATCTCCTGGGGCTACATGGTCGGTGCCGGCCGCACCGTGATCCGCCAGGCGTGGTGGATCACCGTGTTTCCCGGCGTCGCCATCCTGATCTCGGTGCTCGGCCTCAATTTGATCGGCGAAGGCCTCAACGACGCGCTCAATCCGCGGCTGTCGCGGGAGGGCCGCTGATCATGACCGCTCCGCCCGCCGTCTCCATCAAGAACTTGCGGATCGCGTTGCCCAAGGGCGCCGAGCGTCCGTTCGCGGTCGACGGCGTCTCGCTCGATCTGCGGCCCGGCAAGATCGTCTGCGTCGTCGGCGAATCCGGCTCCGGCAAATCGATGTGCGCGCATGCGCTGATGGGACTGTTGCCTGACACGGTCACCGTCACCTCCGGCGAGATCCAGTTCGAAGGCCGCGACCTGCTCAAACTCGACGACGACGGCTGGCGAGATCTGCGCGGCCGCCGGCTCGCGATGATCTTCCAGGAGCCGATGACCGCGCTCAATCCGTTGATGCGGATCGGCGATCAGATGGCGGAGATGTTCGAGGCGCACGGGCTGCTCACGCCGAGGGAGCGGCGCGCCAAGGCGCTGTCGCTGGCGCGCGAGGTCGGCCTCCCCGACCCCGAGCGCATCGTGCGCGCCTATCCGCACCAGCTCTCCGGCGGCCAGCGCCAACGCGCCATGATCGCGATGGCGCTCGCGCTCGAACCGGCGGTGCTGGTTGCGGACGAGCCGACCACCGCGCTCGACGTCACCACGCAAGCGCAGATCCTGAAACTGATCCGCAACCTCCAGCGCAATCGCAACATGGCGGTGATGTTCATCACCCATGATTTCGGCGTGGTCGCCGACATCGCCGACCAGGTCATCGTGTTGCGCCACGGCAAGGTGGTCGAGGAAGGCCCCGCCTCGGCCGTCTTCAACGCGCCGCAGCACGACTACACCAAGGCGCTGCTCGCCGCCGTGCCCACGATGGACCCGCCCGCCCGCAACCCTCTCGTCGACCAGGCCAAAGCGGTCGAGGTGATCGGACTGGACAAGACCTACGTCACCTCGGGCGGCTGGTTTCGCGAGGACCGTCGCGTCGATGCCGCACGCGAAGTCAATTTCACGATTCTCAAGGGCGAGACGCTCGGCCTGGTCGGCGAATCCGGTTCCGGCAAATCGTCGGTGGCCCGTCTTGTGATGCGGCTGGTCGAAGCCGATCGCGGCACCGTGCGGATCGGCGAGACCGATCTCACAAAGCTCGCGGGCAAGGCGCTGCGCGCCGAGCGCCACCGCATCCAGATGATCTTTCAGGATCCGTTCGCCTCGCTCAATCCGCGGCGCAAGGTCGGCCACATCATCGCCGACGGCCCGATTGCGGCCGGCACCGATCCGAAGGTGGCGTTCGACCGCGCCCGCGATCTCCTCAAGATGGTCGGCCTCGATGCCGGCGCACTCGAACGCTATCCGCACGAATTCTCCGGCGGCCAACGCCAGCGCATCGGCATCGCGCGCGCGCTCGCGCTCGAACCCGAAATCATCGTCGCCGACGAAGCCGTCTCCGCGCTCGACGTGTCGGTGCAGGCGCAAGTGCTGAGACTGCTTGAAGACCTCAAGGCGCGTCTTGGCCTGTCGATGCTGTTCATCACCCACGATCTGCGCGTCGCTGCTCAAATCTGCGATCGCATTGCGGTGATGCAGCGCGGCGCCATTGTCGAACTGAAGCCGACCGCGCAGCTGTTCGCCGCGCCCGAACATGCCTATACGCGCGAGCTGCTCGCGGCAGTGCCGGGGCGCAAGGATCGCCCGCCGGCGGCGTAAGTCAGCCGATCGCGATTTCTACTTCGGTCGGGGATTCGTGTTGTTCCAGGTGGGGACCGAGTTTGTTACGCCGACGGAGGGCTGGTTGGACGTTCCGACCGATGGCGCTGTCACGGTCCCGACGGTCTGCCCGGAACTTCCAATAGTCCCTTGCTGTACTGGTGCTCCGGAGCGTCCGCTCGTGCTGCTTGGTGTCCCCGTCCCCGACGTTTGTGCGTTGACGGCGAGTGGCGCTGCAGCCAATCCGAGAGCGATAAGTGCAGCAATGGAGCGTTTCGTTCTTGTCATGGCTGATCCTTTCGGGCGCGGTCTCTCAATCGCGATGCCGTTCGTCGAGGCACCCGTGCACTGAGTGACCTTACAACTCCACGCGCGACAAAATGTGCCGCAGTGCCATCATCCCGCGGGGCTCAACTCTTCATCACGATGCTGCGAAGCGGTCCCCGCCGAACAGATGCGCCGTGAGATCGGCGCATCGCTGAAGGTACCCCGCTCCCCCTCAGGAGCGGAATCCTCACGGGCTTTTTATCCCTCGTGACCGCCCGCACGGCTGCAAAGCCGAAGGCGACACCCCACATCCGGATGAAATGATTTCCATCATGTGATGATGGATTGAGAATCTATTGGAGACGACATGGGCCAGGTTATTGAGTTTGTCTCGAAATCCGAGCGCGAGCGCATTCGCCTCATCCAGGAAGCGCGCGCGATCTACGACAGCATCTTCCCGCCGGCTGATCCGGTGAGCGAACCATCAAGCGGAGCCTCCGCGCGTCGCAGCGACGGAGGCAACCTCGCGTGATCAAGATCATCGCCGTGCTCTGCAACCTCGCCTCTCCAGCGAACTGTCATGAGCAGACCGTCACCACATCCGATTTCGCCGACGTCTCGATGCAATCGTGCCTGATGGGTGCGCCGCAGCTTGCCGAATGGATGAACCAGCATCCGGCCGAGCGCCTCGCGGGATGGCGCTGCGTGATCGGCCAACAGGCCGGCCGGGGCGCCTGAGGGCGCATGCTCCCCTCTGGGGGCGTTGCGATCTTCACCTTGCGACCGGCCGCGCTGATCGACATCGGCTCTCGCCCAGAGCGTTCGCGTGCTATCGAACCGGCGGGTTGGTATTGCTCCAGGTCGGAACCGAGTTGGTGACGCCGACGGAAGGCCAATTATACGTGCCGATCGACGGCGCCGTGACCGTCCCCACCGTCTGTCCTGAGCTGCCGTAAGCCCTCGACGGCACGGCCATCGACCCTCCAACGCTGCCATAACTCGGGGCCGCCATAACGGAGCTGTAGTGTCTGGCGGACCTGTGCTTCTTCGCCTCGACAACGGAGGGGGCCGTAGCTAGGCCAACCGTGATAAGTGCGGCAATCGCGAATTTGATGCCTGTCATCGCTGATCCTTTCGTCGCCGTAGACCCCGTACGCCAAGTGTTCATTGTTCGGAAGAATTCCATAGCACTCCGTTCATAACTCCGTGCGCACACGAAGGTGCCGGAGCGCGGTCGCACGGCATGATCAGCGCCGCCGCGGACGACAGGCCTTGCGGTTGTGGCGCTCCTTGACGGTCGCGACCGAGTGCATCAGTTCCTTGAAGGCCGCGATTGCCTTGTCATCGCCGAATGCGCTGTCACCGAGCGCTTCCAGATGCTCAATGACCACGAGCAGCGCATCCGCGACCTGGCCGATCTGCTTGCCGTAACTGCCGACATCCGACAGTAGGTCCTTCTCGACATCGGGCGCCGAGGATTGGCCCACCGTGATGTTCACGAGACCGAACTGGCCGCCGGCCGGGCTGAAGAACGACGTGATCGGGTTGATGGACTGCACGACGTCCCCCGACAGAGGCAGCTTGAACACGGGCATGCGACTATTCTTTCCTTTGCTGAGCCCGGCGGGCGCGAGACTAGCACGCCCGCCCGCTACCGCGCCTCGCCTTCGGATGGACCCGAATCAGCGCTAAAGCGTTTTCGAGCGAAGTGGATGCCGGTTCGCGTGAAGAAAACGCGTCGAAACAAGGATCTAGAGCTTCGGTTCTGATTCAATCAGAACCGATAATGCTCTAGTGCATTCACCTCATCGACTTCGCGTATTGAGGCGATATGACCGGTCCCGAACTGAAGCAACTCCGCAACGATCTCTCGGACGTCCTCGAACGCAAGCTCACCGCGGCCGACATGGCCCGGCTTTGCGGATTGCCGGAGAAGGGCGGCGCCGACACCATCCGGCGCTGGGAAGTCAGCGGCCCGACACCGTCCGCGACCAAGGTGCTGCGCGTGCTCGCGATGGCGAGCGAGCGCTACCCGATCCTGGAGAAGTTCGACGTCTTCGATCGTCATGACGTGCGCGAGGAAGACCGGCCCGCAAAGCGCGCTGCATTCCGCGAACAGATGCGCGATGAGGCGCGGCGCCGTCTTGGTTAATGAGATGCGCGCGCAAGTTACACTGACAGCGCCGAGTTAAGCCTTCCTTCACCACTTCTTAAGCCGACATTAAGCACGAAAATCATTTACGGCCCAATACGTTAGGTTGGCTGCCGCTGTGCCACGGATGTGACAGCATTTTCGTCAAAAGCGAGCTATCTGCAAAATCAACGACGGCGCGGAAAGCGCGCCTGCCGGGGACCTAAGTGTTGGAGTTTGGACGATGAAGAAGATTCTGTTTGCGACCGTTGCGCTGCTCGTGCTGGGCGCTGCTGCGCCGGCAGTCGGTGCCGATCTCGGTAACCGCAATTACTATAAGGCGCCCGCGCCCGCTTATGCCGCGCCGATCTACAACTGGACCGGCTTCTACATCGGTGGCCATGTCGGCGGCGCGTTCTCCAGCGACAACAATTTCAGCGGCCTCTCCACCGGCAATAACGGCAACGGCCGTTTCCTCGGCGGCGTGCAGGCTGGTGCGGACTGGCAGTTCAACCCGAACTTCGTCGTCGGCGTCGAAGGCCAGTATTCCTGGCTCTCCGGCAGCGTCGGCGCGGTGTTCCCGGGCGGCGTCGCCTACACCAACGACCAGCGCGGTCTCGGCTCGATCACCGGCCGCGTCGGCTACACCTGGGGTCCGGGCCTGCTCTATGTGAAGGGCGGCTACGCCTACTCCGACAACAACGAGAAGGTCACTGTCGGCGGCGTGCCGGCGGCCTTCGTCATCACGGGCGATCACCGCAACGGCTACACCGTCGGCGCCGGCCTCGAATACATGTTCGCCCCGAACTGGTCGGCCAAGGCCGAGTACCAGTACTACAATTTCGGCGACGCGCACTTCACCGGTGGTCCGCTGGCGGGCACCGGCAACTTCACCACCGACGACCACACCATCAAGGCGGGCGTCAACTACCGCTTCAACTGGGCCAACTCGGCGGTCGCGCGCTACTGAACGGTTATCAAAACCTTATCATGATGAAGGGCCGGCATCGTTGCCGGCCCTTCTTTTTTTCGCTGTGCGGAACGCGCAACCGATTGAGCAACTTGCGATTTTTTAACCTGACCCGAGGATACTCCGCGGCGAAAACGTAAAGATCACGCGTGGGGGAATTTCGATGGCGATCCGTCTGGGCCTTGGCCGTTTGCTTGGTCGTATCCGGCCCCGTTTCAAAATGCCGACATGGGGCGTGCGGGGCAGCCTGTTCACGGCCTTCGCGGTGATCGCGGGCATGGGCCTCGTGATTGCAGCCGGCGCCGGCTTCGTCTTCAACCATCTCGGCAGCACCATGATAGACCTGAGCGGCCGCGACATCCCGCGCCTGTCCGCCAGCCTTCAACTCGCATCGCAAAGCGCAACGCTCGCGGCACAAGGGCCGGGCCTCCTGGCGTCGCCGTCCGACGAGGCGCTGAACGAACGCACCAAAAAGGTGCAGGAGATCCAGCAGCTCGCCATGGCCAAGCTCGGCGAGATCATCGAGCTCGGCGCCGACAAGCAGATCGCAACCGCGTTGCGCGACACCGCCAAGAGCATCGACGAGGCGACCCAGAGCCTGGTGTCGGCCGCGCGCGAGCGGCTCGATACCGGCGCGCTGCATGACAAGCAATATGAAGCACTCCGCAAGGCGCAGCTCACCTTCGTCGGTGCGGCCGGTCCTGCCATGCTGGATGCGCAAACGCGCCTGAACGCGATCCTCGGCGCGGCGGAAGTGTCCGCCGACGATGCTACCGAAGCCGCCCGCACCGTCTCCCAGGTTGCGACCATCTCCGCCAACGGCAATCTGATGGCCGCCGACATGATGGCGGCGCTGTCGGCCAACAACAGCGACACGCTGGAGGCGATCGAGAAGGAGTTCAAGGCGACACGCGACCGCGTCAAGTCGAATCTCGAGGACCTGCCGAACATGGCCTCGACGCAAGCGGTGCGCGACACCGTGCAAAAGCTGTTCGCCTTCGGCGAGGGCAAAGCCGGCGTGTTCAAGATCCGCCAGAAGGAGCTCGACGCCATCGACTACGGCCAGACCATCCTGGACGAGACCCGCAAGCTCAATGTCGGCCTCGGCATCAGCGTGCAGCAACTCGTCGAGGGCGTGCAGAAGGAGACCAACGCATCGACCTTCCAGGCGCGGCAGGAGATCTCGCTCGCGACCACCGCGATGCTGGCACTCGGCGCTCTAACGCTGGTCGGCTCGGCGCTGTTCGTCTGGCTCTATGTCGGGCGCAACATCCTGCGCCGCATTCGCGAGCTTCAACGCGCCATGCAGTTGCTCTCGGCCGGCGACCTCGACACCGAGATCGTCCGCTCCCGGCAGAACGACGAGATCGGCGCGATGAAGGAAACGCTGACAGTGTTCCGCGACAGCATGATCGAAGCCCGGGCGCTTGCGAGCGAGCAGGACAGGGACCGCGTCGCCAAGGCCGAGCGTGCGGCGCAGATGGAGGCGAAGATTGCAGACTTCGAGGGCGCGGTCCGCTCCGCACTCGACAATCTCGCGCAGTCGGCCAATTCGATGCAATCGACCGCTCAGAGCATGTCGAACACGGCAGACCAGTCCAACGCGCTGGTGAACGCGGTTGCCTCCGCAGCCGAAGAGACCTCGGTCAACGTGCAGACCGTATCGTCAGGCACCGAGCAGCTCTCGTCCTCGATCGAGGAGATCAGCAAGCAGGTCGTGACCTCGGCCGCGATTGCCAGGAAGGCGGTCGACGAAGCCGGCGCGACCGACGCCACTGTGCAGAGCCTCGCCGATAGCGCGAGCCGCATCAGCGTCGTGGTCGACCTGATCCAGACCATCGCCTCGCAGACCAATCTGCTGGCGCTCAACGCCACCATCGAGGCGGCGCGCGCGGGCGAAGCCGGCCGCGGCTTCGCGGTGGTCGCCTCCGAGGTGAAGAGCCTCGCGAGCCAGACTGCGAAAGCGACGGAGGAGATCCGCAGCCAGATCGCCAGCATGCAGTCAGTGACGACTTCGGCGGTCGGCGCCATCCAGGGCATCGGCCGGATCATCGGCGAGATCAACGACGTCACCACGACGATCGCCGCCGCGGTCGAGGAACAGGGCGCGGCGACACGCGAGATCGCCCGCAACATCCAGCATGCGGCCGGCGGCACCAGCGAGGTCTCCAGCAACATCGTCGGCGTCTCCACGGCTTCGGCGGAAGCCGGTGCAGCGGCGAACGAAGTGCTCGGCGCCTCCGACGCGCTCCGCCGCGAGGCCGACATGCTGCGCGGAGAGATCGACGCGTTTCTCAACAACATGCGGGCGGCGTAGGCGCCGTTCCGTAACCCGGAATGACCGCTATGCGGGCCCCGCCAGCGCCCTTTTTCGGCTGGCGCGGCGGGGGCGGCGGGTTTAAGCCGGTAGCATGAACGCAAAGACCGACACCGTGCAGTCCTCCGCCGACGCCCTGCGCTATCCTTGGGAACAGCATCCCGGCCCCGAACAGGTCGTCGAGGTGAAGCCCGGCGTGTTGTGGGCGCGGCTGAAGCTGCCGTTCCGCCTCAACCATGTGAACATCTACCTGCTCGCCGACGGCGACGGCTATGCCATGATCGATGCCGGCTTCGGCAACGAGGAGACGATCGAAGCCTGGACGAAGCTGTTCGACGGACCGCTGAAGGGCGTCAACATCACGCGCCTGATCGTGACCCATTCCCATCCCGATCATGTCGGTCTGGCCGGGTGGATCGTCGAGCGGTTCAACTGCCCGCTGGTGATGTCGCAGGTCGAATATCTGCAATCGGTCTATCACCAGAACCGCGGCACCGAGGAGCGGCAGGAGGCGCAACGGCTGTTCTTCCGCCGCCACGGCATGGACGAGTCGCTCACCGAAAAGCTGCTCGGCCGCGGCCAGGATTATCTCAAGCGCGTCTCGGTGTTGCCGCCGTCCTACCGCCGCATCTCGCATGGCGAGGACGTCGTGATCGGCACGCGCCGCTTCAAGGTGATCACCGGCGGCGGTCACGCGCTCGACCAAGTGATGCTGTATTGCGCCGACGACAAGCTGTTCCTCTCGGCCGACCAGGTCCTGAGCAAGATCTCGCCGAACGTCAGCGTGTGGGCGGTCGAACCCGACCAGAACTCGCTCGGCGAATATCTGGCCTCGCTCGCCAGCCTCACCACGACTCTCCCCTATGACGTGCTGGTGCTGCCCGGCCACGGCGTGCCGTTCTACGGGCTGAAGACCCGCATCAAGCAGCTCGCCGATCACCACGAGGAGCGCTGCCGCCTGATCGCGGAAGCCTGCCGCGAGGTGCCGCAGACCTCGCGCGCATTGGTGCCCGTGGTGTTCAACAAGCACGTGCTGGACGAACACCAGATGGGTTTCGCCGCCGGCGAACTGGTCGCCCACGTCAACTACATGATCGTGGAAGGCCGGCTGACGGCCGAGACGAAGGACGGCGTGCTTCAGTTCAGGACGACCTGAGTTGCAGGGCCGCCGATGACCCATGAGGCCATCCGCAATCTGCTAGCACGGGACGACGACGAAGCCCTGGGCGAGCTTCGGACACTGTCAACGGCGAGCGATGCCTTTGTGCGGCGAACCGCAATCGAAGTCATCGGACAACACAAGCGGGGGCATGAACTCCGCACAATTATTGCCGCTGCGTTTTCCGACACGTCAGATTACGTCAGGCGCACCGCCTGCGGCATCGTCGAGCAATGGAAGCTTGCCGAAGCTCATGATCTCGTGCTGCCCCTTCTGAGGGCGCCCGAAGCATCGACGCGGGAGTGCGCGCTTCGCGCCCTTGCGGAAATCTGGCATGAGGCGGATTTCCATTCGACCTTTGATCTCTACAGGCGCGATCCGGAAATCGGAGTTCGGAAGGAAGCCGCGCGGACCTTACGGCGAGGCGCCGCCGCGGGCAATTGGCGGCTGCTGTTCGATGCTTTTTCCAGGGATGAGCTTCCGCGGCATCGATTGTGGGCCTGCGAGATCGCCGAGACTTTCGGCGATCCGGACGTCCTACCCGCGCTGACCCTGCTGCTGAACGATGACGACGGACATGTGCGCAAGTCCGCCGCGCACGCCCATCAGGCGATCGGGGCGCGCAATTAGCCTGGGCACAATGGTGCAGAGCAACATTGCATCTCGCGCGAACTTGATCCGGATCAAGTTTCAAATCGCACGATAGGGCATTTTGCCCAAATGCCCCGCAGGTCCAAATGTGGGATAGCGCATAGACATTGGAGCTGGAAAAGCTCTAAGGATATGCGGGTCTTTGGTCGGTTCCGCTGCAGGTTTGACGATGGATTACGCCCAGTTCTTCAATTCCGCCCTTGATCGTCTCCACACCGAGCGGCGCTACCGCGTGTTCGCCGATCTCGAGCGCATCGCCGGCCGGTTCCCGCATGCGCTCTGGCACTCGCCCAAGGGCAAGCGCGACGTCGTGATCTGGTGCTCCAACGATTATCTCGGCATGGGCCAGCACCCGAAAGTGGTGGGCGCGATGGTCGAGACCGCAACTCGCGTCGGCACCGGCGCCGGCGGCACCCGCAACATCGCCGGCACGCATCATCCGCTGGTGCAGCTCGAGGCCGAGCTCGCCGATCTCCACGGCAAGGAAGCCTCGCTGCTCTTCACGTCCGGCTACGTCTCGAACCAGACCGGCATCGCGACCATCGCAAAGCTCATTCCGAACTGCCTGATCCTGTCCGACGAGCTCAACCACAATTCGATGATCGAAGGCATCCGCCAGTCCGGCTGCGAGCGGGTCGTGTTCCGCCACAACGACCTCGCCGATCTCGAAGCGCTGTTGCAGGCTGCAGGCCCGAGCCGGCCCAAGCTGATCGCCTGCGAGAGCCTTTACTCGATGGACGGCGACATCGCCCCGCTCGCCAAGATCTGCGACCTCGCCGAGAAGTACGGCGCGATGACCTATGTCGATGAGGTCCACGCCGTCGGCATGTACGGTTCGCGCGGCGGCGGCATCGCCGAGCGCGACGGCGTGATGCATCGCATCGACATTCTCGAAGGCACGCTCGCCAAGGCGTTCGGCTGCCTCGGCGGCTACATCGCCGCCAACGGCCAGATCATCGACGCCGTGCGTTCCTATGCGCCGGGCTTCATCTTCACCACCGCGCTGCCGCCGGCGATCTGCTCGGCCGCGACCGCCGCGATCAAGCACCTGAAGACCTCAAGCTGGGAGCGCGAGCGTCACCAGGACCGCGCCGCCCGGGTCAAGGCGATCCTCAACGCCGCCGGCCTGCCGGTGATGTCGAGCGACACCCACATCGTCCCGCTGTTCATCGGCGATGCCGAGAAGTGCAAGCAGGCTTCCGACCTCCTGCTCGAACAGCACGGCATCTACATCCAGCCGATCAACTATCCGACGGTCGCCAAGGGCTCCGAGCGCCTGCGCATCACGCCCTCGCCCTATCACGACGATGGCCTGATCGATCAGCTCGCCGAAGCCCTGCTGCAGGTGTGGGACCGCCTGGATCTGCCGCTGCGCGAGAAGTCGCTGGCGGCGGAGTAGGCTTCTTCGCCTTCTCTTCGATCTAAGTTTCACCGTCCCCGGAGCTACCCCCCTCCCCACCCTCCCCCACAAGGGGGGAGGGAGCGAGAGAGTTGCGGCTCCTTACATCGGGTAGCCGCACAGCGTAACGGTCGGTCTCGAATTCTTGCGACGCGGACGCTCTCTCCGTTCCCTCCCCCCTTGTGGGGGAGGGTCAGGGAGGGGGGTACCGCGCGGGGACTCTCTCGGTGAGCCCGAGGCAGCGCAGCTTTGGGGCAGCGCACCGCTTAACGACAACCCCGGTTCCCGCGCCCGCGCGGCATTTCGCTGTCGCCTCCACCCGCCCAACGCGCTAGATTTACAGGGAAAATGAGATCGGGCGCGGCCAGCGCGCCCCCGGGAGAAGCACGCTCGCCATGCTGCACGATTGGGGCGTGATCGCCGCCGCCTTCGGCTATATCGGCTTTCTGTTCCTGGTGGCGAGCCATGGCGACCGCCGCTCGCGGGCCGGGCGGGGCCGCGCCTCGGGGCTGATCTATCCGCTGTCGCTGGCGATCTACTGCACCTCCTGGACCTTCTTCGGCTCGGTCGGCTTCGCCACCCGCACCTCCACCGACTTCCTCGCGATCTATGTCGGCCCGATCCTGATGATCGGGCTCGGCGCCGGCGTCCTCCGCCGCGTGATCCAGCTCGCCAAGGCCCACAACATCACCTCGATCGCCGACTTCATCGGCGCGCGTTACGGCAAGAGCCAGGCGGTGGCGGCAACCGTCGCGCTGATCGCGATCATCGGCTCGGTGCCCTACATCGCGCTGCAGCTCAAGGCGGTCGCCTCCTCGCTCGAAACCATCCTGAGCGAAGACCAGGCCTTCTCCCACATCCCGATCGTCGGCGACGTGGCGCTGATGGTGACGTTGGCGATGGCGGCCTTCGCGGTGCTGTTCGGCACGCGGCAGACGGACGCCACCGAGCACCAGCACGGCCTGATGCTGGCGGTCGCGACCGAATCCATCATCAAGCTGGTCGCCTTCCTCGCCGCGGGCATCTTCGTCACGTTCTGGATGTTCTCGCCGCACGAACTGATCGAGCGCGCGATGAAGACACCGGAGGCGGTGCGCGTCATCAACTATTCGCCGTCGATCGGCAACTTCCTGACCATGACGCTGCTGTCGCTCTGCGCGATCATGCTACTGCCGCGCCAGTTCCACGTCAGCGTCGTCGAGAATTCCTCGGATGCCGAGGTCGGCCGCGCGCGTTGGCTGTTTCCGCTCTATCTTATCGCCATCAATCTGTTCGTGATCCCGATCGCGTTCGCCGGCCTCGTCAGCTTCCCGTTCGGCGCCGCCGATCCTGATATGTACGTGCTGGCACTGCCGATGGAGGGCGGTGCGGATCTGCTCAGCGTCGCCGTCTTCGTCGGCGGGCTGTCGGCGGCGACCGCGATGGTGATCGTCGAATGCGTCGCGCTCTCCATCATGGTTTCGAACGACCTCGTGGTGCCCCTGGTGCTGCAACGACGACCCGAGGGGCGCACCGGCGGCGCCGATTTCAGCGACTTCCTGTTGCGTTCGCGCCGGCTCGCGATCTTCGCCATCATGGTGATGGCCTATTTCTACTACCGCGCGCTCGGCAACACTCAGCTCGCGGCGATCGGCCTGCTGTCTTTTGCCGCCATCGCCCAGCTTGCACCAAGCTTCTTCGGCGGGCTGCTGTGGCGGCGCGCGACCGCGCGCGGCGCGATCGGCGGCATGCTGGTCGGCTTCGCGGTGTGGCTCTACACGCTGTTCATCCCGAGCTTCATGGATACTTCGACGGCGGGCATCCTGCTGCTCCAGCACGGCCCGTTCGGGATCGAGGCGCTGCGGCCGCAGGCGCTGTTCGGCGCCGATTTGCCGCCGCTGATGCACGGCGTCGTCTGGTCGCTGTCGCTCAACATCCTCACCTATGTGCTGCTGTCGCTGGCGCGCCGGCCGTCTTCGATCGAGCTGGTCCAGGCCGATCTGTTCGTCCCCAACACGCTCGCGCCGATTTCCCCGAATTTCCGGCGCTGGCGCACCACCGTCACGGTGCAGGACATCCAGACCACGGTGGCGCAATATCTCGGGCCTGACCGCGCGCGGCATTCGTTCGAGGCATTCTCCGCGCGGCGCAATGTGCGGCTCGAGTCCGGGGCGCCCGCCGATTTCGAGCTGCTGCAGCACGCCGAGCACCTGATCGCCTCCTCGATCGGCGCAGCCTCCTCGCGTCTGGTGATGTCGCTGCTGTTGCGCAAACGGACGGTGTCGGCGAAGGCTGCGCTCAAGTTGCTCGACGATTCCCATGCGGCGCTGCATTTCAACCGCGAGATCCTCCAGACCGCGCTCAACCATGTGCGCCAGGGCATCGCGGTGTTCGATGCCGATCTGCAACTGATCTGCTCCAACCGGCAGTTCGGCGATCTCCTCAATGTTCCCCCGCATTTCATCCAGTTCGGCACGCCCTTGCGTGAAATCCTGGAATTCATGGGCGTGAGCGAGCCGACCGATCCGATCGAGCGCGAGGCCATGCTGGAGCGCCGGCTGCTGGCTTACACCACCGACGGCGAGCCTTATCTCGAGCGCCTGCCCGACCGCCACATGGTGATCGAGATCTTGACCAACCGCATGCCCGGCGGCGGCTTCGTCATTACCTTCACCGACGTCACGCCCACGTTCGAGGCGGCCGAAGCGCTGGAGCGGGCCAATGCGACGCTGGAGAAGCGGGTGCGCGACCGCACCGAGGAGCTGACCCGGCTGAATTCCGAGCTGGCGCTGGCCAAGAGCGCGGCCGAAGACGCCAGCATCTCCAAGACGCGCTTTCTCGCCGCCGCCAGCCACGACATTCTCCAGCCGCTGAACGCGGCGCGGCTCTATGTCACGAGCCTGGTCGAGCGTCAGCACAGCGGCGAGGAGACGCGGCTGGTCGAGAACATTGACGAATCGCTCCAGGCGATCGAGGAGATCCTCGGCGCGCTGCTCGACATCTCCAGGCTCGACGCCGGCGCGATGACGACCTCGATCTCGAGCTTCAAGATGGCCGACCTGATGCGCTCGCTGGAGATCGAGTTCGCGCCGATCGCGCGCGCCAAGAATCTGGCGCTCGTCTTCGTGCCGTGCTCGCTGCCGGTGGAGTCGGATCGTCTCCTGCTGCGGCGGCTGCTGCAGAACCTGATCTCCAACGCCATCAAATATACCCCGCGCGGGCGCGTGCTGGTCGGCTGCCGCCGCCGCGGCGCCACGCTGAAGATCTGCGTCTACGACACCGGCGTCGGCATCCCGGCGGTCAAGCGCGGCGAGATCTTCAAGGAATTCCACCGCCTCGAGCAGGGCGCCCGAATTGCCCGCGGCCTCGGCCTGGGCCTGTCGATCGTCGAGCGGTTGGCACGCGTGCTCAAGCACGACATCGCCATCGATTCCAATGTCGGCGGCGGCTCGGTATTTTCCGTGACGGTGCCGACGGCAAAGGCGATCACCCACACCGCGGCCGTGACCAGTGCGACGCCGCTCGCACGCACCTCGATCTCGGGGACCCTGATCGTCTGCATCGAGAACGACGCCGCGATCCTCGACGGCATGCGCACGCTGCTGAAGGCCTGGGACGCCGAAGTGATCGCGGTCGCCGATCCCGAGGGCGCGATCGCCGCGATCGAAACTGCCGGCCGCCGCGTGACCGGCCTGCTGGTCGATTACCACCTCGACCGCGGCAACGGCATCGCGGCGATCCGCGACATCCGCCGCCGCTTCGGTGACGGCATCCCCGCGATCCTGATCACCGCCGACCGCAGCCCCGCCGTGCAAATGGCTGCGCGCGACGAAAAGGTCGCGGTGCTCAACAAGCCGGTCAAGCCGGCTTCGCTGCGCGCCCTGCTCGGCCAGTGGCGCACGCAGCAGATGGTGGCGGCGGAGTGAACTTCCGCACTCAAGGTGCAAGCCTCGTAAACACGTAGTCGCGGCTCTTCACACGAGCTTCGTGGCAGGCGAAGCAGGTGCGATGCTGGGCCTCGTCGACCGGCTTGCCGTTGACGAAGCGACCAAATCCCCAGCCGCCGGTCGAGGCATATTTTCTGGAATCCTTCACCATCACCTGGACGGTGGTGGCCTCACCGGGAATCGTCGCGGACGCAAATTCGGGCGATTGCTTCCGCTTCCAGGCCCGCTTGACCAGAATTGTGCCGTCCGGGAACGGAAGCTTGTTGTCTTGATAAGCATCGATCGCGGTCCTGTTGCCGACGACGGCACGCAGCTCGTCCAGGGGAGCCGCCTCCTCGGCCGGCGCGATCAGCTCCCACTGCTTGTAGCCTTCCGGGACAGTGACGCCGAAGATCGGCGAGGCATCGGCCTGCCCGTGCGCGAACGCGATCGTGACCAGATACGGCACGCAGGTCAGGACAACGACGAGGAGGAGCACGGCCAACACGATCATCGCCGTAGAGGATGGAATTCTTGACTTTCCGGATTTCATTTTCGCTGACGCTTCATTGAACTGCGATCGCATGTCAGGCCTCGGGCCGGCCTTGCCGGACCGAAGTGGCCAAAATCATCAAGCACCGCCGTCGGCGTCGATGACGGCCTTGGCAAACGCTTCTGGGGCTTCCTGCGGCAGATTGTGGCCGATACCGCCGGTGATCAGGCGGTAGTCGTACCGGCCCGAGAATTTCTTGGCATAGGCGCTTGGGTCGGGATGCGGCGCGCCATTGGCGTCGCCTTCCATCGTGATCGTCGGCACGTCGATGACGGGAGCTGCCGCGAGCTTCTTTTCGAGCTCCTCGTATTTCGCTTCACCCTGAGCGAGCCCGAGCCGCCAACGGTAATTGTGGATCGTGATCGCGACGTGATCCTGGTTGTCCAGCGCCGCCGCGCTGCGGTCGAAGGTGGCGTCGTCGAACTTCCACCGCGGCGAAGCCAGCTTCCAGATCAGTTTTGCGAAATCATGCGTGTACTTCGCGTATCCTGCGCGGCCGCGCTCGGTCGAGAAATAGAACTGGTACCACCACAGCAGCTCGGCCGACGGCGGCAGCGGCGCATTGCCCGCGGCCTGGCTGGAGATCAGATAGCCGCTGACCGACACCAGCGCGCGGCAGCGCTCCGGCCACAGCGCGGCGATAATGTCGGCGGTGCGCGCGCCCCAATCGAAACCGGCGACCACCGCTTTCTTGATGTCGAGCTTGTCCATCAGCGCGATGATGTCGGCGGCCATTGCCGCCGGCTCGCCGTTGCGCGGCGTCTCGGCGGAGAGGAAGTAGGTCGAGCCGTAACCACGGAGATAGGGGATGATGACACGATAGCCTGCCCTTGCCAGGATCGGCACGACGTCGACAAACGCGTGAATGTCGTAGGGCCAGCCGTGCAGCAGGATCGCGACGGGGCCGTTCGCAGGACCGGCCTCCGCGTAGCCGACGTTGAGGACGCCGGCATCGATCTGCTTGATCGCGCCGAACGACGCGTTCGTCGCGGAAGAGCGCGGCGCTTGCGATTCGGCGTGGGCGAGGCCGATCACGCCGAGGCCGGTGGCGACGGTTCCGGCGGCGATGCCGAAAAACTGGCGGCGGTGCTGATCGATGATCTGTTTCATGATGGTGCTACCTTGTTGATGGTTGGAGGTGGTGCCGTCAGATCAGCGCGACCGTGACGTCGATGTTGCCGCGGACGGCCTTGGAATAGGGACAGGTCTGAAGCGCCTCATCGACGATCCCGCGCGCGATCTCGCGATCGAGGCCGGGCAGGCTGACATCGAGGCGTGCCCTGAGGGAATAAGCGCCCTCGTCGAGCACCAGGTCGATCTCCGCATCGATCGCGCATTTCCTGGGGAGCTCGATCTTCCGCTTGCGGGCCGCGATCTCCATCGCGCCCTCGAAGCAGGCCGACCAGCCGGCCGCGAACAATTGCTCGGGATTGGTACCGATGCCGGTGCCGCCCGGCGGCGACAGCTTGACATCCAGGCGGCCGTCGGAACTGCGCGATATCCCGTCCTGTCGCCCGCCGCTGGTGTGGGTCCGGGACGTGTAAAGCAACTTTGCCGCCTGGGTCATGAAGGTCTCCTTGCCGTCGCACAACTGACTAGCAGCGGCTGCCGCGACACACCCGTTGGGACTTGTGAGAAGTTGTGAGGTCCCGGTTCGCGCTCCTCAAAGGGCCTGCATTCGCGGTCTGATCGCGGCGGCGGACGGCCTTGCCGGATTGCGATCATCTGGCTATCCGATCCGCTCGAAGGGATCAGGATTCCGCCATGACCGAGCCGGCCGGCACCGCAACGGGAACCCTCTCGTTTGGGCCATTCACCGTGACGCCAAATGAAAGACTTGTGACGCGCGACGGCGTCGCGCTGCCGCTCGGCGCAAAGGCCTTCGACACGCTGCTCGCACTGATGTCGCGGCCGAACCAGGTCGTCAGCAAGTATGATCTGATGGCGCTGGTGTGGCCCGGCATGACGGTCGAGGACGCCAATCTCCGCTTTCACGTCGCGGCGCTTCGTAAGGCCCTTGGCGACGGCAAGGACGGTGCCCGCTACATCACCACACTCTCCGGCCGCGGCTATTGCTTCGTGGCGCCAATCTCGCAGGTGAATATCCCGGCAGAGCGGCGCACCGCCGCGCAAACGGAATTGCCGCCCGTCAAACTGCCGAACCGGCTGCAACGGATGGTCGGGCGCGACGATGCGGTCGCCGCCGTCTCCGACAGGCTCGTCGGCTCGCGCTTCGTCACGATCGCCGGCCCGGGCGGTGTCGGCAAGACCGCCGTTGCGGTTGCGATTGCTCACGATCTGCTCGCGACATTTTCCGACGCCGCACATTTCGTCGATCTTGCCGCGCTGAGCGATCCCGATCTCGTAATCACCTCGATCCTGCTGATGCTGGGCTTGCCGGCGCAAACCGAGGATCCTCTGCCTGCGCTGCTCGCGCATCTCAGGGACAAGCGGATGCTGCTGATCCTCGACAATTGCGAGCACGTCATCGCCACGGCGGCGCCGCTGGCCGCCGACATCTTCCACGCCGCACCGCATGTCCATATCCTGGCGACGAGCCGCGAAGCCCTGCGGGTCGAGGGCGAGCAGGTCTATCGCTTGGCGCCGCTCGCCGTTCCGCCCGACAATCCTGGGCTGACGGCGGCCGCGGCGCAGACTTATCCCGCGCTTCAACTCTTCCTCGAACGTGCCACGGCCGGCGGCGCGCAGATCGCGCTCGACGACGTCAATGCCGCGATCGTCGCCGGGATCTGCCGCAAGCTCGACGGCATGGCGCTGGCGATCGAACTCGCCGCCGGCCGCGTCGAAGCCTACGGCCTGGAGCAGACCGCAGCACTGCTCGACGAGCGCCTCAATCTGCTCTGGCAGGGCCAGCGCACGGCGCCGCCGCGACAGAAGACGTTGCAGGCGACGCTGGCATGGAGCTACGGGCTCTTGTCCGACATCGAACGCCTCGTGCTGCGCAGGCTCGCGGTTTTCGCCGGTCACTTCACCATCGACGCCGCACTCGAGATCGTGCCGGACGAACGTGTCGACCGCTCCCGCCTGTTCGACGCCATCGACGGCCTGGTGGCCAAGTCGATGGTCGCGGCGCGGCCGGTCGGCGCCATGATGCGTTACCGTCTGCTCGACACGACGCGCGCCTATCTGCTCGAGATCGAGCCTGATGACGCGGCGCTCGCCGCCCGGCACGCGACCTATTACCGGCAATGGCTGGAGCAGGCCGGCACGACGTGGGCCACGGTGCCGAGCGCCGACGAGCGCGCGATCCACTTTTCCGCGCTTCACAACGTGCGCGCGGCGCTGGACTGGTGTTTTGGCACGGACGGCGATGCCAGCATCGGCATTGCACTGGCCGCAGCTGCAGCGCCAATTTTTCTCGCGATGTCGTTGCTGGTCGAGTGCCGGCGCTGGTCTGAACGGGCGCTGCTTGCGATAGATCCCTTCTCGCGCGGCGGCGCCGAGGAAATGCACATCCAGGCCGCGCTCGGACTGACCTTGATGTTCACGCGCGGCGGCAGCGAAGCGGCGCGTGCCGCCTTGAGCCGAAGCCTTGCGATCGCCGAGGCGCGCGGCGACGCGCCGAACCAGCTCCAGCTGCTCGGGCGCATGCATATCTTCCACGAGCGGATGGGACAGTTCGACGCCGCGCTCGGCTATGCGCAGCAAAGCCTTACGGTCGCCGGGACACTCGGCGATGCCGCCTCCCTCGCCCTCGCCCATTCGCTCCTCGGTGTCTCCTTGCATCTTGCCGGCGAGCACCGCGACGCGCTGACGATGCTGGAGGCCGCCTGGCATGGGCCGGGCACGGAACGGATCAGCACCGTCTATGGCTTCGATCACCGCAACCGGGCCGGCATCTCGCTCGCGCGCGAGTTCTGGTTGCAGGGCCGCCCCGCGGATGCGCTGCAACTGGCCCGACAGACGGTCGTCGAGGCCGCGCAGATGGACCATCCGATCACGCTCTGCATTGCGTTGATCTGGGCGGTCTCGATCGATCTCTGGAGCGGAGACCTCGATGCCGCGGAAGAGAACATCGACCGCTTCATCGCCCATGCCGAATCGCGCTCCATGGGCCCCTATCTTGCGGTCGGCCGCGGCGTCAAAGGCGAACTGGCGATCCGGCGCGGCCATGCCGCCGAAGGCGTCGAGACGATCGGGACGTGTCTGCGTGAGCTCCACGATGCCGGCTACGAGCTGCTCACCACGACGTTCAACATCGCGCTTGTTCAGGGCTTGATGGCGCTTGGGCAGATCGAGCGGAGTGCGGGCCTGATCGACGATGCGATCCGCCTCGTCGAGCAAAGCGGCGATCATCTGTACATGCCCGAGCTGCTGCGCATGAAGGGAAGGGTTCTCTTGGCGAGGCCCCAGCCCGACGCTGATCAGGCAGAAGCCCACTTCGTCCAATCACTCGAATTGAGTCGTCGCAAAGGCGCCAAAGCCTGGGAGCTGCGGGCCGCGATCGATCTCGCGGGGCTCCTTGCCGAACGCGGCCGGCGCGAGGAAGCGAAGCGATGGCTTCAATTGGCGTATGAAGGCTTCGCCCAGGGCTCAGAGACAGCCGATATCCGGGCCGCCGACAAGTTGTTGCAAACATTGTGACGCGGACTCGGTGCAGCTCGTGTCCTGGGCGCGCTGCAACGCTCTTGCGTTGCTGCGCAGAACCGGGACCCAGCAGTGACATGATACAGTGCGGCGAGATGGGCCCCGGCTCTGCAGCGCATCGTCGAAGGGACGCTGCGCTGCGTCCGGGGCACGAGAGCGGAGTATGTCGCACGTTCTCTCCACATCGTCATTGCGAGCGCAGCGAAGCAGTCCAGAATCCCTCTGCGGAAAGACACTGGATTGCTGCGCTCGCAATGACGGAGCAAGGGGCAGCATCGTCATCCTCCAATGCAGATTCAACTTGCAGACACACCTTCGCGTCCTCGCGACGTGTTTCGCCCGAGCTTTGCTTCGTCACTCCACCCTCTAAGCCAAGGGGGCGCAGGAAAGGCCGGGTGCTGACCTCGCACCCGCGGTCCGCTGCGCGAAAATGGTGCGCAAGGAAACCGCACAGCAGCATACAGGTGGTGCCAATCACTCGGCCTTCCCTGCGCGATGGTTGGACGGCTTATGCCGTGCTCTCCCGGGAGCCGAGTTCCTTTTGGCCTCCCTCGCCTTCGCGAAATTCACCGGCACCGCGCCGGTTGACGCGGATGCCGCATTCGCCAGGGCTTGACCGTAGCAACGACGGCCAGGACCACACGGTTTTGCCGTACGCACGGCCCGCCATTTCGCCGCAGTTTTTCCAGCCCTGTCGACGGAGCCGGAAACTTACAGACGAGACGAAGCCTAGCAGCGCCGCTCGTCGGAACGAAGCCTTGGGCTCACGGAGAGCAATCCGCCCTGCCCTTGGCCACTCGCACCCGAACGCTGCCGCGTCCACCGCAAGCCCGGCTCGCGAACGTGACGACCACAAGATCGCCCCTCAAGGATGAGCCGGGATGAGCGACACATACGCCAAAACCGAATTTCGGTAAAGTGGAATATTTTTGCGGCGGCGGATTGACAGGGGGAGCGACACAGCAAGATCCGGTAGCCCGGATGGAGCGCAAGCGTAATCCGGGGTTTTCGCTAGCTAGCCGCACTAGCGGTCCCGGATGTCGCTTCGCTCATCCGGGCTACAGGCTGCGAGAGGCCCTCTTCCAGGCTCACCCCGTCGGGGTACCCTGCTTCCACTGGCCGCCGGCAATTTTCGCGGCAGCGATCACGGCTTGGGTCCGGCTTTCGACGCCGAGCTTTTGCAGGATCGCCGAGACATGCGCCTTGATGGTGGCCTCGGAGACGCCGAGCTCATAAGCGATCTGCTTGTTGAGCAACCCCTCCGACAGCATCATCAGAACCCGGACCTGCTGCGGCGTTAGCGTCACCAGCCGGTCGCGCAGGCGCGTCATGTCGGGATCGGCGACCGCCGACAGATCGGTGTCGGCGGGAACCCAGACGTCGCCCTCCATCACCTTGAGGATGGCGTCGCGCAAGGTCTCGACGCCGAATCGCTTCGGAATGAAACCGGAGGCGCCGAAATCGAGCGAGCGGCGGATGGTGGCGCTGTCGTCGGACGCCGAGACGATCACCACCGGAATGGCCGGATATTGTGCGCGCAGATAGATCAGGCCGGAAAAGCCGGAGATCCCGGGCATCGAGAGGTCGAGCAGGATCAGGTCGACGTCGGAGGTCTGTTCCAAAAGTTTGGTCAGATCCTCGAACGATCCAGCCTCGTCGATCCTGGCCGAGCTCAGGACGCCCGCCACTGCCTGCCGCAGCGCGGCGCGGAACAATGGATGGTCATCGGCAATGACGAGATGGGTCGAGGGAGCGTTCATCGTTCTCTTGCTGGCAATCGCACCGGGCCAGTAGGCCGGCGCAGGGCCTTGGTCAATTGTTTCCCGACCAGCCGTGGCATGCAAGTGGACATTATCCCTTTGCGGCAACGGGGTTAATCCACAAGCCGGCACTATGTTGCCGGATGGAACGGCCGCGGCGTCAGGCGAGCGTCAGTGCGAAAGGCCGAAAGTCGTATTGGGGCGGGTTTCACGCCAATGTTACCTTGGGGGCAAGGCTTGGGTTGATCCGGCATGACCGGACATCCAGGGCGCGAGGAAACGATTTTTCGGGGAGCGACTCAACATGTCGACATTGGCTGTGTCTCAAGCAGGCGCGGGAGGGATGACGAAGGACGAACGGTTCGTCATTCTCGCCTCCTCGCTCGGTACCGTCTTCGAGTGGTACGATTTCTATCTCTACGGTTCGCTGGCTAGCATCATCGGTGCGCAGTTCTTCTCGGCCTATCCGCCGGCAACCCGCGACATCTTCGCGCTGCTGGCCTTCGCGGCGGGCTTCCTGGTGCGCCCGTTCGGCGCAATCGTGTTCGGCCGTGTCGGCGACATCGTCGGCCGCAAATACACCTTCCTCGTCACCATCCTGATCATGGGTCTGTCGACCTTCATCGTCGGCCTGCTGCCCAATGCGGCGACCATCGGCATCGCGGCCCCGATCATCCTGATCGCGCTGCGTCTCGCCCAGGGCCTGGCGCTCGGCGGTGAGTATGGCGGTGCGGCGACCTACGTCGCGGAGCATGCTCCGAACGGCAAGCGCGGCTACTACACCTCCTTCATCCAGACCACGGCGACGCTCGGCCTGTTCCTGTCGCTGCTGGTGATCCTGTTCACGCGCTCCGCGCTCGGCGAACCCGACTTCGCGGCATGGGGCTGGCGCATTCCGTTCCTCGTCTCCGTGCTGCTGCTCGGCGTCTCGGTCTGGATCCGGCTCCGCCTCAACGAATCCCCGATCTTCCAGAAGATGAAGGACGAGGGGAAGAGCTCGAAGGCCCCGCTGACGGAAGCCTTCGGCAACTGGCAGAACGGCAAGCTCGTGCTGCTGGCGCTGCTTGGCGGCGTGATGGGCCAGGGCGTGGTCTGGTACACCGGCCAGTTCTACGCGCTGTTCTTCCTGCAATCGATCCTCAAGGTCGACGGCTACACCGCCAACCTGCTGATCGCCTGGTCGCTCCTGCTCGGGACCGGCTTCTTCATCGTGTTCGGCATGCTCTCCGACAGGATCGGCCGCAAGCCGATCATCCTCGGCGGCTGTCTGATCGCGGCGCTGACCTTCTTCCCGATCTTCAAGATGATCACCACCAACGCCAACCCGGCGCTGGAAAAGGCGATCGAGTCGGTCAAGGTCGACGTCGTGGCGGATCCCGCAGGTTGCGGCGACCTGTTCAACCCGGTCGGCACCCGCGTCTTCACCTCGCCTTGCGACACCGCGCGTGCCTACCTGTCGCAATCGTCGGTCAAGTACTCGACCACGCCAGGTCCGGCCGGCTCCGGCGTGAAGGTGATGGTCAACGGCAAGGAAGTTGCCTACGCCAACGCCAAGGACGGCAATCCGGCAGTCCTCGCCGCCGTGCAGGCAGCCGGATATCCGAAGGCCGGCGATGCGGGCATCGTGAAGATGGCGCATCCGTTCGACATCTTCCGTCCGCAGGTGGCGGCGGTTGTCGGACTGCTGTTCGTCCTGGTGATCTTCGTCACCATGGTGTACGGCCCGATCGCCGCGATGCTGGTCGAACTGTTCCCGACCCGCATCCGCTACACCTCGATGTCGCTGCCCTACCATATCGGCAACGGCTGGTTCGGCGGCCTGCTGCCGGCGACCGCCTTCGCCATCGTGGCCTCGACGGGCGATATCTATGCGGGCCTCTGGTATCCGGTCATCTTCGCGTCGATTACCGTCGTGATCGGCTTGTTCTTCCTGCCGGAGACCAAGGACGTCGACATCAAGTCGACCTGATCGACGCAGATCGAGATCAACACCAACCGGCCGCGGTCTCCGCGGCCGGTTTTGTTTTGAACTCCAGATTCTTTGTTTTGACGCGTTTTCTTGACGCGAACCGGCAGCCACTTCGCTCGAAAACGCGCTACTGATTGCTGCCGAGAAATTGCAGCACCACCTCGCGCCGATGCGGGCGGGCGCGATGCTCGATCAGATAGATCCCCTGCCAGGTGCCAAGCGCCAGCCTACCGTTCAGCACCGGCACCTGGAGCGACGTCCCCGTCAGCATGGTTTTGATATGCGCCGGCATGTCGTCCGGCCCTTCGGTGTCGTGAGTCCAGCCCGCATCTTCATCGTCGGGCGCGAGCCGCGCCAGCACCGTAGTGAGGTCGACCAGCACCGACGGGTCGGCATTCTCCTGGATTGTCAGAGACGCCGAGGTGTGACGGATGAACAGCGTGAGCACGCCGTCCCGCGCATGAACGTCGGCGATGAACCGCGCCGCCTCGGCGGTGAGGTCGCTGAAGCCGCACCCCGGCGTCTGCACGGTCAGCAGCGAAGATGCGATGGTGGTGGCCGGCCCTGACGACGGCGCCGAGCGCGAGATGGATTTGGCTGATGTCATCATCATCACTCTCAATTCGGAAAGCTGCCGTAGGGTGGGCAAAGCGAAGCGTGCCCACCGACTCACTCAACGGAGACGCAAATGGTGGGCACGGCGCTTCGCGCCTTTGCCCACCCTACGGCATCTCACCACGCGCTAAATCTTCCCCGAGACGTCCTTCTGCACGCGGTTGGCCATGTCGATCAGGCGACGCCAGGCTTTTTCCAGGAACGACATCACGCGATCGACGTCCTGGTCGCTCGGCAGCGGGATCTCGATCCTGCGCTCGCCCTCGGCGGCCCTTGGTTCTCGTGCTTGCGGCTCCGCCTTCTTGAGCGGATCGGTTTTCGGCAGCGCCTCGTCGATCTTGCCTGACACGGTCGGCCCCGCCGCAAGCCGTTCCTTCAGCATCTCGACTTCGGCCTGGAGCCTGCCGATCTCGGCGTCGAGCGCGGTACGTTCATCGGGTACGGCGTAGCAGGCCCAGCCGGCGCCGCTCCGGGTGCAGGTCGACACGGTGCCGGTGCGGCTGTCGAGCCGCAGCACGCCCTCGGGGATGGGGGTCATGCTGTAGCGGCCGTTTTCGCTGTCGGGCGCGGATTGCGCGGCAAGGCAGCCGACGCTGATGGCCATCGCCGCGGCGAACGCCGCCGCCGCAAGCCATGATGCTGGGGATGAATTCGCTGGTCTCATCGCGTTCTCCGCCACGACGCGCCGGTCGCACGTCCAAAGATGGCGCTCATAAAGGTGGCACGTCTCGCAAATGCTACACCCCGGCGAGGCGATCCGCCGCCCAAAACGCGCCTTTGACATGAACGATCGCGAGGCCCCCTTTGATCCCGGCAGCCGGGCGAAATGGCGACTGCGTTCGCCGATCCAGCGGAGACCTGCTGCGGTGCGGCGTCACGCTGTGTGCAGCGCTGCCGGCCGCGCCGATATTTCCAAAGAAATCATATACATAACGGGAATGGACACAATCGTGACTTGGCTTGACTTGATTATGGGCCATCAGTATGGTCCGCGCGGCTTTTGAGGGTGGCGGGCGCAATTTCCATTCAGCCGCGGCGTTTCGGGTCTTCGTTGCATGACACAGGGCACGGGACACGGCGAGAATGGAGATCGCGATAGATCGCCCGAGGAAGCTGCGCTTTCCGATCGGCTCGGAAATCTTGATCAGCGGTTGTCCGAATTTCGCGGCCGCCACGTCAAGACCGAGCAACCCGCAGGTGACGGTGAAGACAGAGCGGCCAGAGCCTCGGCGATGGCGCTTGGTTTCCGGTTATCCTCCGAGTTGGTCGCCGGGGTCGTTGTCGGAGCGGGGATTGGCTGGGGTTTCGACCGCTTGCTGTCGACGTCGCCTTTCGGATTCATCGTGTTCCTGCTGCTGGGCTTCGTCGCCGGCGTGGTGAATGTGGTGAGAACGGCAGGCGCGGGTCAAAACAGGCGCGGTGGTTCTTAAGCGATCCACTCCAGGAGAGGAATGATCGTGCCGGCTTGAGCCGGTACGGGCCGGGCCCGACCGGCAGACCGAGACCCGCCGGCATCGCCCGGCAGACCAAGAGATGCCGCGCTGATGAAAATCGATCCGATCCACCAGTTCAACATCGAGCCTCTCTTCACCCTGGGCCATATCGGCAACCACACGATCGCCTTCACCAATTCGTCGCTCTACATGCTGGTGGCGGTCGCGATCATCTCGATCCTGATGCTCGCCAGCGGCACGCAGCTGGTTCCCGGGCGCCTGCAGTCGGTCGCCGAGATCTCCTACGAGTTCGTGGCCTCGACCATCCGCTCGACGGCCGGCTCGGAAGGCATGAAGTTCTTCCCGCTGATCTTCTCGCTGTTCATGTTCATCTGCGTTTCGAACCTGGTCGGCATCATTCCCTACACCTTCACGATCTCGAGCCATCTGATCGTCACCGCGGCCCTCGCGCTGCTGGTCTTCTTCACGGTGCTGATCTACGGCATTGCCAAAAACGGCCTGAAATTCTTCTCGATCTTCGTGCCCCACGGCGTCCCCGGCTACATCCTGCCGCTGGTGATGTTCATCGAGATCCTGTCGTTCTTCCTGCGGCCGGTCTCCCACAGCGTCCGTCTGTTTGCCAACATGCTGGCCGGCCACATCGCGCTGAAGGTGTTCGCGGGCTTCGTCGCCATGCTCGGCTTCTCGCTCGGCGCCCTCGGCTGGGTCGGCGGCGTGCTGCCGCTGGCGCTCACGGTCGCGCTTTACGCTCTCGAGATTCTGGTCGCATTCCTGCAAGCCTATGTGTTTGCGATCCTGACCTGCATCTACCTCAACGACGCCATTCATCCGGGACACTGAGCGGTCCGGGGAATTTCCACCCAAAACCCAATCTTTCTTCCAAGGAGTCTAAAATGGATCCGGCAGCAGCAAAACTTATCGGCGCGGGCATCGCATGCATCGGCATGGGCGGCGCGGGCGTCGGCGTCGGCGTGATCTTCGGCAACTACCTCGCCGCAGCCGTTCGCAACCCCTCGGCCGCTCAGGGCCAGTTCGGCAATCTGATCTTCGGCTTCGCCGTGACCGAAGCGCTCGGCATTTTCTCGCTGCTGATCGCGCTGCTGCTGCTGTTCGTTCCGCTCTGAGGACGATTTTCGCGCCGCTTCAGCCGAAGCGACGCGCATGACAGCAACAGGAGTACTCCATGGCTGAAAGTCATGGCGGCGCAAAAGGTCCGGCGGCGGGCGCTCACACCGAGGCTGACGGTGGTCACCACGGTGGCGGTTTTCCGCCGTTCGAGAGCAGCACCTATGCTTCGCAGCTGGTGTCGCTCGCGATCTTCTTCGTCGCGCTTTACGTGATCGTGTCCAAGCTCGCTCTGCCGCGCGTCGGCGGTGCGATCGAGGCGCGTCAGAACAAGATCGAGGGCGACCTCGCCGAAGCGCAGAAGCTGAAGGACCAGTCCGAAGCGGCGCTGAAGGCCTATGATAGCGAGCTTGCTTCGGCACGCTCGCGCGCGCAGGCCATCGGCAACGAATCCCGCGACAAGGCGAATGCGCAGGCGGACGCCGAGCGCAAGGCGCTGGAAGAGCAATTGGCGGCCAAGCTCGCCGAGGCGGAGAAGACCATCGCCTCGACCCGTGCGACCGCCATGAGCAACGTCCGCGGCATCGCGGCCGATGCGGCAGGCACCATCGTGCAGCAGCTCACCGGCGTGGTTCCGGACGCGGCATTGGTCAATGCCGCCGTTGATGCGTCCTTGAAGGGTTAATCGATATGTTCTTCGATCCTGAAACCTGGGTCGCCATCGCCTTCGTGATCCTGATGGTCGGGTTCGGCTATCTCGGTGTCTTCAAGAAGGCCATGACTGCGCTCGACCATCGCGCCGATCGCATCAAGGCCGAGCTCGACGACGCGACGCGCCTCAAGCAGGAAGCCGCCAAGGTACTCGCCGACTACAAGGCGCGCACCGCCTCGGCCGAACGCGAGGCCGCCGACATCATCGCCAACGCGAAGAGCGAAGCCGAGCGCATCGCCACCGAGGCCAGGGCCAAGGTGGAAGATTTCGTCGCTCGCCGCACCAAGACCGCGGAGGGCAAGATCGCGCTCGCCGAGGCCCAGGCGGTGGCCGATGTCCGCGCCGCAGCCGCCGAAGCCGCCGTCCAGGCCGCCTCCACCATCCTGTCGCAGTCGGTCAGGGGCCAGGTCGCCGACGATCTGCTCGCCAAGGGCATCACCGAAGTCAGGCAGAAGCTGAACTGAGGGGCTTCGCCTTCACCCATCAAAAAGCCGGCGCGATGAGCGCCGGCTTTTTTGTTGGTATGGCTTCTTCCCGTGTCCCGGACGCGGCGCAGCGTGTAACGCTGCTCCGCAGAGCCGGGACCCATGCCTCACACGATAACGCTGACCGCAACATGGGCCCCGGCTCTGCGTCGCACCGCTGCGCGCCTGCGCCGCGTCCGGGGCACGAGACCGCCCTACTTCTTCTTCACCCGCGCCTTCGGCTCGGGCGACAGCGCCTGCGGATCGAAGCCGACATAGAAGATATAGCTATCGGCGTCCTTGGCCGAAGGCATCGGATAGACCAGATCCTCGGCCACGAAGGTGAACGGCACGCTGCCGCCCTCCGACATTCCGACCGTGGTCCGGTAGGCCTTGGAAGCGATCACCTTCTCGCCGACGCCGCCCTGCACCACGGCGACGCGCAGCGGCACCTCGACGGTCGCAGGCGCGCCGGCGGGACCGGCAATGACGCGGCCCTGGATGCCGATCCGGGCCGTGATATCGCCGCCATTGCGGGCGCATTCGCGCGCCATCTTGGTGATGGTGGCCTGAAAGCGGATCTCGTTGCCGACGGCCGGCTTGCCGGTGGCACCGACCGCATAGGTGGAGGCTCCGGCACGCACCGTGACCTGCGGGCAATCAAGATCGTCATCGGCCGCCGGCTGGCCTGGCGCAGGTGCCGGCTTGGGTTGAGCCGGCTCGTCCGACTTGCCGCCGAACAGGCCCTTGAATCGATCGGTCAGCGACTGCGCCGCAACCGGCGAGACGGAGACGAGCGCAACCGACAACGCCAGCGCGACCGCTGCCCCCCGCCGCAACGCATTCCGCGATGACCGAAGCTCCTGCACCATCAACGCCCATTCTCCATGACAACATCACGGCCGATCACCGGCCGGGTTGCGCCGTTATATCGTCAAAACCGGCGAACCCAAGGCAGGCACACAGGAGACTTTGGTCACATCAACGAACGGCTCAGCCGCGGAAATCCTCGTGCAGCAGGCCGAACAGCAAATGGTCCTGCCAGACCCCGTTGATGCAGAGATAGCGGCGCGCCAGCCCCTCGCGCGAGAAACCGCACTTCTCCAGCACCCGGATCGAGGGCGCATTGGTCGGGATGCAGGCCGCCTCGACCCGGTGCAGATTGAGCTCGCCGAACAGCGTCGGCAGCAGCACACGCAGCGCGGCCGTCATGTAGCCGCGCTGAGCGTGGGGCTTCCCGACCCAATAGCCGATGGTGCCGGCCTGGACGATGCCGCGGCGGACATTGGCGAGCGTGATGCCGCCGACCATGGCGCCGTCGAGCTCCCGGAAGATCAGAAAGGGATAGGACCGGTCCGCGGCGATGTCCTCGGAATAGCGGCGCAGGCGACGGCGGAAACCGGAGCGCGTGAGATCGTCCGACGGCCAGATCGGCTCCCAGGGCGTCAGGTAATCGCGGCTGGACTCGCGCAGATGGGCCCACTGCAGGAAGTCCGACATCTGCGGCGCGCGTAGCAACAGGCCGTTGCCGCGCGGCGCGAGAGCGGCGGGTCCACTGGATGGCAGGCGAAAGAGGGCCATGGTGATGCTTCCCGGGGGCGGATCAACCCGTGCGCGGCTCCTAATGCAGCCGCGCCTTGGCGCGTGCCCGGGTCAATCCTTCCGCAAAAGACACCGCCGTGTCCAGACCCCTGCCACTGCCTAATGCGACAACCGCAGGGCGGCTGCGCGAAAGCAGTGCACGCGCCGCATCCCGGGTCGATTCGACGCTGACGGCGTCGATCCGGGCCACCAGCTCCTCGGCGGTCTGGGGCCGGCCATAGGCCAGCACATGCCGGGCGAGCTGCTCGGCACGGGACGAGCAGCTCTCCAGCGCCATCAGCAGCCCCGCCTTCATCTGCGCCTTCGCCCGCGCGATCTCGACCTCGGTCAGGGTCTCGACCGAATCGTTCATGATGTCGACCACGACCTCCATCATCTCGGGCGCGTCGGCCGGATCGGTGCCGGTGTAGAGGCCGAAGAAGCCGGTATCGGTATAGGGGGCGTGGAACGAGTAGATCGAGTAACAGAGGCCGCGCTTCTCGCGCACCTCCTGGAACAGCCGCGATGACATCCCGCCGCCGAGGATGTTGGTGAAGACCTGGAGCGAGAACAGCGACAGATCGGTCTGCGGCACGCCCTCCAGCGCCAGCGTCAGATGCGCCTGTTCGAGCTCGCGATGCACCACCTTGGTGCCGCCCTTGCCGAACTGCGCGGGTTGCGGCTTTGGACCCGCTGTCCCCTCAAAACTGGCAAAGCGCTGCTCGACCTCGGCGACCACCTGCTTGTGATCGACCGCCCCGGCGGCCGCCACCACCATGTCCGGCCCGCGGTAATGCGTCGACAAATAGTCGCGCAGCGAGTCGCGGCTGAAGGCACGCAAGGTCTTCGCGGTGCCGAGCAGCGAGCGGCCCATCGGCTGGTCGGGATAGCAGAGCTCGTTGAGGTGCTCGAACACGACGTCGTCAGGCGTGTCCTGCGCCGCGCCGATCTCCTGCACGATGACGTTCTTCTCGCGCTCGAGCTCGTCGGGCTCGAAGGCCGGATTGGCCAGGATGTCAGCGAGCACGTCGAGCGCGAGCGGCACGTCAGCCTTCAGCACCCGCGCATAATAGGACGTGGTCTCGGTCGAGGTGCCGGCGTTGAGGTCGCCGCCGACCGCCTCGATCTCCTCGACGATCTCGCGCGACGAGCGCTTCGTCGTGCCTTTGAACGCCATATGTTCCAGGAGATGCGAGATGCCGTGCTCGTTGGGCTTCTCGTCGCGCCCGCCGACGCCGGCCCAGACGCCAAGCGCCGCGGTCTCGAGATGGGGCATCTTGTCGGTGACGACGGTCAGGCCGGACGCAAGCTTGGAAATCTCGACGCTCATCCGGCAACTCCCTGTTTCGCGGCGCGGCTGACCGACAGCACGAACCGCTCGACCTCGGCCTGGTCGTTCTTCATCACCTTCATGTGTTCGGATTTGGTCATCAGACCATCGAGCCAGGCCGGCAGTTGCGGCCGCTGGCCGCAGGCCGCTTCGACCGCATCGGGGAATTTGGCCGGATGCGCGGTGGACATTACGATGCTGGGAACCGTCCTGTCCGTGGTGTCGCGGTCGGCGACCGCAAGCGCGACCGCGGTGTGGGGATCAACCAGCTCGCCCGCCTCGCGCCAGGCGGCGCGGATCGCGGCCGCGGTCTCGGTCTCGTCGGCGCGGCCTGCGTCGAATCCCTCGCGGATCGCGGCCAGCGTCGCATCGGGCAGCACGAAGCGGCCGGATTGCTTCAGCGAATCCATCAGACGGCGCACGCCGGCGGCATCGCGCCCGCCAGCTTCGAACAGCAGCCGCTCGAAATTCGAGGAGATCTGGATGTCCATCGACGGCGACGCCGTCGCGTGGACCTCGCGCACCTCGTAGATCCCGGTCTTCAGCGTGCGCGCCAGGATGTCGTTGACGTTGGCGGCGATGCCCAGGGTCCGCACCGGAAGACCCATGCGCTTGGCGACATAGCCGGCAAAGATGTCGCCGAAATTGCCGGTCGGCACGACGAAGTCCACCGCGCGCGCGGGTGCGCCGACGGCAACGGCGGAGGTGAAATAGTAGACCACTTGGGCGACGATGCGCGCCCAATTGATGGAATTGACGCCGGACAGCGAGGTCGCATCTCGGAAGCGATGGTTGTTGAACATCGCCTTCACGAGGGCCTGGCAATCGTCGAAATTGCCCTCGACGGCGAGCGCATGGACGTTGGCCGCGCCCGTCGTCGTCATCATCCGCCGCTGCACCTCGGAGATGCGGCCATGCGGGAACAGCACGATGAGATCGACATTTTCGAGCCCTGCGAACGCGTCGACCGCAGCACCGCCGGTGTCGCCCGAGGTCGCGACCACGATGGTGGTGCGCTGGCCGCGCTTGGCGAGCACGTGGTCCATCAGCCGCGAGATCAGCTGCATCGCCACGTCCTTGAAGGCGAGCGTCGGACCGTGGAATAGCTCCAGCACGAACTGGTGCGGCGCCATCTGGCGCAGCGGCACCACCGCCGGATGGCGGAAGGTGGCGTAGGCCTCGTTCGCCATGCGGCCGAGCTCGGCGTCCGAGATCTCGCCGGCGACGAAGGGGCGGATCACCTCGACCGCGACCTCCCAATAGGGACGACCGAAGAAGCCGGCGATGGCGTCAGGCGAGAGTTGCGGCCAGGTGGCCGGCACATACAGGCCGCCGTCGCGAGCGAGCCCGGTCAGCATCACGTCGCAGAAGCCGAGTTCGGGGGCCTCGCCCCGGGTCGAGATATAACGAGTCAAACTGCCCTCCAAAGGCCGGCCGAGCCTGGGCTCGATCCGCAAGCCTTTGATTTTACGAAACTACTTGTTAACAGCCAGAGGCTTTGGGCCACCATAAAGTGTTTTGCGGCATCAGGAAACCGCTTCGCGCCGGGGGCCATCCAAGGAAAAACGCTACCAACGAAAAGGGCTGCGGCAATGCCGCAGCCCTCTCTTGGAAGGTCTGTCGTTGATGTGTGCAGACCCGTTTTCCGCGTTGGTGGTACGCCGGCGACTATCGATTTAAGCTGCCAATTTGCATTTAGCGAGCGGCTCGAACGTCACGATGAGGATATCCCGAAACCCGACTGTACCTTCCTCGATGCCGACCGGAGTCACCGCGTGGAAGAGGTTTTGCGTGAGGAAGAGGGTATCGAACGGGTTCACCAGTTTGAGCACGCGATGGAAGTCGCGGTTGCCGGAGGCCAAGACGCTGTCCCCACCCGTCGAGTTGGCGCTCAGATTGAGGAGATGCACGAAAACGGCCGGCTCGTCGTCCTTATGGAGCCAGGGCGGGCTGCTGTAAGAAGGCACCCCGTTCTCGGGTTGGTAGCGAACCTGGTGAACACCGACCTTGACGGTCTCGTCGAACGGCACGATGCCCGTGGCCTTCACGATCGCGGCGTCGGTCTCGATCACCTTCCGCAAGAGGGGCAGTTTCCGGATCGACGGTTCGATCGGCTGGAACGTCCGGACCTTGCCGCCATCCAGGTAATTATATTGCTCGCTCTGCAGATACCCTTGCGTATTCGACTCCGCGAGCCCGAGCTCGGTGAGTTCGAACGAGCGGTACGCACGGAAGCGTTGACCGCCGTTGGTGTCCGCCGGAAGGCGAAAGCAGCTTTCCTGGATTGTCTTCAGGTCGGCGACGTCGCCGGCCGTGCAGTAACGGGCTCCCTCGACAAAAAGGTAACCCTGACTCGTGGCGAGAGGCCCGAATACCGCCAAATCCTGTTGCGAAATCGGACCCGAACCTGTAATTCGACTGCTCATCCGCTCCTCCTTGTTGTGACCGCCCGCAAGCGCGGTGCGAGTTGTCTGACGCGGCGTCAGAGTCGCAGATATTCGGCCAATCGAAGCGACTTGAAAAACGAGTCCAGCGCGGGTTCAGAATAAATTTTCAAAGGATTAGAAGATCGGCGCATCGCACGCCCGGACTCGGTCCGCGCTTAGCATCAAGTGAATGCTGCTAATTGCCCGTGAATCCATTTCGCTTCGGGTTCGTACCGCAAGAACTGGGCCTCGTCGAAATGGCCCAGAACCCGTTCCAAGGACCAATGCGTCGACTTTAGCGCCGTTCGAGCATCTGCACCCTCCAATTCGCGGGTCTTAAGAATGTCTAGCCCGACGGTGAGGTATCTGAACACGCTTCCAATCGGCAACGTATGAGCGTCGGCGCTCTTCACGAGTTCACGCAATGCTGAAAGCGAGCTTTCCGCTCTTAGGATCAATTCGCGAATGGGATCAAAGCGATCGGCTTTGGATTCTTCCTTAAGCTTTTTTCTGAGTTCTCCCATCCAAAATGAGACGGGCCATTTCGCTTGTCCAACCTGATGGTGCATCATCAAGGTTGCCGCTTCCATATATATTCGGGCACGCTGAGACGTCATCTCCATGGCGAGCTCCGCGTTGGTGCCGCGGTGCAAAGGCGCTTCCTCGATCTGCTCCAGCATATCGGTCGCCGAAAGATAGTCGCCCTGCGCGGCGGCAAGCAGGGCCTGATCGATACGGAGGCCAAGCCGGTCAGCGGTGCCGAGCGCGTCCACTCGACGAATGTTCAGCGCCAGCATCGCGCGGGCCAGCGCCAGACGACCATCGAGTTCGTTGACAACGGGCGGCAGCGGCAAGCGGAGGCCACTCTTTAAGGCGATCTCATTCTTGTCCTTGATCCAAGTCTTACGCTTTGCGGTCTCGATCAAGACGGCGATGAAGGCGCGGGCCCCTCTCCCCCCGAGAACCGATCCGGAACCGGTTTCCGTACCTTCAATATTCGCGATTCTCTTTTCGGCATAAAGCGCCCGGCGGAGCGCGAGCTCGGACCGGCTCACAAGTCCAGCCATGAAATAGGCCTCTCCAAGCCGAGCCAGGATCTTGCCCCGCGCGAAAGCCGCATCCACCGAAGGATCGTCATTGGGGAAGAGCGCTCGTGCTTTTTGGATCAGGTTCAAGACGTAAGAATAGGTGTAATCGGTCTCCGCGGTGACGGCGGAGCGACCCGCGCGCTTGCGACGGAGCCGTCCATCGTCCTCGCTTCCGGACTGTCTGCTACGCACCGACTGCTCGCCGGGGCGCTCGGGGAGAAGAAGGCCAGGATTGCCCCCTGCGTAGATCCCGGCGTCGATTTCAGTCCGCAATAGCCGGACCGACCTCGGATAAAGTACTGGATCCTTCTCGCGCGAAAGTATCTGTTCACCCAACCTCACGGCGGAGCGCAGGAGACCGTACCTTTGCAGCGTCAAGGCCGCCAAAGCGACCGCCGTCAAAAGTTCAAGAAACTCCCGGGGCGAGAAGCTTCTGGATAGGAATTCGTATTCGTCGAGATTTTCGCCGAGATCTCGTTCGTGCGCGGCGAGCCAGGGCGAAGTGGGGTCGAAGAACGGAAGCAGGACCCTCAATCGCAGGTCCGGATCGGCCATCTGCTGAAGCAGCCGATAACCCGATCCCTCCAGATAGTCGCGATAAAGTCGCAGGAAGGCATATCGGAGCACTGTCCGTTCATCCGGATACGTCGCATGTTCATCGAGTTCGGGCAGAACAGCGGACTCCAACGGCCAAAATCGATCTTCGGCCGTCTTCTCCCGAACCTTCTGGACGTCCACCGACGTAATCAATGCGACGAACGCTTGGATATCGCGCGCGAAAGCCGAGCGGGAATTCGCGATGCCGCCTCGCATCTTGAGCACTCTCGCCTGCTGCGCCGCCTCGCGGGCAATGAGCCAGCTGCAATGGCGCGCCAAGTCGGGCTCAGTATCGAACCACATGCGCTGCAGCTGCCGGCGCCAGCCTTGATCGAGGAACAGGAGCGGCTCGGAAGCGACTTCGCGGAAGCCCCTTTGCCCAAGATCGGGTACGGTATTCCGAACCTGCACGATATCCGCAAGATCTCTTGCGATCGCTTCGACTTGGTCCGGATTTGTCAGCCTATGTAGCCAGTCCGCTCCGTCCGAACTAAGCATCGAAAGTGCCATGCGAGCCAGAACGCTCGCGCGAAGTCCTTCCGGCGTGCAGGCGACTGCACCGAGAAGGAACCGCTCGTACGGTCGGAGAATCTTTTCCCAAAGAGTCTGCAGGATGGTCGCGCGGTCGTCCCTTTCCAACGATCGGTGGATGCTACGCCCCTGCCTGAGTTTACGGTCGGCGGCGAGCCGTTCGGCGATCATCGCAACTTGATAGGTGAAAGCGCCTACGTCCCGTCCATTTTCGCCGTCGGTAACTACGGCGAACGTGTCGAGGTCGACACGAAGCCGATCTGTAAGCTCGAATGTCTTGCTGCGAATTCCTCGCCGTCTCGCTTCCCTGACGAGAGCTGCGAGGCCGCCGGTCGCGCGCCCCGTCAGAACCAGGCGAGTCGCGGCATGCCCGCTGAAAAGCCCAAGCAAGACCTGCGAGACGTGATCTTGATGCAAGCTCCGCAGGACAGCGTCGCTTTCTACGGGGTCCAGGTCTGCGAGTATGAGGCACGCGGGACAAGTCTCGGCGATCCTGAAGATCTCCTTGATCTTAGCCGCGCTGCTCAGACCGGTATCGCGATTTAGCGAGGAGGGCGCCGGATCTCCCCGCCTGTAGAAGGCCAGAACGGTGTCAAGAAATTCGCCGGGCTCGAGTTCATCGAGAGCCAAGGCGAGGTACGGCACTCTTTCTCCGCTATCCAAACGCAGACCGTCGTCGATCGCTCGGCAAAGAAACTTGAGGCAAGTCTTCTTCCCTGACATGTGCGGACCACTGACCAGAGCAAGACCCGCTCCATCTGCTCGCTTGATCGCCTCCACTATCTCCGTGGCGGTCATTTCCAGTGGGTGGGGCCACGCGGCGACAGGCTCGGACTCGAATCCTTTGCCGCGCACCGAGACGTACTCCGGTCCGGGAGCGAATACATGATCGGGCTCTTCAGCAGCCGATCCAAGCAATGCCAAAAGATAATCCGAAGGAAGAGGATAGGTCGACGAGAAGATTATGTCGATCGAATCGCCAACGCGGCCGACTTCCTCGAATCTCGAGGTCAGCAACGCTTTCAGCTCGGCGAGAATAAGTTGCTCCTCGTGCTCCTTCGGGTTCGTCTTTAAGCCTCGCAGGTAGCCTTCGAAGGTATCCGGATCCCACGGTTTCGGATTATTGGGGCTTGCATCCTTGCCGGCGAACCTATCGGGCAAAGTGTTGTTCGTCTTCATCCGCAGCCAAAGCCGCCTGCAGATCGCATCGCGTTTCTGGCGGGGTTGAACGCGGCCAATCGCGGCTGCCAGTAGCCTTACTCTCTTGTATGGCGTCTCCGCGGGACCGCCCTTCCAGCGATCCAAACGTGGCACTTTCCTTCTGCGCTCGACTTCCTCTGATTTAAGGAATTCCTGGTCGATTTGGATAATCTTCAAATGCTTGACCGTAGCGCCGGCCGAAAATTGGCGAGAAGCCATTTACCCCTCCAAGCCGACAATCATTACTTGCCATTAGTTTGTTTGGCGTACTTTTGCGCGAGTTCAGACCGGGTTCAAGCCGAACCGCACCGTTTTTGCGCTGAACCCGGGATATCCCCACCTCGTATTCCACGATATTCGGCAGGCCGTGGGATCAAGCTGGTCGTTAGCGATCGGCGACCGTTTCGTCCGAGTCGGGCTGGGCAACGCAGGTCGCGTACCAGCGTCAAGCGATCGGAGCTTTCGATGTTTGTCTCGCGCCAAGTGCAAGCGAGTCCCCCAGTCGTCCCGCCGGATTTCGAGTTAGAGCCGGGTTCGATTCCGGCACAATTGCGGAGACGGGAACGGCATGGGACGCGCCTGCTCAAGGGGAGTCCGCTGATTATTTTTGCCTGCGAACACAGCGCATTATCTTGCTGGTATTTCTGCTGGTATCGGCTGCAACTGACGGATAAAATCGCCTTAAATTCAGATAGTTATGGGAATAGGTGACTGTCGGCCAGGGGCACCACGTAAAAAACAATAGCAATAACAACAACTTACATCGCTGGTTCGATTCCTGATTTTTCAGGAGAGTTTGTGCGGCGCGTTTGAAAACGTTAGTAAAAGTTCGCGGAAGCGCCCGCTGCAGCCGATAGTTTTGCTGGTATTTTTGCTGGTATCTAGGGGTCAAACGTTGACGGCGAATTTCGCGATTTCCGAACGAGGGGAATTGAGCAGATGGCCGGCAAGAACGATGGCGCGATCGCCAAGACCTTCGTCCATCTCATCCGGAAACAGCGTAAGAAACTCGAGGTGGCGTGCTCGAATCAGTTGAAGGCCGCAAGCCGTTCAACGGCAAGATCGACAAGGCGATCCTCGAATAACTTCAGCTTTCGTGCTGCGGAGTCCTCGCCGCCCGTCCATGTCTTGAGCGCTGTCTTGATCGATTCCCGATCCGCGGCAACGCCGTCATTTTGAATGAGCCAGTCGATAGTTGCCAGAAGCTCCATACCCAATGGAGACTCGAAGCCGTCGATCAGCGTCGCAGTCGCTTCGAGTGCAGGCAGGAATGCCTTTGCATCACCCGACCCCAAATAGGCTGCGATCTTGTCTCGTTTGGCGTCCTCGAACCAGATCACATCGAATGGACCGGCATCGCCGATGCGCTTTCCACAATGCAAATAACTGCCGTCGAGGCCATTGAGCAGATGGGTCAATCGAGGAGCGTATGGACCATATTTATCGGCCTGAAAACGCAGATCGAGCGGGTTCTCTAATTCCAGCTTCTCGATGCTCCGCTCCAGGAAGTACGCCAGCTTTTGGATTTCGAGCAAGGAGCATTCGATTCCGAGTATCCAATACCTGCGGACCAGCTCAGCGACGAGCGCACGCGCCGGCGTCAGCTTCTCGACGCCCGCGCGCTTTGACACATTCTGGTATTGGTCCGTAGGCTCATAGACGATCACGCTGACGTCGTTCAGTGCTCCAAGCGCAGCTTCAATCTTGGGACGCACGTCCGGCCACTTGAGACCGCCGTTCCCGCTCCCGAGCGGCGGAATAGCAATCGAGCGAATCTTCTTCTCCGCGATTACGCGCTTCAGATCCTTCAGACCACTCTCAATCCACTCCATCTTGGAGTCGCCGCGCCAATGCTGCTTAGTCGGGAAATTGATGATCCATTTCGGACCGATCAATGCCTGGCGTTCGGTAACGAACATGTGGCCGACCCTGACTTCCTTCTTCTTGCAGGCCACCTCGTACGCTTTGAAGTTCTCAGGATAAGCTTCCTTAAACATCAAGGCGACGCCCTTCCCCATCACGCCGACCGTGTTCACGGTGTTGACCAACGCTTCGGCCTTGGAGTCGAGCAGATTGCCACGCGTAAATTCTATCATCAGAAGTACCAATCGGGCTTCTTGACCACGGTCATGGTCCGGTTGCGCTGCGCCAATGCCGCATTCAGTGACTTGAGCACATCGTCGTTGTAGCAGACGAGCCCCGACAGGGCGTCGACGGGGAGATGCTTGTGGACAAGAGCTTCGGCCTGGTAGCGTTCTTTTTTCGACGGATCGTCCGGGTCATTGCGGAAATCCCGTCGTTGCAGCATGTCCCAATCGATCTGATCCAGGCGGGCAAGATCGGAGTAGAATTGCGCGGCAACAAGATAGGCGTGCCGGTCCGTGAACAGGAACGGAATCTGCTTGGCTTGCAGGGTCCGTAGCGACGAAACCATGATGACGATCTCGTCATTGTTGCGCTGTCGAATACCGCCCCACCCGGTCTTGATGTTGTACAGCATCGGCGAAAACGGCGTGAAATAGAACGGCACGTAGTCACTCAGCGTTCCGGATGGCAGTGGCACGACAGGGTGCTTGTCCCGCTTGCTGATCAGATCTCGATTCCCGATCTCCACGAAATTGGGATCTAGTACGTTCGAGCTCTTGCAATGCAGGCCGTTGTCCAGAATCCACGGAACATTGTCCCGGTGAATGATCCGGAAGATAAGGGCCTTCTCTGGCGTCAGATCCTTTGACACGGTGGCGACTCAGGCGTTTGCACCGCCACACCGTATGCAAAGTCCTTCGCCGTGCAACTTCGTCCTATAGAACGAAAAGGGAACGTCGTCAAGACAAGTGATCGCGGAACGGTTCGTCGCATCCAGGGTGTCGACCAACCGCTGCAAACTGTTGCTATCCCGCTGACCTCGCCCCATCACTTGGCTCTGATGCCGGGAAATATGGTATTTGTGATTCTTTCCGGCAGACCGAGGACCATTGGAGATGGGGCGCGGACGCGACACCCGACACGCTAGGCTGGTGCGCCTGTAAGGGGATGGGATGAATCAACCAGCGGTGAGCGTGGCCGGCGCGGCCTCGACCGGGCTGCGCATCTCGTCGGCGGGCCGCCTGCGCTCTCTCTTGATGGATGGCTCAGAGCCGGTGTTGTTGCTCGGCGCCGGGGCGTCGATCAACTCCGGTATTCCGCCCGCGGACAAGACGGTCGAGCGGGTCGCGAGATGGGCATGGTGCAAGGAGAACGGCCGGCATCCGAGCGACATGTCGATCAGGCGGTCTGACTATTGGCCGTGGCTGACCGCACAACCCTGGTACAAGGCGAACGTTGCCGCGGCCGACCTCTATCCTGATGCCATCGATAATCTGCTCGGCGTGAAGAGCGACCGGCGGGAATTCTTCGAGCAACTCATCAATCCTTCCGAAATCCCTCCCTCCCGCGGCTATGTTGCGCTGACGCAAATCCTGCATCAGGGCTGGATCTCAACCGTTCTGACCACGAATTTCGATCAGTGCCTGGAGCGGGCGGCTATCCAGCACAATCGCCCACATCGGCTGGTCAGCATCAGCACGCCGGCCGACTACATCATGTTCAGTTCGGCGCCTCAGGATCCGCAACTGGTCTTTCTGCACGGGTCTGTCAAACACTACACCGACAGGAATCTCACCGGTGAAGTGCAGTCTCTCGACGCGCACCTGGTCGATCGATTGAAGCCGCTGCTGCGCGATCACCCTGTTATCGTGGTTGGCTACCGCGGCGCGGAAGCTTCCGTGATGAACGATCTGTTCCTGGCGCAGGCCAATTCGGGCGGGTTTCTGCACGGGATTTATTGGTGCGTCCTGGAGAGCGATGTTGGTGGCCCGTTCGCGTCGCATGTAACCCAACTCGCGAGCCAGATAGGTTCGAATTTTCAACTCGTGCCAATCAAAGGCTTCGACGATCTGCTGGAGAGGGAGGTGCTCACCAGCATGATCGCGGCTGGCGCACGCCCGACCCGCCGGCGGTCCGGCCACAGTGTCGGCGGCATGCCCGCGGATATGCGCCCGCTCGATGGCTTCGACATTGCCGGGTTCGAGCAGTCTCTGCTCCAGGCACGGCTTTCTCAATATGCCGAGAAGACCGACCTGTGGCGGCCCGGGCAGATTGATGCCGCCTGGATCGAGGAGATGACCGACCGGCTGGATCTGGTGCGGCCGATCGGAGCGCACAAGGCTCCAACCCTTGCCGGCTGGATGCTGTTCGCGCGCAATCCATCCAATGACTTCAAGCAGGCTCGTGTCGAGTTTCGTGCGGCAGGTCCTGGAAACTGGCTCCGAAGCCGGTTCGGGGACGATGCCGAGCTTGAGGCGAGCGGCCAGGAGGGCGACTTTATCGTTCGTCGCACCATTACCGGCAATCTCTGGAGCCAACTCGATACGCTGATCGACCTGCTGGCACTGGTGAACTTCCAGTTTCGCCTCAAGGCGGAAGTGTCCCGGACCGTGAGCGCCTATAACGCGATCGCCATCAAGGAGATGATCGTCAATGCGATTGTCCACCGCGACTATGATGTGAATGAGCCCATTCAGGTCGAGGTCCAGCCGAAGTCGATCACCGTGATCAGCCCTGGCGGGTTGATTGCAGAGATCGCAGCCCAGATGGGTGATCTGTCATTTCAGGAGACGATTGCCGGACGAACGAGCCCGATCAAAGGCTATCGAAACCCCGCCATCTCCGATCTGTTCTATGGCGGCGGACAGATGGACCGCCGCGGGTCCGGTTTGTCGGATATGGTTCTAGCGACCGTGAACAACAATGGCGCGGTCGCCTTTGGCCCCTCGGCGGATAACCGCCAATTCATCGTGACCATCGAAGCGCGGCCGGAAGCCGTCGATGAGATTACCAACACGGCACTGCCGGTGGCGGAGGAGACGGTCCGTTTTTCGACGAACTTGATCTCGATCGCATCCATGCCCGAGAAGGTCTGGCATTCGGGCACCAGCGCAAAATCGAACGCAAGCTTCTATCGGAGCGCTCAGGGCGTGGCGGTCCCGCCTGGGCATGTCAGTGATGGACGCTTCTACTCGCTGTACAATCTCGACGAGCTCGCCGATGCGTTGGTTTCACCATTCGATCCCGGCGATATCGAGACAATCAGCTTTTCCGAGCTTGTTGCGTTGCCGGGAGGCGAAGCGGTTGCCCTGAAGCTGCTTCACGAGCTGGTGTTCGAGCACTTGAAAGCCAAGGGACTCCAGATCGAATTTGATCGACGCCGTGCTTATTTCGGGCGCGGTGACGAGCCCGAGCTGAAGGTGAGCTATCAGGGGCGGCTGCGCAAGGCCACGCGCACGGTCGTGAAGGCGCGGACCAAGCGCGACTCCGACGATATTGTGTACTTCGAGCACAAAGCGTTCAGTTTCTCTGTCATGCGGTTTGCGGAGGACTGGGCGCTGGTGATCTCGCCGGGCTATGCGTTTACGCGCGACGGGCTGCGCAAGCCGATCAGCCGGGAGCGCACCAACATTCTGTCGACACGCCGGGCTGCGCGCGACTTCAATCCAAGCGTCCTGCAGGACGTCTCGTTCTGGCTTGCGGTATTGTCGGGAGAATCCGACGGGCTGTTTGCGCTCGAGCATCGGCCGGACAACGATCTGGCCCGCTTTGCGCCAACGGTTCTGCTCTTGCCGCGTCCGCCGACGATCTCATTCAACGTGTCGGCTTTCGACGAGATGGCGCAACGTGATCAGGAGATCGACGAGGACCTGTTGAGGCTGGATGCAGAGCTCGAAGAGCTCGCATTGGAACCGGACGAAAACGAGGCGGACGAGTCGGACGAGACCGAGCAGACCGACGAGGAAGCCGATGGCAATTGATCTGTCGATCGTCGAGCTACACCCTCCCCGATTGCAATTTGGCGGTGCCAGCGCGCATAGCGATCCCAAGGCCGGCTTGGTTGCGGCAGGACCTTTTGATTTGCGGTTCGGCTCGGCGCGAAAGGATCACGTGCATGTCGGCATCATTGGCCCTGCCGAGCAGGTGGCCGCGGCGCGAAGGTGGCTTGATCGATGCGGCAGCGAAATTCCAGTGTTGGGCGAGACAAGCCTCCTCCGGCGTCCCTTTCCGGGCTTCTCCGATGCGTTTCACAAGACGCTGATCGCGCCGGATCAATCATCGATCGCGCTATCTTCTGGAACAAATGACGATCTTGCACATGCGTTGCAAGGCGACGCCTACAGTGCCTTTCAACGTGTCGTCGATCTCTACGCCGATGCGCACGCGCGCCTCGCCGCGCGGGACCTCAACAGGCCCGATATCGTCTTGATGTGCATTCCGGAGGATGTTTTCGACAAGGTCGGCGCCGTCGAACGAAAGACGAGCGACGATGAGCGCAAGCGCGCCAAGGCAATTGGGCGGGCCAGGGCAAGCAGCCAGCTCGATCTGTTCGATACCCTTGACGAGGTCGAGCAGACATCGGAGGATTTTCTCAAACGCGATCTGCGCCATGCGCTGAAGGCGCGGGCGCTCAGAAATCGCCTACCAATTCAGCTGGTGACGGATGCCCTGCTTGACGACTCCGCGCGCAACCAGGATCCCGCAACGCGGGCGTGGAATTTTTCTGTAGGTCTTTACTACAAGGCGGGTGGCGTGCCGTGGCGGCTGCCACCAACCGGCCCCGACACCTGCTTCGTCGGGATCAGCTTCCATCATTTCCGCACGACGCAGCGCGCCATCGTACGCTCCAGCCTGGCGCAGGCTTTTTCAAGCGATGGCGAAGGTTTCGCGATCAGGGGGCAAGGGGTACCGGTCGAGCCCGATCAGGGCCGCAATGTTCATCTTTCTGAAGACCAGGCTTTCGAGCTTGCCCGCGATGTTCTTGCTGAATATGAGCTCCGCACAGGTGGAGCGCCGCTCAGGGTGGTCTTGCACAAGACCTCGTACTTCGATGCCGCCGAGCGCTCCGGTTTTGCGGAAGCATTGAAGGACATTCCCATCGTCTCGATGGTGACGCTGGTGCCCAGTCTGTTCCGTTTGCTGCGTTACGGCGCCTATCCGCCAAAGGTCGGCACGATCTGTACGATCAATGCCGCGCGAAGCTTTCTTTTTACGTCCGGCTTTATGCCAGAGCTCGGCACTTATCCGGGCCCGCACGTTCCACAACCTTTTGAGGTGCGGTGCCTTGGACCTGAGGCGTCGATCGCGGCCGCGCAGGATGTTCTCAATCTGACGCGTATGAACTGGAATACCGCGGACATCCGCGGCAAATGGCCGGTGTCATTGTCGTTCGCGCGACGGGTGGGTGGAATCCTGGATGAGTACGGCGATGATGACCTTGTCGAGACGTCGTTTCGCTATTTCGTGTAGCGGATGGTTTTCGAACAAGTACGCACGACAAGATAATCCCTTGGCCTCGCGATATCATAATTACGTCGATCCGACGGGATTTCGAGTCAGAGCCGGGTTCGATTCCGGTCGGGGCAAATTGTGGAATCCAGAACGGCATAGGCATCCCCGCTGCCGGAAGCCTGCTGTTTTATTTTTGTCGGCGAATACCGCGCGTCATCCTGCTGGTATTTGTGCTGGTATCGGCAGCAATCGACGATAAAAGTGACTTCAAATTCAAATGGTTATGGCTCTAGGCAATTATCGGCCAGGGGAATCGAACCCTGTTTCGGCCTTGAGAGGGCCAAATAATGGGTCCTTCTCCGTTCGCCATCGTTCGCTGACGTACAATGATTTCAATAGGTTGAATGCCACAAATCCGGTATTGTTCGCCGACGTACATGGACTTATATTCAACGGATATTCGACGTAAAACCGGCGAACGCTATGTCGAAGACACTCACCGAGGCTCAAGTTACGACGGCTAAAGCGCGCTCCAGGCTCGAGCTTGGCCTGCATTGGCGTCGCCTCGATGCGGAAGCGCATCTGGGCTATCGCAAAGGAAAACAGAGCGGCGTTTGGTTTGTCCGCTGGCGTAATCACCACGAAGGCGGCAACTACAAACAGGCGCAAGTCGGCGTCGCCAACGACATCAATGACAAGCCCGCAGACGGGATTCTGACCTTCGAACAGGCCGTGAGAACGGCACGGGAGGCCGTAGCTCGAGCCAGAACAGAAGCCGCGTCGCAGGCGGCGGGCCCGGCTCCTACCGTGCGATCGGCCGTGGAATCCTACGTCAAGGAACGCGACGCTCGAGAAAGACGCCGAACAGGTCGTGACGTCCGATCGGACGCCGGTACCAAGCTGCGGCGCTACGTTCTTGGCCAAGAAAAGCGCGGCAATCAGGAAGCTGCGGAAGCTGCTCCTCTTGCATCGGTGCATCTGCATGCCTTGAAAGAAGACGACTTGATAACGTGGCGTGAGGGTTTGCCGGAGGACTTAAAGGTCACGACCAAGCAGCGGTTCGTGAATGACCTCAAGGCCGCACTAAATGCCGCGTGGCCGCGGCTTTCCGCAGATCGGAAGAAACTAAACCCGGCGTTCCTCGCCATTGTGAAGGCCGGCTTCAAAGCCGAGCGGATCGATGATGATGATGATGCGTCGGTTGCTCGGGATAACCAGATTCTCACGGATGAGGAGGTTGGCGCCATCCTTCAAGCTGCGTGTGAAGTCGATCAGGAGCAAGGATTTGACGGCGATCTATATCGGATCGTCGTATGTCTGGCCGCGACCGGCGCGCGGTATGCCCAGGTCAGGCGAATGCGCGTGGGCGACGTCCAGGTTTCTGCACGGCGTCTGATGGTGCCGGGCTCCTACAAGGGGCGCGGCGGCAATGGCGGCTCAGACCCGGTCCCAGTGGGCGACGATGTGATTGAGGTGCTCTTGCCAGCAATCGCCGGGCGGCCAAGCGATGCATCTCTTTTCGAGCGATGGATCCATGAACAGGAGCCGAGGGGTATCGCGTGGAAGAAGTCCGCACGCGGTCCGTGGAAAAGAGCCGAGCTTGCACGTCCCTGGAAGGCCATTCGCGAGCGCGCCGGTATGCCGGAGGTGATTCCCTATGCTTTGCGGCACTCCAATATCGTGCGCGGTCTGCGAAAGGGCTTGCCCATCCAACAGGTCGCCAAACTGCACAACACCTCAGTCAAAATGATCGAGCGGCACTACGCGAAATACATTGCGACCGCATTGGAGGACCTCGCAAGGGCGGCAGTCGTGTCCCTGGTGCCGCGGACTGGTGAAAACGTGGTGCCGATGGGAAAACGCGCGTAGCTGCTCTAGATCGTGCTGCGCATTGTCCCGACCACGATCGGCTGGTCAGGTCCGAGTTTACGCCCTCGTCGAAGAGTCAAAAAATCGCAATGACCTTCTCGTTCATTGCTCTCGCTGTGTGCCCATTCCGCAATTTCATCGCGTTCAAATACGACGAAGTATGTATGACCTGCGCGAGGATAAGGCCGAACTCCCGCGTCAAAGATGACGACGGTGGCGCTAATCTCACTGCATTCTGCCTAGAAAAATACAGTCCCAGTACATGCTGTCTTTCCAGGCTTGCTCCGCCTGATCCCGCTCCCATGCCCATTGGCTGCGATTACCGGACGGATTCGCAGCGGAGGGACACAGAGCCAATAGCTGGTCGGTTACACTCTGGACGCTACCTAGCGACAGATATTGGAAGAAGGGGTTGTCGCCCTGCCTGGCGATCAATGCCTTGGCGGCGTCATCAAGGTCGGGATCTTTAAGGCCCATAGTTCGAGCCAGGAAAACTCCGACGGCGGCCAAGTGCAGCGGGAAGCCCGGCGTATTCGCGGTGGCAGAGGCCAAAGCCTGCGCAGGAACGGACAGGATCAAGTTCTTTGGGAAGGGCGCGACGCCCGGTCCAAGATCATCGAGAACATCTTCACACATGTTGGCCATCGCCGAACCGAGGTAGATCGCCGTGGCTTTCAAGTATGTGCAGTCGCCAGGCCGAAATGTACAACGCTTGTCGGGAATATCGTCAGTACAGTACCGCAACCAACCTTGTTTAAGGCAGTTCCCACCGACTTTGACGAGACAGGGACGATTGTCGGCTATCCATTGAAGCCATCGGTCAAAAACACCCACGTTCCTGCTTGCCACAGCATACAGCATGACACCGAGCGCCTGATCGGGGGAGAACGACACGTCATGATCAGGATACGTCCAGCCGATCCGGCGCGGCGATCGCCACCAGCGCCCGTCGCCTCCCTGCGACAGCCGAACGCCGTCACATCCCCTGCTATCACCCGCGGCGCAAAGCAGGCCGTTGAACAGGGTCATGTCGCCATCGTCGCAGTGAGTCGGGTCTCCAGGTGAATATTTAGAAGGGTACGGTGCTCCGGTCATAGTGCATAAGAGCGCTTGCGGCGGCTCCCAGAAAGCAAGTGCGTCCGACAACGGAGTAGACGAGGCGCAAGTCGCGTAGGTAGCAATCAGCAGAGCGATTGCGCAGATCTCGAACAAGCGGCGCATGGTCACCCCTCAGCACTGCGTGTGTGGTCCCGAAACACAAACGCGCTCAAGATCTATTTCGACCTGTCCGGTGGACCCAACGATCTGCGTCTTGGAGAAATCGATCGAAAGGGTGACGGGTGCCGGTCCTCCGCCCTTGGAGAGGAATCCGACTTTGGCGCCGCCATAGTCCGCGCATGGACTGAGCGCCTCAAAACGGTTATTGTTCATGCTGACGCACTGGGGCAATCCGATCGTGATCGACGGCTCGATCGATGCGATTTTTGGTATGTTGCCTGGTTCAAGGCCTGCTTCAGAAGCGAGCCGAAGTCGACGGTGTGCTTGGCACCCGCGCTAATCTCCACGGAGGTATCCAACGCGGAAAACTCCACGCCAACCGATCCGTTTGCCTTCACCGATGGAGGTGCGATCGAAATTGACGGCTTCCCTACAAGCCGCGCTGGCACGTCTTGCCCAGTTGCGCTGTCCGACGCCTTCAGGTCTTCAACGACGATACCGGCATCGGTCGTCGGCGTCCCCCCGTTCGCACCGAGCTGGACGGTGACGCCGGCGATTACGAAGCTAATGCCGTATTTGTTTGGAGATCCGGTCGGTTGATACGTAGCGGACACGATCATCGGAAAGAGGCCGCCAACAAGGCCGAAGCGCTCGTCTGAAGGAGAGTTTATGGTTTGAGGCGCCAAAAGGCTGTCGCGGATGACGATCGTCGCGATGCCATAAGGATTGTTGGGAAAGTACGAGGTCAGACCTACGCTCTTGCTAAGGGCTTCTCTCAGATTTGTCGTCGTATTGACGACGCGGGGGTGGGTGGCACTTCCCTTACCCACGATGTAACGCCCTTGTTGGAACAGGATGTCGCCAGGGTTCGACGTATCAGTGACCAGATAGTCTGGAAATGCGAGATCGCCCGAGATGGGCCAGATTTTCTGCCTATCGGCGGGCTTTGACTGTGGAACCCAATTCGATCCGTCCCATCTTGCAAACGAAAGTTGAACAGAGAGGTTCGGACTCGTCGGAATGTTCGGCAGGTTCACAATGTACTGCTTTGGCAGCGTGATCGGATAAGGGACCCTCACCGGCACAGGCAAGGCAATCTGGAAAAAATTGTCCACGTTCAACGCGCACAACAGGATGGTGAAGAAGTCATCTTTGGGAGGCCCAACAAGCGGCAGGTCCCCAGAGAGACAACCGGCACCGACGACGACTGTATGAGTAGTACATTGTGCTGCGCGCACCTCCGCGAAAACGGAGAGCGCGACCGTCGTCTGCACTGTTCCCGTCAGCAAATTATAGTGTGATTTCCGGTGATCACCGAACTGCGACAGTGCTCCCGTAACCTGGGGCGTCGTGCAAATAGTCCCGTTGTTGTGATAATACCCATCGTAGCCGGTGCCACTTAGATTATCGATGAAGTTAAATAAGCCGCCGCCCATCGCGACAACGATGTCGTCTCGCGGGTATTTGTATTCCGTCTGCGCTACCGCTTTCAATTGGCATGAACAAATGAGAACCAGCGCGACCGCACAGGCACGCATCACCCCGAGCAATCTCATATGAGCCCCCGCAAAGGCGGTTTGCCGAAACTACTTCCGCTAAAAATTCATCCAGAGTGATAGAAAAGGTGCTACTTAAGCGTGCAATGCTCTTTCAATAATCAAGCTTTGTCAATAGAGTGAGGAAGGCGTTGCAAGCTGAGATCTTAACCACCGAAATTTCACGAGAGCAATTTTGGGAGAAGTAAATGGCCAACCCAACAGACTATCAGACCTACGCCGGACTTGGTGTTAGCTTGGACGAAGCCGTAAAGGCCGCGCACGCGAAGATCCCTATCCGACAGGGCCGGGATTTTGTAATTTGCAGGGTTCTGGAGTGGGGGTATCAGCGCGGCGGCTTTGTCGACACAAAGCAATTTTTTGCGACAGTCATTGAAGAAGATCTCCCCGAACTTCACAAATAGGCAAAGCAAGGCGTTCATCGAGAAGGACCCGTCACTAGTTCTCGAGCGGAGCCTACGTCAAGGAAACGATGATGCGCGCTTTCTAGCGTCCGACCGCAAAGATATCTGTCGATGCAAAAATGCTCGCTAAGCAGGTTCAAATCCCGGACCCGCAACGGACGCCCCACAGACTCGTCCCACTCGTGATTTCCCTAAGCCTTCATTGAAGACTACCCGTTTTGTGCGGCACCGACGACGGACGACGGCTCGATATCAAGCACGACCGATGGATCGGACGGTCCGGCTAACGACCTGCATACGCTCCATGCCGCCTATGGTCAGCTGCTCGCCCTCAAGCGATATTACTCCGCGCAAATCCATGTTGGCCTGCGAACTCCCGATTAACTCCCATCGTGCGGACCGCAAATTCCAGCCCACAACGTCATCTACAGGATTCGACGGCCGACCATCATAGCCGATACCGTCGTAGTTGTACGGGTTGTCCGTGCCTCCCACGATTACGAGATGGCCTGATCGGGGCGCCGATGCCGCCCCGGCACGATACCGCGAATGCCCCGGATGTGCCGGCAGCTCTCTCCAAGTGATCTTCGTCACGTCGGACGCATCGATATCCCCTGTCCAACAACTGGTCGAGCTCGTGAAGCGTCCGCCAGCATCGCTGACGCCGTCGAAATAAAAAAGCGCATTGCCGACAATCGTCCCGAAATGCCCAAAAACCGCTGCGCCAAGGATCGGTGTTGCCTGCTCCCAACGATCCAACATGGTGTCGTAAACTTGGACGTTGGCCACATTCGCTCTCTCGGACCAGCCGCTCACCAGATACACAAATCGGTCCCGATAAATGGCAGATACGGCGTCGTCGACCGGCACAGGTACATTAGCTCCGCGAGACCACGTGCCGGCGACAATGTCATAAATATCCAGATTTGGCGCCGTGTGCTCTGCAGCCGATGCGCTTACCGTGTACCCGCCAAAAAGATAGATCTTGGTACCGACGGCCTGGGCTGTCGCTGCGATACGGCCCAATCCGGGCACATCCGGAATCCTAGCCCAAGCCTTTTGGCCGGGAGAAACGACATAACCCGAGTTCGTGATAGCGTCGAATGTCTTTCGCGGCCCCAAACCCATGAGCGAAAAGACAAATACTTCGCTTCGGATATCGGCTGCGGTGACAGCGTTGTTAGTGACTGGGTGCAGTAGGTCAGGCAGCATGTAACTTTCCTATGGCCAATCGAAGACGTTTTCCGGCCGCCTTAAGAAAACCGCCAGCCGTCTTGCCCCCAGAATTCGTCCTGCGCTACCAGAGACAATAGTTGCAGTTTCCGTATTTTGCTACTACCGTTTGTGCTCCTCAACTTGGGGAGTAAGAAATGGCTGGGGCTGGTCTACGGCTACGCAACGTCGGTCAGGTCCGTAGGTCATGGGGGTTTTGGCTTGCGGCCGCACTCGTCAGCTCGGTCCTGTTTCTGACCCAGCCACGGGCAGCGATCGCAGCATACCTGATCGTCGACGGCGACGTGACGACACCGCTCAGCCTGTCCGAGGCGGACTTCAAAGCCCTTGCTCGCACGTCCCTGACGGTAAAGGACGACAAAGGTCGCGACGAAATCTATGAAGGTGTCGATCTCGCAGCGCTCCTTCTCCGCGTCGGGGTGCCGCTACGCGCTGACCTCAAGGGCGCGGATGTCGCCAAATACCTGCATTCGGAAGGCAGCGACGGCTTCGCCGCCGTATTTTCGCTTCCTGAATTCGATCAACAAGCTTTTCTAGTGGCCGACACTCTCAACGGCGCACCACTGAACGCAGCCAACGGACCTTTGCAGATCATCTCCCCCAACGAATCGCGCCACAGTCGGTGGGTCAAGCACCTCACGCTCCTTCGTATCAAGAAAACCGAGAAATAAACGCCAGTCAGCACGCCGGCAGGAGGAATCCCACTGTGGTTTTGCGCAGTTGTTTTCGCGCCGTATGTTTGATCGAAGCACTTTTCGTGGCGGCGCTCGCGCTCGCCATAACCGGTTCCGCGGCTTTCGCAAAATGCCCCGATCCGAGCGGCCCCGGTTACGCAGCGGCCGCCCTCGCGCAGTTCAATTGCTCAAGTGGCCGCGAATTGTCCGGCTCAGCAGAAGAGCGGCAATTCCGAATCCAACTAGATTTCCCCGCCAATCAGCCGTCCGCCGCCAATCTGCCTTGGAAAGCAATTAATTTTCAGCAACAGCCGGAAGCGTATCTTCGCGCGTTGCTGGCCTACGGGATCAAGGATAATAGCGACGCGGCGATCGACTGGCGCATTGAGGACAATACTCGGAGCCGCTGGTGCCACGCGCCCTGGTTTCATAATCAGCGGGAGCGCCTTCATGGCATGACATTGGAACGCGGGTCACGCGTGAAGGAGTTGCATGAAGGGCAACTAACTCCGGCCCGCAACTGGGCGATCGGCTTCTACAACGACATTGGCTGCTTCGCGCTCGGAAAGATATGGACGGACAAGTCGTTCCCCAAGACAAAAGACTTCTCGTTCCCCGACGGGGCCTATTCAATCAAGTTGCTCTATACCACGGCGTCGGTGCGCGAGGTGCCCTACCTCACCGGATCGAAACAATGGAACGCAGCAATCAATTCCGACAATACGGCCGCGGTGATGAGACTGCTGCAGGTCGATGTCGCAGTGCGCGATACCAACGCCGACAACTATTCCGGTTGGCTGTTCGGCACCTTCATTTACGACGCCTATGCGCCCGGCGAGACGGCGTGGGAAAAGCTCGTCCCCGTCGGATTGATGTGGGGTAACGACCCCAACTTGACCTCGATCGAATACGAGGAGCACGGCGGAGTGCCGAAGGAGGCATGGTTCAATCCCGCGGTGGCACAAAAGTTTTACTCCCTGCCACGTCACAACCTTGGCCTCCACGGCCGCGTAAATGGGCCGGTGGACAATTCAAAGGCCGCCTGTCTTGGGTGTCACGGTCGGGCGCTCGACTGGGGCAGGGGCGTGCTGCGCGGAACGCCTGCGAACGACGAGGCCAATCAACTACTCCCACTCGCCCCAAGTCCTTATGACGAAGCGGGAGTTCGAAACTATTTTCGTAATTTGAAGCCGAACACTCCCTTCGTCGCCAGTACACAGCCGCTCGACTTCTCTCTGCAGGTTGCAGGCGGCGTCGCCAACTTCCGCGCCTGGGTCGCCATGACGTTTCCCGAGGAAGCTGCCAACACGACGGACGTGCCGCCCTACAAATTTAAGTCGGACGGTCCGATGCCACCGGTGCCGAACGTGACGGCGCAGCGCGATTCAGAACGCACACCACGCGCAGGCGGGAATGAGCAGTTCATACGAGGTGAAGACTAAATCAGCGCGCATGCCATCTTGCTATTGATCGCTTCAACTCGGCGGCGATGCTCCACTCGTCAGCCGGCGTGGTTGGCGTCGCCATAACGACATCTTGCGTTAGCAGCCGCCAGCAGATTGCTTTCAATTGATCAAATGGACGCAAGCCCTTCGAGCAACACCAACGTCGCGAGCCGCCCGTCCACAAAGTCACCGGAACTAGAATTGCGGTATGCGACCGGCTATCCCACAATGAGTGGAACTCTTTCTACATTACGCTGTGATTGTATTTGTGAACTTACTCCTGTATAACGCGAACGCTGAAGTTCTCCGGCGGCCATTTCGAACCGTCAGCAGCATAGCGGATGATCGTTTTAAAACTTGCGTCACGCATAGTCGGCTCTTGTGCCTAAAATTATCATGAGGCCCACGTCATGGAATCGAGAATTGTACAGGTCCGGGCTATTCTGAACCACTTGGTGGATCAAAACGGAGGAGCGCCTCGACACTCCGGAAAGGGACGCTTTTGGAATTTGTCCCGCGACCAATTTGTTGCGGGGCCGATCTACGGGAAAGTGCCAATCGTTCCCGGCCATCCTGATCAATCATTCCTTGTAAAGATCCTCCATGGACCGGCGGACGGATTCTCACGAATGCCAGCGGGAGGGCCTTACATTTCGGATACGGACTGGGATTTTATCATGCACTGGATTGCCGACGGAGCTCCCGATGCTGATCCCGAATTCATGCGAGAGTTCGAGTCTCCTGCGCAAAAGTGAGAAAGCATTCAAGGTCGAGCGGACGGAGAACAATATGCAGTGGTGCGGACAGGATTTGCGCTGGACAGCAATTGCGTTAATCGGATTGGGCCTCTGGTCGGCGCCCGTCGCCGCACAACTTGTCGATGCCGACAAGATCGCAGCGGTAAAGATAAAAATCTCGCCGGAAAAGCCGACTGATCTTCCTCCGCTACATGATCGAAAGCAACATACGTTAACCGAGGCGGCAGTCTTTGCCTGGCAGCAATTCATTGCACATACTTGGCCGGCGAAGGCCCAGAACGGAGCGCTGAATTCACGCGATCAGCCTGATGTCGCGCTTCGCTACGGTCAGAAGGGTCCAACCGGACAGGTCGTATGGGAGACCTTCCGCCACAAGGTCGAGCTGTTTCCCGGTAAAGGCGATCCAAACGGATATGTCAACGATCCAAGCAAGGATTATGGTTACGACGCCTTGCCGGCCTATGTTTATCACGACGGACCGATACTGCCCGCCAGCAATCAACAGGCCAGCAATGCACCGTTCGACAACCTGGATGAGGTCAATGAGATACTCCTGTGCGATATGAGCGCCGGGATTTCTGGAACGCGCATATTGTATCAGGCCAAAGCCAACAGAGTACTATACAAATACAGCGCGCAGCATCGTTTGTTCGAGGAAGATGCCACCGTTCCCGGCGAGATGAGGGCAAATGCGGCGTTCAATTTGCACCAGAGCGACGAAAAGAAATTCATGCTTCCATATCTGGTGCTTCCTTCAAGCAATCCCGCAAAAAAAGCCCTCGGAACGATCGAGGCGAAATCAGCCTGGCGTAAACTGGACGCGAATGAGGATCGCTCGCGATTTTATACCAACCGTGTGCGATTCTATGTAACTGAAATCGTCGATGGCATGCCGCAGAAAAGATACCGCGAGGAGGAGTGGGGGCTGGTCGCGCTGCATATCATCCACAAGACCGAATCTTCCCCTGTGTTCATCTACACGTCATTCAGTCAGATCGACAACATCCGGGCCGTCGACGGCACCGTCATCGAAGAGCCGGACGGACTGGTAAAATCGGAATATCGGAATATTCCGCCATTCGCGCCGGAACTCCGGATCAATAAGTCGGACAAGACGCATGGCCAGGAGGTCTTCGTTGTGGCGGGTAGTCCCGGGATTGCCGCCGGATCGAAGCAGCTGTTTTTCCAGAACATCGGGATGTTCAAGCATGGCGTCACCGTTCCGGTCGCCGTGCAGCGCCGCCTTTATGAAATCTCGAGCGAGGTTCGGGCAGCCAACAGGGCGGCGCACGATGCCATCCGCGCCTACGACAAGAGCGCGGTCTGGCAATACTACAAGCTGGTCAATGTTCAGGCCGCAACGCTGCCGAGCTTTGTAGATCGCTCGGTTGCTGACAACCTTAGCCTCGATGACAAGGCGAGCTTCTTCATGGCCAACGAGGTCGTCGAAACCAACGTCCCGCTGCAGCAGTTCAGCGGCACATTGAGTCCGGGCGATAGCGAAGGGGATCATCACTTTGAGCACGCCGGCAACTATGATTTCGGTTTGTATCCAATTGCCGGTCAATACAAAAAGGACGCGCCGATACGGACGGAGCGAGTTGTCGGGGAGCCTGTGATCAATACCTATCTGCGACCGGGCGCGCCGGCGGGCCAAGCATGGCGCAAGTTGAATACGGGCGGATGTGTTGGATGCCATGGCCCTCAGGGGCAGTCGGTAGGGGGAGATTTCAGCGTCATTCTCGCGCGCGGACGAGTGCCGTCACCGGAGTCGGCGGACGATGAAGGTAAGGGTTCCATCAGATTACTTGAGGGGCTCCAGTCGCGGATGGACAAGTAAGCGCAGGACCTTCTCATTGAGCACCCATCTTGCACGCAACCCTTGCAGAGCGTGCCGCCGATTCCGGCGCACTCGTCGGCATCGTTGCAAATTGAGACGCCGCCAAGTCATTGACCTGACGGCGTTGTTTGGTTGAGGGGACATGCAACCATCTCAAATTGCTATTTGAGACAGCGGCGCGAGGGGCGATCCGTCAAAAACGCTAACCTTCGCGCTCCGCTTCTGCGCTAGCGTCGGCTCAAAAGAACGTCTCGCTGCTGCATGTCGCGAATGCGGTCTTCAGGCAGGCGAAGCTCCTTGAGGATCTCCTCGTTGTGCTCGCCCTGAAAGGCCGAGCTCGGATGCAATGTCCGCCGCCACCGGAAAGTTGCGTTCATGGCGGGTCTTGCATTGTCCGTCGCCGCAAGCTGCAACTTTCCGGTCCTCACGATGGCGATCTTTTGGCGCGGCATGACCACGCGCGGCGCCGGAAGAGCGCCGAAATGCGCGGATCGCACGGGCCAATACGTTTGAAGCCGTATCCTCGATGGTCATGCCCTCCTTGGTGTGAAGCTCTGCGAACGCTTCATATTCATCGGCGGGATGCATGTTGGAGCGGATCGCGTTTTCGGCGAGGCTGATCTCGGTGGCATTGTGCTTGACGTCGCAGATGCAGGGGATCGGCTCGTCCTTCTTGATCTCCTTGCACTTCACACGAAGCAATTGCGCGAGACGGCGTCCCTCGCCTGCATTGACCAGATAATAGCCGGTCGGCTTGCCCTTCGGTCCAAGTTCGGGCTCGACGACAGGGAATTGCAGCATGCCGAGGGAAGCGATGCTGGCGGCCAGCGCTTCGATCTCGGCTTTCGTGTGCGGCACCTTGCGTACATTCTTCGGCGACTTCTTGAGTTTGCCGAGCGGCACCATGACGATGTTATAGGTTTCGGCTGATGTCTTGGTTCTGTTGCTCATTACTGCTCTCCTTTGTTGGGCAGGGGTTGTGCGCGGCAAAAGGCCGCCATAACCCCTGCCTCGCGGCGAGCAGCGGGTGTGCAAGCGGAGTGGGTGCCTCGCGGGGAACCGGCTGCAAGGACTCCCGCGGAGGCGGGAGGACTGAAGCTGGGCGGAAGGTCACCCCGAAGCGCGCCGAGGGCAGAGCCCTAAGGTCTCAGGCCGCAGCAGCGGCGAATGACGCAAACGGCGTGCGCGCATGCGCATCGTCCGGGAGACATGTCACCCGGGCCGCGTGAGCATAGCGACGGCGAAGCCGGCACGCGGGACGAGTGTAGCGACGAGACCGGTCCCTTGCGGCACCCGGGAATGGGGCAGTGACAGCGGTCGCCGCAGGCGAGCCCCTTTTCCGAGTGCCCCCGGCGAGGAGCACCTTGTGCCTTCCGCGAGGGATCGTTACCCGCAGGGCCGAGACAGGATGACTCGGTGAGCTGGCTCATAGAGCCCGGTCCGCAAAGCGGACGCGGTCGGCAAAACAGGAAGATTCAACTGGCGACTGTCAGGCTGCCTTGTTACACTTTCGCCGACAAACGTTTTCCGGTTGGCGCGATGACATTCGGTCTCCTCGAAACGGTTTTGGAATGGGGTGCGAAGAAGGGACTCGAGGGTGTCCTGAAGTCGTTGACGCCAAGCGAGCTATCATCTCGGCTGAAATCAACGATCAAAAGCTGGGTCGAATCGCTACCCCCGGGCTTCGATATCGAGCCAGACGCAGTTCTGCGCCTGCGCGACATCAGCGCCGGTCCCGCGCGCAAACTGATATCCCAACGTATGACGGATGGCCGGTTACCCACGCGGGACGAGTGGCTGGATGCCGTCACGGAATGGTGGAACGCTGCCGACAAAGGCGCCGACATGCAGCCCTTCTTTCGGCTATCGGATTCAGATGTTCTGCCCCACCTTCGGGACTTGGCGGCGCGTCTCAACGATGTCTGCCAAACCGACAAACAGATGTGTCTTGGCGTCTTTGTAAGAGCTGCCGAATGGCGGCAGCTTGAAGACTATCGAAACGCCTCGGACCAACCCAACACCCGCCTTTTTATCAATGAGGTCATCGAGCCGCCTAACTATAAGCAGTCGTACGAAATTGACTTTCACGCGCACAATCCGACCCCGGATGAAGTGCTGATCAATCGTTTGCGCATCGAAGTGCAAGAGGCACGCAAAATCGATCTGCATCGTATCGTTACGCCGGGACACCCGGGGACGCGCTACAGTTTCGTTGCGCACCTGACCGCAAGCAGCCCGACTTCCCAGCTTATCCCGATGGGGAGCGGTCACCGGGAATTTCGTCTTACCGCCCGTGGTGGAAGCGACCTCTTCTCGGTGACGGTGAGCGGCGATCCCGGTTACGATTACTTTGTCAGACTCGTCGCGAACGAAACAAATCTTCGAAGCAATCAGCGTACTGTCATCAAGACGCCTGAACTCTGCCTGACCTTCGCTGGAGTGTGATGTGGACGCAAAGGAAGCCCGTGACAGAGTGCGCGCGCTCTTTGAAACCGCGATCACTTCATCCTATGAAACGAACGAGGTGGTATCCGCCTTCTGGGTCTATAGGGGTCCGCTCGCCACTCTCGAACGCGACACGCATCCCGCGGGTCATCTTGATTCTGTGAAGAAGGCTTGTCAGCTCATAACAAAAGCTGATGTCCGCCCGTTCCTTGAAGGCACCGCAGCGGTCGATCAGGAGCGCGACGTCATCGCGAAGGCTGCCGAGCAGCTTCAGCAGGCAGGCCTTCGTGACCTGGCAAGCCTTTTTAAGATGTCCCTTGCTGTGATGGCCGATCGCATGGAAGAACCTCCAGAGCCAAGCCACTGCAAATTTAACGTCAAGAATCTGACCTGCAATTCCTGCGGCTATGTCGGCCCGCACAGGTTCTGGCATTTCGTCAATACCACTCTACGGCCGGACCTCGAAGAACTCGCCATGAGCGGCGCTCTCTGCGAGGGGCCCAGATGCGTCATGTGTGACGAGGCTTTCGAAGCCATGCCCTTCTTTTATTGTAATCCTGGACGCGAGGAATTCATCGCCTATTGGCCGCGTGATGATGCGGACGCGGAGCCGTGGGCTGAAAGATCGCTTGAATATATCGAGGAACTGCCGCCCGCCTTCAAAGGAGGCAAGACGGAGTTCGGCATCGTTCTGGGTATGCCAGTGGCGCTCTATGTCGAGAATTTTGTCGGTGCCGTGACTGTCGTCCGCGACAAGGATCAGTTCGTTTCTACTGTTAGTGAGCCAGTCAATTTGTATGTAGAACACTACGATCTGGCGGATATGCAGGCCTACTTCGATGGAAAGTCCGCGACCCAGCGGAAAGACTGGAAGGCAGCGGCAGGAGGTTTCGCCAAAGCGTTTTTGCTGAATCAAGGCGGCGTCAACAGGCTTGAAATGCTATCGGGCTGCCTCAAGAGTTTGGGCCGGCATGACGATGCGAAGTTGATTGAGGACGAGTCTGCGAGACTGCGCGAGCGGCTGGTGACGGAACATGTCATCGTGAGAATTGGGCGTCCAAGCATCCACTGGTCCGGAGATTTCAATAAGCAGCTCATGATTCTCCAACAGGGCCTGCCTTCGGACTGGGGGTTTTCCGCGCTTCTCGATCTCGTCCGCGAGATCAGTCGGGGCAACTAGGTCACCTCTTCTGGATCGTTGGACGTCTGCTTCGACAGCAAGGGTTTGCTCCTGTTGGCAACAAGAACCGCCTCGTAAGGGAGGTCCCACCTTTCCGTACTTCGCGCGAAAAGCACAACGGGCTGGCCTTCACTTGCATCGAGGGCTTGATTTGCAAGTTGCTCCAGGGACCGCTTGAGCTGAGGCCGGAGCTGCTCAGGAAAAAGGTAAAACCCGACACGCGCCTTGTGCTTTTGTGAGGGCTGGATCTGCATCGAGCTGACATGTTCCGGATCGCGATAGTTCTTCCGGACCAGCTTGCGCAATTTTTCGAGTGAATGCTCTATGCGTCGCTGCTCCGAAGGGCTTGACGACCCGAGCAGGTGAATGCCGACGGTTGTCCAGCCCGCAGGCCGCTTTTCATTCAGCCGGTCGATGATCTGCGTGAAGAGAGGGCTCAGGATTGCCTTTGGTTTCGGTACGGTGATCCCGGCATTCAGGGCGTTGTAGTAGCGGTCAATGGGGCCGGACAGACCGGCGACGTTGAAGAGCAGATCCTTGTCCGGAAGAACGAAGTTGAAACCGTTATCAAGGTAGAGGCCGAGATAGTCCAGCTCGTCACCCAGCAGATGATGGGCCTTCTGGAAATAATTGCGCTCGCTCAGGTAATGCAGCAGCAGGAGCGGCTTATCGAGTATGTCGGTGATGCAGAGAAGATCGGCGATCAGCAGCGTCGGTGCCAACTCGTGATCCTGCGGCACCCAGCCGACCTTTTTGAATTCGGCTTCGGCGGAACTAAGCACCGAAAGGTCATCGAGCGTCACCGATAGCCGGATGACTCGATCGATCGACGCCGCATCAATCCCCAATCCTGCTGTAATGTTGACTGACTCTTCTTCCCCCGCTTGCGCCCTGGCAATCACTTTGGCGAGCCGCTCCGACTGTATCGAAGGATCGAGAACCATGTCCTGGATGTGGCGTTTGACACGGGCGGGTGCTCCGCGCAGGCCTTCAGGTGTTAGCCGGTTCGCCTTTGCCTCTACGGCAATCACCGTCCGATCGATAACAATCAGGGCGTCTGTCTCAAACCCCTGATCGCCTAGCCTCCACTTAGCGCCGGGCGTAATCTTCGCGCCCGGAAGCGCGGCCTGCAACGTCGTCTCGAGCTTATGTTGCAGATAAGTGGAGCGCGTTTTTTCTACAGCCTCCTTAAGCCCGGCAGCGCGTGCAAGCCGCTCCATGATGCGGTGGATATGGCTGAAGACGGCGACGGGAATCGGAAGGAAGAAGCGATCTTCGAGATCGATAGCCGGGGTTTCCCAGACAGGATTGCCAAGGAAGAGATGCTCGGTCTTCGCTTCCGAAAGCGCACCGGGCTTGAGCGAAATGGTCCGGAAGATGTTTTCGACCACTTGCGCGGACCGGCCGGACAATTGAGCGAGTTCGTCCGGCGTGAATGTGCCGAATTCGGCGATCCGCAGATCGTAATGCGACATCACGAACGCTTTGGCGCTGTCGAGGTCAATGCCCGGCATGGCCGCAAGCATTTTATCCGCGTCTCCGACCAGACCTGGCACATTCTGAAAATAGAGCCGGAAAATCTGCCGGGGATTGCGTCCATGAAGAACTCGCCGAAACCTACTCCAATGTACCGTTTGCCGCCGCTCGTACTCGCGCACGACGCAATGCATGACCTCGATCAGGTCCGTGCAACTGAATCCGTGATGCGCCACAAAAGAATCATCGAGCGGCCCATAGAGCTCTTTCGAAATCTGGACGACGGACAAGAAGTGCGCCCAATTGCGGACAGCCATCGTGTGAAGGCGAATGCGCTCCTGCAATTCGAGGACAGCGAGCTCTTGCGGATCGGATACTTTCAGGCCGTCGAGCGATCTCTGCAAAAAGAACGCGTCCGACAGCTTCGGCATGTTGTCGAAGACGGTCTGCATGATGTGCGGCTGCACGGGGGCCGGACCCCACTGGTCCGGCGGAATGGACAGGACGATCGCCTGAAGCAGCTCGGCATGATGTTGCAGGACATCCCCGACAGGCTTGCCGTCATCAGATCCGAACGACAGGAGCCCGTATCCGGCATAGCAGGCCAGGATTCCGACCGGGTCATGATGACGAAGCTGGTCTTTGACGAGTTCGAGTGTTTTGGGAAACGCGGCCACCGCGGCGAGAGCCGCCTCCGTCATAGCGACCTTGTATTTCGGATGATATTCCTCGCTGATGGAAAAAGTATCGAACCTGATTTTCGATTGCTGGTCTTTGCCTTTGCCTGCTTTGTGTCGCCGATTTCGTTTGCTCATGCGCTACCTTAGCAACAAGCGATCTCAGGGAATATCGCCGCTCTTGCGATTTCCGCCGATGGATTGCGCCTGTTCCAGAAGAATTCGCGATTGCCAGTAGCGGCTTCGGCATATTGATCGATCGCTACGATGATCGCCTGGACATGGTGATAACACCACCCTTCGTGCACGCCGATGCGCCGCACTTCCGCGAGCGCCTTGAGGAACCGCGGCTGATCCGGGCTGTCCGTGAAATACTCAAGTTCACGCATCACCATCTCCGGCCACCAAGCACCTTGCCCTTGACGGGTCTCGGCTGGGCTCGCTTCAGATCATCCCGCTGAGCGCACAACCCTTCGATCTTGGCCTGCATCCGCCCGAGCAGAGCCTCGGCCGACGCCGTTGCTATGCCCGCCCGCTGAAGCAGAAGGATTTCCCGGCGCTGTCGTCCGACCTGCCCGCGCATGCGCTCAATTTCACCCCGGATGACAGTCCGGCATGTCCCGCCTCTCAAACCTGGAAAGATGCGTGAGAACAAAAAAGGAACAAACAATCAAGTCAAACCTTGAGAAGAGCAAGCTTTCTAAACGCAAGCATGCCCGACAACAGAAGCCGCGGTCGCGCAATCTGTGATATAGACCGCCATTCAGCGCACGTTTGGGGAATAGTGTGCGATGCCGAAGAATATTGTGATCTTTTCCGACGGCACGGGACAGGCCGGGGGAATCAATTTCGATGAAGCGCGGACCAATGTTTACAAGCTCTACCGCGCCTGTCGCGTAGGACCAGACACGAAGATCGAGCCGTCGGAGCAGGTGGTATTCTATGATCCGGGCCTCGGATCGGCGTCTGATGGTGGGCATTTCAAGATCGGCTGGATGCGCTGGCTCTACAATCTGGCCAGCATGGCGTCCGGCCTTGGCATCACGCGCAACATCGTCGATTGCTATGCCGCGATCATCAGCCTTTACGAGAAGGACGATCGCATCTTCCTGATCGGCTTCAGCCGCGGCGCCTATACGGTCCGGTCCGTCGCGGGTGTCCTCTCACAGTGTGGCATCCCCCGCCAAATGCCCGACGGCTCCGCGCTGCGCCGCGATCCGAAAAGCATCCATGATCTGGCCGAGCACGCGGTCAAGGACGTATATCAATTCTGCCCTTCCTATAGCCGAAAGGATGCTCACGGATACTGGAAGTTTCTGATGGAGACCCGCGCTGCGATCGCCGCCCAGTTCCGGCAACAGCACGGGTGTTCGAAGACAGTCGACGATGTCGAGCAGGCGAACGTCGTTCCCTATTTCATCGGCGTCTTCGACACCGTCGCCGCACTTGGCCACAAGTATCTTGGTCCGGCGCTGTTTGCCCTGGGCGCCGCGATAGTGATCGGCCTTCACTATCTTGGGAGCTGGCTCGAGCCGACGTATCCGTGGGCAGGACATCTGACGCGTGACCTAAGCTATCTTGGTATCGTCACGGCCGCCGCCTTGTTCCTCAGGAACTACCTGAAGATTGCGCCGCCGCTGGCCGGTTACTGCTTTTTTAAACGGCTGGCCACGCTGCATTTCGCACCACCCAAGCACAAATTCTACGACACGACGCTGAATCCAAACGTTCCTTACGCCAAGCATGCGATCTCGATCGATGAGAACCGTGCGGATTTCGCGCGCGTAAAGTGGAATCCACTCGATAGCTCGCGGACCTACACGCGCGATGATCATGGCAACATCTTCTTCGAGCAGGTCTGGTTTCCGGGCGTCCATGCCGACATAGGCGGCGGCTATCTCGAAAATGAGGCGCGACTGTCGGACGTGGCGCTCAACTGGATGGTGGCGGGTGCCTCGCTCGTTCCGGACGGGCTTAAGCATGACGGCGGCGTGTTGCGCCTGTCGCCAGACCCCGCCGGGCCACAGCATGATGAGCAGGCGGGCGGTTTTCTGAAACTTGGCCTCCGTGAGATTCCCTTTGACCCGAACACGGGCCTTTCGACTTCACCGATGCACAAATCAGTCTATCGGCGTTTTGAGGCTGGCCCGGTTCTGCTCTATGATCACATGTCCCCCTATCGGCCGGACAACATGCGGGCACATGTCGATTTCAGGCACTACTTCGACCAGAGCACACCACAACTGCCGCAATGCGTCGCCGACGATATTGAAATGAAGTGGACGAATAGCGGTTACGTGGGCCGCCTTTGAGCGTGGTGTACTCGTCCGTTCAATTCGACAAGTCAGGGGGCACCGCCATGATCAAGGTCTATGTCGACGAGTCCGGAACCCACGATGATGCGGATGTCGTAACAGTCGCCGCCTACGCCGGTCGACCGAAAGCCTGGCGGGAGTGGTCGCGGGAATGCGAAACGTCCCATCAAGGTTTTTCACGCTGTTGATGCAGCAAACCGCGAGGGCGAATTCGAAGGCTGGTCGCGCGAGAAGCGCGACGAAGTCGTGAAGAAGCTTCTACCGGTCATCATGGGCAATAAAATTGCCGGAGTGGTGATTGCTCTCAACAAGAAGGAGTTTCGCAAGGTGACCGAGGGCAAGGAAGAACTTTTGAAGGCTCTTGGCAATCCATACACGAGCTGTTTTCACTGGCTGGTGCAGTCCTTGCTCGAACTCCTGAGGCCAAACAAGAAAGAGACCATCAAATTTGTGCACGAAAAGAACAGCTATGAGAAAGAGGCCAAAGCGTCGTTCGAATTCATCAGCAAGGAAGCGAACCCGAACAAGGTGCCGATGAGACTGCTGTTTGGCGGCAAGCGTGAGCAGATGCCACTGCAGGCGGCGGATATCCTGGCCTATGAGGCCTACAAACGATTTAAGGAGCCAGACAAGCCAGAACGAAAACCCTGGGAGATTCTCAGGCCGAAAGTTGCTGCGGTCCATATCGGAAAGCACAACATGGACAAGATTGTTCAGTCGCTCGAAGAGATCGTGAAAGACCTTGGTGAAAGTTCAGGCCAAAAGGCCGTAGCGCCTTAAAAGCCCTCGATACGTTAGACCTTCAACAGAAGCAACGAATCCCTGATCTGCCCAAAGAGCTGGCTGTGACTGGCTCGACGCATTTCCTGATTCAACTCGCCAACCTGTGACGCGGTCAGGCTCGCGGACGAGAAGGCAGGCTGCTCGTTGGCTTCCGGCAGCAGGAGGGCCGAACGGGGAGAAACCGGATAGTAAAAGCAGAGTTCGGTCGGAGGCCGTATCCGTCGCCGTGCAGATTAATGATGGGTTGATCGCCGGTGATAAAGGGCACGTCCGTATTGTTGTCGAGCAGGATCAGCTTCCGTTGCTTGCTTTCAAGGAAGAGACTCATGCCGATATTGAACGCGAACATGGCACTCATAATGTCCCATATCCGCGTTAGATCTTTTCCATCGTGAAGCTTGACGCGGTCGATCGTTCTCTCCTTCACGCCCTTCGTCCGCATAGTCTGCATGGAGATAAAGTGAAGAAACGTAATGCATTGAGCGTCCCTTTCGTAGAACGAGAGGTCCCCCGCCAGTATCATGTCGAGGAGCGGCAAAAACCGATTTTCGACGCCCGCGTGATAGTCCTCCAGGGCATTGGTCTGGTGGATATCGAGCACTTCCTCGATCTTTTCGACGTTGTTCAGCCGATGCCTGTTTTCCTCCAGAAAGCGAGCGGGGCCCGCAAGATTTACGAGCAGGTCCTCGTGATGACGTTTCGCCAGAGGATGCCCCGGATCAATTGCCAGCATCTTGATCAAGGCGAAGTCGTCGTCAGTCAGCTTATGCAGCTTGTAGAAGTCGCGATCGACGGCAACGCTGTTCGTGCCGGTGGCAAATATGGCCCCGTCTCTCAAGCAATAGATTTGGCCGTCAACCGTCCACGAATTCGGTCGTGCACCTGGATTGAGGGCCTACCTTAGATGGACATATAAAGATGCACTTCAAGGTTGACGATCGGTACATATCTCCTAACGTCAGTTCGTAATGGCATTGGACGCCAAAGTCTTTCTCTCATCCGGCATGGTCAATTTGGAATACGATATTAAGAGTCTCCCCGATTACGCTGCTCTGCAACAATTCGCACGTGCCCTATGGCGCAACGGCTCCGTTCGCGGCGCGTCGGTTCTGGTCGGGGCCGGGCTGAGCAAGAACGCAAAGCGTCCTTCCGAGGAATCGCTGGCACCGCCCTTATGGTACGAGTTGCTCGACCGGATGGTCGAACGTCTCTATCCACACGATCCGAAGTTGGCGCCAACGAATGCCCTACGTATCGCCGAGGAATATCGGACCTACTTTGGTCAAGCCGGCCTTGATGAATTCATAAGGAGTAACTTTCCTGATAAGTCCTGGATGCCGGGCCAATTGCATGCGGATCTCCTGGAGCTGCCATGGACCGATATCCTGACGACCAACTGGGACACGCTGCTGGAGCGTGCAGCCGAGAATTCGGCTGACTATGCCTACGAGGTTGTGCGAACAGAGGCCGATCTTACCCACGCAAAATCTCCACGGATCGTGAAGTTGCATGGCACTCTCGGAGACCCAGGTCCGCTCATCTTTGCCGAGGAGGATTATCGCACCTACCCGACGAAGTACGCCGCGTTCGTCAATTTTGCTCGCCAGGTGTTTATCGAGAACGAACTCTGTCTAGTTGGCTTCTCAGGCGACGATCCCAACTTTTTGCAGTGGGCCGGCTGGGTCCGCGATCATCTTGGCGGCAGTGCTCGCCGCATTTATCTGGTCGGCAATTTGCGGCTGGAGCGAGCAACGCGACGATATCTGGAGGCGCACAACATTGCGCCAATCGATTTCGCGCCGCTTGTCAAGGATTTGCCACGGGATCGCCAGCACGCAGAGGCAACTCGAATTTTTCTCGATGAGTTGCGCAAGGCCAAACCTACGCCGCAGCATGAATGGAAACTAACGCCAAACGAACAGTTTCCGCTTTTTCGTGCTGGTGGCGATGCTTACGAGCGCGTTCATAAGGATCATCCCTTCGCGGCTGAGCTCCTCGAGAAAACTATTCCGCTCTTCAAGGCCGACCGGGAGAGCTATCCCGGCTGGTTCGTTTGTCCGAACCGGCATCGGCAGTCACTCCTGCATGCTGGCGATGCGCATTGGCTTCTGCGCAAGCCGGTGCTGGATCTCTTGAAGCCAAAGATTCGGGGTCAAGCTCTGTTTGAGATCGTCTGGCGGCGCACGATAGGCCTGTCGCCAATAGATCAGGCGCTTGCGGCCGCGCTAGCTGAATTCGTAGAGGCGAAGCCACCGGAAGTAGAGCCCGGAATATGTCTGGAGCTGGCGTTGGCACTCTTGCGTGATGCCCGGCTGTCCTGCGACGCAGATGCCATGAAACGGTGGTCCGATGTCATCGAAGCAGAGCCTGCGGCAAGCGCGGCCATGCGACTGGAAGTCGCCTATCAGTGGGCTCTTCGGGCACGTGATCGAATGGAGCTGTCGATCCTTCAGAGCCGGCTGGCCAGTATCACATCGGAAGAGCCGATCTGGAAATTGCGCCGTGCCGCGCTGCATACCGAGATTGGCGAATACGCGGCGGCCACAAAACTCATCAAGGAGGCGACGGCCGATCTCGAACGACGATATAGGCTTGATCGAAATTCGCTCCCGATAAAATCCCAACTCGCCTGGGCTGCCTGGATCAGCAGGGCGACAGATATGCTGTCCACGCGGTGGAGCGATTTGCCGCGCTTGCGCGATTTCAGGGAACTCGACATCGATCCGGAGGGCGAGATCGAGCATTTCGAGACCCGCGCCGCCGAAATTGACAAGAAACGCAGAAAGGACGAGGTGGCAGTGCGTCCAGCTTTCGAGGCCGGCCATTATCGCGATGGTTCGGCCACGATCCGGCTCGGCTCTGGCAATTCAGGTGTCGTCCTGCTGTATGAATTCGACTTGCTTATTGAACAGGTTGGTCTCCCGATCCGCATCAATCACGTCAATATCTGTGCGAATGCGGCCACTGCTGTCGTCGAGGAGGCACTGCAACCTACTGTCGAATGGCACGCCTGGCTGCTTCGCTCGCTCCATAGTCACTTGGACAGGCCATTTGAGTACCATCTGAGCCGCGTCGCTGTCGCTCGGCTCAGCCCCGCCGTCAATTTAGCCTTAACAGAGGCGGTCGAAGCGGCTGTTTCATACTGGTCGCAGCGGGTGAAGGAGGCACGCGGCGATGACCGACAGGGAGATTTGCACTGCGCCATTGATGCCTTGCGACTATCGCTCGCAACACTCTCGCGACTGACAGTGTGGATGTCGCCCGGACACGCGGCCGATACGGTGCGTCGGGCGTGCGAGATGGCAAAGGAGCCGCTGCTTTCGCATTTCTGGTTGATCGAGGCGATGGGGGAACTGGCGAAGTACGCGGCAGGGACTGTTCCAGTGGGTGAGCAGGGCTCCCTTGCTCTCTCGCTTCTCGAGTTTCCGCTGCCTTCCGAGAAGGGCGCGGACATGCCATCTTGGCCGCGCCTGATTACTGATATCTGGGATGCGCGGCCCGACCGAGGTGCTGGCGACACGCGCTGGGACCACCGGATTGCACAACTTCTTGCGGTTGCGCAGAAGGGGCAACCAGACAGAGCGCATGCAATCGTGCGCCTTTCCTACCTCTTCCTTCGGAACGTGTTGAAGCCTGATGAGGCAACGGCCTTTGGAAACGTCCTCTGGTCGGATGTCGATACCAACCAGAATGCGCTTCCGCAGAATACATCGTTGAACAAAAGCGGCGTGCTCGAACTGCCGGCGCCCGATAATATCGACGTCAAGGCCCGCCTTCGTGCGCGGCTGTTCGATGTCGACCTGACCGGGATGATGAAACTGCAGAAGCCGTTGGGCACAATTGAGATCGGGCAAAGGGTAAACCATCTTGATGCAATCGCTCACGCCGTCATGCTGGGGTTGGTATTGCCGGCCGATGTTGCGCTGCGAATGTTTGACGAGATCGTCGTCTGGGAATTGCAAACGGTCGATCGGCACGATCCCTTCGCCACGTCCTTCGTGAAGGGTTTCAATGACAACATACGGCGTTCTTCCGGATACTTGCTGACCGCGGCGGTCGTGCCGGCACTGAATGCTGAGGAGCGCACGGAACAACGGGCTTGTGATCTTTTGGCATTCATCGCACGAACACGCTCTTGGACAAGTCTTGGAGCTGTTCCGCTATTTTGGGCGTCGGCCGAAGGAGCAAGAGCTGATCTCACATCGGTCGTCCGGCGGGGTTTGATAGGCTCGGAAGGCCAGCGTGTGGGCGCTGCCGCACTGGCAATTAGCACCTGGGCAAAGCTGGTACGCAGCGGGGCGATCGCAGCGCTACCCCGCCCTCTTATCGACCAGCTCATGGCAACCATCGAAGCATGCGGAGATATCGGGCTTCCAGCCTTGCTGGATGCTGCGCGGAAGTTGCTCGGGAAGGAATTCCTGCACGACGAAGATCTCAGGCGGCTTGTGGAAACGCTCGCGGTTATTCGCAGTGAGTTTCGCTATCAGAATGTCGAGTTGGACACGATGAGGGCCGTAACGGTATCGCTTGTGCGGGCCGCAAGTGTGAAACTCGCTTCCGCCCTGATCGGGCGCGTCGCTGACGACGGTACCCTTCAAGGTTGGATTGATGATGCAAAATCGGATCCCCTGCCTGAAGTGCGCTTTGCGTTGATGAAGACATAGACGCACGAGGGTGCAAATATTCTCCGGAGCCGCCGATGAACCTTCCTTCTAACCAGGGCACATTTGGCGTGTGGGGTTGGCTATTCAGATACCGGCTCGGAGAACTGCGTCGCGCGTACCGAGGGGCGCGAGAGGCTTCGGACCTTGAGCTCAAAGAATTGGAAAAGAAATGGAAAGACCTCGAGAGCCGTGTCGAGGCAGGCACTGCGCAACTCTTAGAGGAGGACGAAGACGGAAACGTTGTTATCGACTGGGGTGAGCAGGCGGGAGAAGCTTTCTCTGAAATCGAAGGCGTCCAGCGCATCTACCGCGAAGCTTTTCTAATTTCGCTCTACCATTTCTGGGAGCGGGAGTTGCTCAAGACGATGAAAAAGCCCCAATATAATGACCAAGATGCTTTTGCATTCCTCAAAAATATTGGGCTTACGCCGGATGAGCCAAACCTCACGGCACTACGGCTGGCGGCGAACGTGGCGAAGCACAGTGGGGGTAGATCGGCGGATGACCTCCATAAAGTGCGGCCGGATCTCTTTGACACAAAGGAGATTGCTAAGTGGAATGACAAGCCAGGACATGAATATCTTTTGATCACCGATCAAGTCTTGGACACGTTCTTCGAAGCAGTTCGAAAATCCGGACCCGGGAAATAGAAGTCTCAGGCAACAGACGAATCAGGCCGATTTGCAGGACATGATGGATAAGGGACCAAGGATAGGCGACGCAGTCCTGGGCGGACGCTATGTGTTGCTCGCTCAGGTGAAAGTATCGGTCGGCGGAGGCACGATATTTGTTGGCGCAGCAGGGCGATGTCGCTAGTGCGGCGAAACAAATCCTGACCGTTTCCGAATGGTAGCCCACACCTTTCCCGAAGCTCTCGGCAACAAATGGGTTATCTCGCGAGATGAATGCGATGCCTGCAATCAGGCATTCTCGAAATATGACGACGCCATCGCGAAAGCTGTTAGCCCATTCCTGACGTTGGGTGGAGTGAAAGGAAAGTCCAATAAGGTCCGACAAACGGACGCTCGGAAGGCGATGCCGTGATATCGCGGCGTGGCGGAGCCGATGGACAAGGAATAAACGTGTACTCAACCAATGCAGACCCTGCTCAGAACGTTTCCGTAACTGCGCAAGGTCTGCTTCGCATGACCATGCCGGTCGCCGGGGTGCCCTTTCGACCACGCCGGTCGTACAAGGCTCTCGCAAAGATGGGGCTCGCGTTGCTGCCGAACGAGGAACTGGATCACTACACTAAGCTACGTGCCTGGCTGCTCGATCTCGACGACAAGGTCGATTTTCCCAATCTTGGTGTGGGCATGTCATTCGCTTCCGTCGGTAACGCACCGATTGTCGTAGGAGCGCTGCTCCGTCGGACAAATCCTGCCGACGTTGTTCCGCACATCCTCTTCATCTTCAGCGCCGGTTCTATCTGTCTGCAAATAGACCTCATGTCTGACCATCTGGAGGACCACCTGCCGCCCGTTCCCGTCGGTTCAATCAGCATAGAATGGTCTAACGTCATATATGATCCTGGCGGATCCGCGACGATTGCGTTTCGCTACGAAAAGCCCGGTTCATCTCAATTGGAGTTCGACCGAAAGCGAACCGCAACCGGTCGAGGCAGTGGTTCTGAATTTCAATCCGCAGACGTCAGCCGGCTCGTTCACACCGATCTTTCGCTGAGCCACAGCAGACATTCGAAGCGCTATTCGAAAGAATGTGCGGCCGGGTCCTTTGAGAAGCGAAGAACCAACATGTCATCATCCTCGTCCACGTTTCCCTTCTCGAACGAAATCTCGCTAATCATAAAGCCCTGATCCAAGAATTTGCCTACGGTCGGACCATTGTCAGCGTCGCCAACGAAATGACGGAACTGCTCCTCGGTGATACGGCCCGCCAGAAAATCCTGGAGGGCACGACTGGACATACGATAGGTGATGTCGCTCCCGGTCGATGTCATGCTTACACCCCCATACCATCCTCGCCCCTCCGGAGCGAAGGAGCCCTGCCTGAAGAGGGACCGCGCCTGAGAGCCAGTGAACCGCGGAAGCGGCAGGGCTGCTTCGATCTTGCGCAGGCTGTCCAGAAGGCCCGGGGTCTCATCATCCCAAAAGACGACGGTTTTCCAGCCTCGCTTCGGCTCTTGAGAAAATGATCGATAGTCCTTTTGGGGTACGAAGACCACGACAGCATCTACGCGCCCTTTCTTGTCGGAGAGAAATCGGCGAATGATCTTTTGCGCTGTGGCATTTCGCTCAACAACGTTCGGGAATGGCGCGCCCAATTCATCGAGGGTCCTTGATCCGATTTCTGAGAGAAAGATGATCCGATATGTCCCTTCGGGAGCCGCTTCGATTTGAGACAACTTCTGGCTAAGGACGTTATAGATCGGATTGTCCTTCTCGGAATAGACCCGCGGTGGCCGCGTGGTCCAGAAGTTATGATACCGTATCTGCTTGTAGGTTCTTTTTTCGATTTCGACACATATGCCGCTCTCTTCAATCCTCAAACGCTGACGTGGCTCATTGTTCGACAGCACCCATTCCTTGATAAGCGCCTTCGCCGTAACGGACGGCACGTAATGTTTTGGCGCAGCGATTCCGCGCACTCTGACTCCGCGCTCAATCTCGGTCGTCTCGGCAAATTGGAAGTACAGATAGTCACCGAATCCTTTTTTGATCGTATTGGCGTGGTTAACGATGGTCTGCGAACATCGATCCATGAGCTGTTCGCCGGAGATGGAATTGTCGTTGGTCGATGCGATCTCAACGATCGCAGGTCTATCCGGCAACAGGCCCTCGACATAGGCATCCGGCTTCTTGCCGTTCACCCACCACTCCGGTTCGATCTCCAAACAATCGAAATCCTTCATCGCCCAAACCAGGGCCAATTCCATCTCCGCCGGCAACGCTTGCTCGACGCGCTTATTGTTTAATCGCGCGACCAGATCGGCCCGCTTATTGCTGTCGAGCAGGGGCCGCAGATCGTTCAACATGGCTTGAATGCGCCGGCGAGTGAATATGGCCATAGCGGCACACTTAGTTATGCGGTTCGAGACATGCGGGCGCTTCCGTTCAAGAGTCCTTACGGCACCAATTTCTTTAGCTGGTCAATCAGACGGCAAACCGCAGCTAGCGCAGCCAGCGCCGTGGCTTTGTTGCAGGCTTCACCCGAACGCAATGCCCGACCGGGATGAACGAGGTTCCGCGCGTCTTTGGCCAGCCCTGCCTGTTGTTCTGTAGCGGCGTCGATCACTTTGTTTGATGCAGCAAGGCTGATGAGGTCAGTGAGCTGGAGCTGGTCGAGCGGCCGTTTGGGCGCGCTGGCGAGCGTCACCTGCTTCAATGCCCAGAGAAGAAGGGCCTCCAGTACCGCACCCGCAAAGACCGTGGCCCCCATCCATTCGCGGGAGTGGAAATCTGTCCATGCGGCACGAATGCGATCCTCAATGCCGAGCCGAACGTCGGTATCCGCGATGAAGGGCAGTTCGGGCTCTGGTGGGGGCAGCTCATCATGACATTGCTTCATGAGCCGCCGGATACGCTCGACCGCGTCCTTGCCGCCAACGTCTCGTGCTGGCCGCGTATCGCCAAGGTTCCAGAGCGCAAGCGACGTCGTGAGCACCGCGCGGCAACGCGAAAAATCAAGATAGTCCATCGATGCGAGATCGATGAGTTCCCCCGGGACTTCATCGATCACATTGAGCAGCGCGTGAACCTCGGCGCGATAGGCAATGGTAACCGCGCCACCATCGATCTCGGTTCGGTTCGGACCGAACATGCCGTCAATGGCGCTTACGATCTGACTAGGAAGGACTTTTGCCATTGTTTCCGGTTGTTAAACAGCGACGAGCTTGCAGGCATGCGCCAGCACCCATTGTATGCTATTGGTTTCATAGAAGATTCGCCAGTACTTGGCAGCCGCGTTAGGGCAGCGACTAGGCATTTGTGGACGATACGTGCGCGACGATTTCACCAAGCGAACCGTGACGGAGATTGCCAAGGGGGTTGCTTACCGCTGCTCGAATCCCGAGTGCCGGCGGCCGACGGTCGGCGCCAATGGGGCGCAAGATGGCACGATCATCATAGGCGTGGCCGCCCACATCTGCGCCGCCTCCCCTGGTGGCCCGCGCTACAATGCTGCCCAAACGCCGGAGGTGCGGCGCAGCAAGGAAAATGGACTGTGGCTTTGCCAGAATTGCGGAAGGCTGGTCGATGCCGACCCCAACAACTTTACCGTCGAGCAATTGGCCAAATGGAAGCATGACGCACAAGCACGTGCTTTCCGCGAGCTTGTCGCGCCAGATGCTGCCCGTGCTGAAGAAGCTGCGCGTGTCGGTGCTGCGATTGCGGCGGACGATCGCCCCGCCGATGCGGCGTTCGACACGGTATTCGAGAAGGTTCATGCCGCCGCCGTCATGGACCTCGCGACGCAGAAGCGCGAGCCTATCTGGTCGGCTGCCACAGTTGAGCTCACCCTAAGGATAGCGGGTGACGGCGCGGCGCCATCGTTCAGCATCGGCAAATTGCCGTTGGCTATTGAAGTCGCACCGGATGTCACGATCGTCGCGCCCCCAGGTACGGGCAAGACCACGACGCTCCTGCAATTGGCCGGGCATGCGCTAACCGGGCATTCGATCGTACCGCTGTATTTCAGGTTGGGTGATTGGTCTGCGGGATCAACAGGGCTGCTTGCGAGCCTGCATCAACGCGCCGCGTTCCGGTCGATAAGCGCCGACGAGATCGGCGCGCTTGCCCAGCGCGCACGGCTTCTGCTGTTGCTCGATGGTTGGAACGAGCTTGCGCCGGATGCTCACAAGCGATTGCGCGCCGAGATCGGGCAAATCCGCCGCGATTGGCCCGATCTACGCATCGTTGTCACGACGCGCCAGCGGGCGCTTGACGTGCCGATATCAGGGCCACGCGTTGAAATCGAGCCTCTGTCCGAGGATCAGCAGATTTCGATCGCGGACGCACTCTATGGCGCGGCTGGCGCGAAGATTGTCGACAATGCCTGGCGGACACCGGGCGTTCGCGCCTTGATCGCGACGCCTTTGTACCTGTCCACCCTTCTTAGCGGCGGCGCGCAAGGCGCCATGCCGGATACCAAGGAAGGCGTGTTGCGCCTGTTCGTCGAGCAGCACGAGAAGGCAGGTGAACATGCTGAAGCCTTGCATGCGGCGTTGCTTGGATGCCACGCTGAGATTTTGACGGACTTAGGGAGTCATCTGAATATCATCGGCGCGACCACCATGTCCGAAGCGTACGCGCGACGTATCATCACGGCAACAGCCGCGGGACTGCGCGAGCTGGGTCAGATTACTGGTCAACTGGAGCCGGTTGCAGTTCTTGAAGCGCTGACGAGTCATCATACCCTGATGCGCTCCGGTGACGGCATAGCCTTCCAGCACCAGCAATTCCAGGAATGGTATGCCAGCCACAAAGTCACTGCCTTGATGCGAGCGGCAGCGAACGGCGACTCCGGCTCCCGGGTGCAATTGCGCGCTACTGTTCTAGACCAACCCGGATGGGAAGAATCCGTGTTGTTCGCAACGGAGCGGCTTTCACGCGAGAAGGGTGGCGCCGGGGTTGTTGCGCAAGCTGTGCGGCTCGCGTTGCCTATCGATCCTATGCTGGCGGCCGAGATGATCTATCGTGCGGCATCCGACGTGTGGGACCTTGTGGGCGCTGATATGATGGCGTTTGCACAGCGCTGGCACAGACCGGGCACGGTGGATCGCGCGGTACGTTTTATGATCGTAACCGGCCGGCCCGAATTTGCTCCGCAGATTTGGCCGCTCGCGTCGAGCAGTAACCGGCAAGTGCTGATCCCGACCTTGCGTGTAGCGCCGCGCTTTCGTCCGGCCGTTCTCGGGCCGGATCTAGCGGCGAAGATCACCGGGCTTCCCCAGGAAACGCGGAAGGACCTGCTCGGGCTAATCGCTGGTGAGAGTGGCCCGGACGGAATGGACCTGGCGGTCGAACTTGCGAAGACAGATCCGAGCCCCAAGGTTCAGGCAGACGTCGTACAGCATCTTCAATTTCGGCTGGCCGAGCGCCATGTCGTGGCCTTGCTGGCTGTTGCGCACGATGAGACTTGGGAGCTGGTCGCAAGGCGCGCCTACGCGGACGACATCCAGACTGCCGGGATCGCTGAGAGACTACGCACCATTCGGGCGGAGGCCCTGGGGAGGGCAACCGAGCCATCCGAGCGCCTCGGCCTCCTTCTTCAACAATCCCCTGATGAACCTGGCCGCGACGTGGCGATCGCCGCCGCCATTGCTGACCCTCGGTTTCGGGTCAACGACCGGCAGAGTGGCTCGCTATATGTCGCGCAACAGCGAGCGCCGCAGGCCGTCTTGCAGGGTCTCCATCAACGTCTGGAGACAGGCCTTGAGCTGCCGTACCACGCGAACGAGCTCCTTCTGGATCTGGATGTGACGGACGAAGGGCCGATCGTAGACTCCATTCTCGATGTGAGCCGCGAGAACCGCGACCTCAATGCTGCGGCGGTTATGGCAGGTCCAAGGACGGTCGACGCGCTGATCGAGAAATATCTTGCGTGCGCGCAGGCTTTGCGCGCGGCACGGAATGATCGCGCGCTGGGTGAGGAGCACCGTCGTCTCGGCGATAGAATTCGTGGCACGCGTGCCTCTATTTTCGCTGCCGCCATCCTGCGGAAGGCAGATTCAGTCGATCTCGACATTATCTCGTCTCTGGCGTCGCTGGTCGCCGGTCATGGGGCCGATCACGAAGATCGCAAGTTGCCACTGGCAATCGATCTGGCAACGAAAGACGCATGGATTGGGCATCTGCGGCGCTGGGTCGATGCCGTCATTGCGGCACCAGCGGGAAGAAGGCATGATCTGAATGAGGTGTCGAACGCGATCGGGCGGTCGGGTCTCCAGGAACTCGTACCCGATCTAAAGCGGCTGCTTGACGAAGACCTCTTACGCCTAAAGAGGGCTCGACAAGGTCGCGCCGACGCTTTGCGGCGCGGTGATATCGTTGCGTCGTCAGACGCAAGCATGCTCTACGACAATCAGTACAGAGCGTCTTTCATTCGCATTGGTGGTGATCAGGTCATCAACGTCGCCGTCGAGTACCTCGAAGACAGGGATTTTGGTTTTTCGGCCGCCGTCATATTGAAATCGATATCGGACCGGCAGCTCAATCTGCCTGAGCCGGGCTGGCAACATCGATGGCCATGGTTCGATGAAGTGGATGCGGCGCGCAAGGCCCGCGCGGTATCACCGCGGCCCGAACCATCGAATGCGCTCGCCTCACCGATCTTCGCGGCGATCGATCGATTGGCGAAGCCGGAGGCGGAGAAAGAGGACGAGTTGCTCGCAATCAGCTTGGCGCGCATCGCGTTGAGCATGCCGCACAAAGATCACGATGAGATGATCGCTCGTGTCCTGGCCTTGCCACAGCCCTTGACGGCAAAACAGACGCTCCTCGCCGCTATGGTGCTCGATGGACAGGTCATTGACGTCGATCTTGTCATGCGGGCCATTGATGAATGGCTCACCACCGCAGTGGCCAATGAAACAACTGCGTGGCACAAGCGGCAAAACACTTGGGAAATTGAGCCTTGGCTGGAGTTGCTGCCGTTCACAACACGTCCGGAAGCCGTGCTCGATGGCTTGGCGAAGGTCCGGGAATTCTACGGTCGCGATTGGGCACAACGGTGGGAACGTGTGCTGACTGCGGTCGCGGCCGTGCCGGGGGCAGAGGGGCTCGGCCTGTTGGAGAGCTTGGCTCGCGCGCACAAGAATATTGCCGATGAGCATGCGTGGACGCAGGCAATTCTCAACAGGGGCACTCTCGAGTCCGTGCTCTTGTACGTTGATCTGTTTATCGAGCGTATTTTAGGGACTGATCCGCACGGCGCCGACGCGTGGTATGTGGGCCGCCAGCTCGCCGAGCACGCACAGAAACTTCCTGAACTGAAATCCGAACTGAGGAAGCGATACGAGACGGTCGGCAGCGGTCCAGGCCGATCGATGCTGGAACAGTTCTTTTGTGAGGTGGCAAGCGAACAAGACCTTCTTGCCATGGTCGAGAAGTACGCGGCGAACAATCAGGCCTATGATAGTCAGATGGCGCAAGCCGTCGAAGCCGTGGCAGTCGACAAGGTGCCGGTCGCCGAAGGCTCCAATTCCTACAGCATCTATCCGGCGCCGGTCGGACGTTTGCGCAAGGCACTTTTTGATCTGCTTAACGGGCCGGGGATGATAGTGGCCGTCGCGAAGAAATGCCTGGAAGCGATCGACAGGCTCCGAGATGAACACGGCATCGCGGCTAACGATGCTCGGCACCCAGATGTCATGTCCGAGCGTCCTTGGCCGCCAGAGGCGACGTAGGCTCCAAAGGACTCGCGACGCAGGGTAGCGTCGTGTCCCGTTCCATGTCGCGCCCATGTCGCGCGGAGTCGCCGGGACCGCTTTGTAGTGCTTGAAAACAAAGGAAATTTTTGGGATAGCGCATCGCGCGGAATCTACCGGAGCGTGTAGTACTAAGTGCAACAAATACGGGAAGTTTTGGAGTAGCTGGTAACGGCAGGCGCGGCCGCTTTCGATGGAATCAAAATCCGGCGTCGTTACGAGCTTCGACGCTATCGGACGTGTTGGTTGCGGGAGCCGGATTTGAACCAGCGACCTCAAGGTTATGAGCCTTGCGAGCTACCAGGCTGCTCCATCCCGCGGCCTGAAGAGGCACCGGTATGCTCGCAACATCCTAAAGTTGTAATATAGAAATTTATAATTGTAACCTGCATACATTTTACTGGCTTCACATGGCCAGATTGAATTCCAGAGACGCTGGGGTTGCAGGGCGAAGTTGATCGCACGAGAGAGTTAGTTGTGAAGGGTTCGCGATGCGCGTAAGCACGGCTGGGCACTGTTGCCACACAACGTTTCAATGGCCATAGCCGATTCCCCTGACAGAATGGAACAGCCCTAAATCTGCTCAAACGGCGGCGGGCCAACCGCTGTCCAGTTTGAACTTTTCATAACAATCAATAAGTTGTTGTCTATTGCTTGAAATTCAAACCATTCGCGTTGATAGAGTTTAGCTCTTTGGGCCTTTAGCCACGCGCGAGGAACTAGAAGCGCTGTAATCGCGCGAAGCCAGCCGCCACGAAATTCTTCGGATCGGTCATTTTCGGTGTGGGCCGTTTGACGTTCGTGACTCCCAGAGACGAAGCTGAGACACTTCATTTGGCCGGGGATAGACGAATATTAATGACAGCTCCCGGCAAGGCCGACGCCGCTGGGGCCTCTACGACCGTCTCTACGACGCTATCCGCTTGGACACAGAGCTGGTCCCGGTTGTCTGAACAGAATCTCCGCGTCGATAAGTGGAGCCTCTGCCGGGGTTAGGCCGCCATGCGG
>NZ_JBVVPN010000011.1:0-2898 GCF_055811035.1 Bradyrhizobium sp. MI1.10
AGATGGCAGCATCCGACTACGTGCCGATCTTCTTCAAAAATCGCTTGCATCTCGCGGGGCGTCCACAGATGAGTACGCGCCCCGGTCTTCCGGTTAGATTGAGCGCCTCGCCTGGAATTCGACTTTGCTTCGACTTGGAGTGCACGATGTCCAACACGATGTCCAAAACAATTGCGATCCTCGCGCCCGGTGCCATGGGCAGTGCCGTGGCCCGCCGTCTCGGCGAGCACGGTGCGCGCGTGCTGACGTCGTTGAACGGGCGGAGCGAGGCGACGCGCAAACGCGCGGCGGATGCCGGCATGATCGGCGCCGAGGACGACGCGATCGCGGACGCCGACATCATCCTCTCGATCGTGCCGCCGGGCGAAGCCGTGGCGCTCGCCGAGCGGCTGGCCGGGCTGATCGTCCGGCGCGAGAAGAAGCCCGTCGTGGTCGATTGCAATGCCGTCAACGTCGATACCGTGATGAGGATCGAAGAGATCATCGGCTCGGCACAGGCGCCGTTCGTCGATGCCGGCATCATCGGGTTCCCGCCCCAGCCCGGCGGCAAGAGCCCCGCGTTCTACATGTCCGGCGAGCACGCCAAGGACGTCGCCGTGCTGAAGGATTTCGGGCTCGACGTGCGGATCGTCGAAGGGCCGGTCGGTGCCGCGTCCGCGCTCAAAATGTCCTACGCCGGTATCGTCAAGGGCCTCGCCGGCATCGGCTCGGCGATGGTGGTCGCGGCAACGAAAGCGGGGGCTGCCGATGCGCTGCGCGACGAACTCGCACGCAGCCAGCCCGCGGTTCTGGCCCGCCTCGAAGTCGCGCTGCCGGACATGATCCCGAAGGCCTATCGCTGGGTTGCGGAGATGCGGGAGATTTCCGGCTTTCTCGGCCCCGATCATCCGGCGAGCCAGGTTTACGAAGGCTTTGCGCGCTGGTTCGAGCATCTCGCCGAGGACGCGAAAGGCGACGCGGCGGATACCGATCTGATGAAGGCATTCGCCGCGGGCATCGCGCAGAAGAAATCCTGATTGTCCGGTCTCAGGTCACGGTCATCGATCATGTGCCGTGCACCGAGTCCAGAAAACCCTGGATGTCCCGATCGCGTCTCAAGCGCACGACCGGGACGTCAGCGCCATACTGCACACGCTCGGCCTCGATGACAGGCGCGCGCTCGGTGTCGTAGCGCCACGCCTCCCGCATCAATTTCCAGTCGAATTGTTCGGGACACCCCTCCGGGAGGTCGGGCCGGGTCCTGTCGCGATCGAAGGCGGAGCGCAGGAGAATGCGCCACTGGCAGAGCCAGCGCGGGCGGTCGATGACGACCAGCGCATCGGCGCGCGCCAGCGTGAGATCGAAGGCAAGTCCCGAGAAGCTGCCGTCGACAACCCATGCGTCGCCCGCGATCGCATCAGCGACGCGCGCCCGGAAGCTCGGCTTGTCGGATGGCTTCCATCCCGGCCGCCAGTAGAGCACGTCGAGATGCACCACCGGCAGCCCGAGCATTCGCCCGAGATTCCGGGAGAGGCTCGTCTTTCCGCTACCCTGACAGCCTACGACGATGATCCGGCGCATGATGGGAAGATTTCACAAAGCCAGCCGCGACGAAAGGGGGCACTTAAGAGCCGGGCTTATCCGCATCGTCATTGCGAGCGGAGCGAAGCAATCCAGAGTCCCTCAATGGAAAGATCCTGGATTGCTTCGCTTGGCTCGCAATGATGGGGTGGACGGCCCCCGAACGGCATCAGTGTGCCAGACTGGTGATGTTGAGTCGAACCAGACAGAGGGAGCCGTCCATGTCGAAGATTAGCACGATTGGTTTGGATCTGGCGAAGAACGTTTTTCAGGTTCATGGGGTTGATGCGTCGGGAGCTGTGGTGGTGAGACGCCAGCTTAAGCGGGCCGCGGTCGAGAAGTTTTTCGCGCAGTTGCCGCCGTGCCTAGTCGGCATGGAGGCTTGCGGCAGCGCTCATCATTGGGCGCGGGTGATTGGCCGATATGGCCATGAGGTGCGGATGATGCCGCCGGGTTATGTGAAGCCCTATGTCAAGCGCAACAAGAACGACGGCCGCGACGCCGAAGGGGTTTGCGAAGCTGTGACCCGGCCGACGATGCGGTTTGTCCCGGTGAAGAGCATCGCGCAACAGGCAACGCTGGCGGTTCATAGCGCGCGTGCCTTGCTGGTGCGGCAGCGGACGATGGTGGCGAACGCCTTGCGAGCAGCCTTGAGTGAGCTCGGGATCGTGGCGGCGCAAGGATATGAGGGGCTGTGCGAGTTGATGGCCCGGCTCGAGGAGCCGAGCCAGGAGGTTCCGGAGATTATGCGGGGTGCCCTGTTGATGCTGGCCAAGCACTGGCAGGCGCTCAATGCCGATGAACGGGTGCTTGAACGTCAGATCGCCAAGGCTGCCCGTTGCGACCGCGACGCCAAACGGCTCATGGATGTCCCAAGCGTCGGCCCGATCATCGCCAGCACGGTCCTGGCCAAAGTGCCCGACGCAAGAGTATTCCGCTCTGGCCGTGACTTTGCGGCCTGGATCGGAATCACCGGCAAGGACCACGGTACCGGGGGCAAGCATCGCCCGGGACGTATCTCCAAACAGGGGGATCGCATGCTGCGAGCGCTGCTGATCAGCGGAGCCAGTGCTCATCTGCGACAACAGAAGGCGCGCGGCGTCACCGATCCGTGGCTGCGCGATCTGCTGGCGCGAAGACCCTACAAGGTCGCCATGGTGGCCTTCGCCGCCAAAACCGCCCGGATCATCTGGGCCATGCTGGTTAAAGGAGAAGCTTACCGAGACCGGGGGGGCGCCCCCGGGCCGGGGGGGGGGGGGGGGCCCCCCCCCCCCCCGGGGCGGCCCCCCCCAACCCAAGGGGGCCCAGAAAGGTGTGGTGATTGGTGGGCGAGACCCA
>NZ_JBVVPN010000011.1:2908-127651 GCF_055811035.1 Bradyrhizobium sp. MI1.10
CGCGCCCCCAACCCCGCGCCCGCCCGTTCGGGGCGCGGTGTGTAGCCGTTGCGAGGTGCTCGGCCGGGCGGGCGGCGGGGGGGTGGGGGGGTGGGCGCCCCCCCCCGCCGCCCCCCCCCGCTCCATGCCTATCGGAAGGGCACCTAAAGTGTGATGGCAAATGGTCAGGAAACCGAGATCGAAACACTCCGCATCGTCATCGCGCGTTACAGCGCGCCGCAATGATTGGAATTCGATCTGCGATCTCCATCAGGGCCCGCGGTCAATGGCCGCTTCTCGAGGCCGTATACATGACCGCTCCCCGATCCGTTTGCCGAAGCATCAAAAGCCCTTGCCGAGAGGGGGCCGTCCATACATGACGGGAAGGAGACGGCGCGTGGCCCATCTGTTATTCTTTGTGCGGAAGCGGTCACTCCGCATTGGGAGTTCGAATGAGAGTACTTGTGATCGGCGCGGGAGCGCTCGGAGGCTATTACGGAGCTCGCCTGGTCCGAGCCGGCGGCGACGTGACCTTTCTGGTGCGGGCCGGGCGGGCGGAGCAATTGCGGCGGAATGGATTGCAGGTCGTGAGCCCGCATGGCGACTTCGCCGTGCAGCCGAAGGTCATCCTGGCCAACGATCTCAAGGAAACGTTCGACGTCGTGCTCGTCGGGGTGAAATCCTACTCGCTCGACGATGCGATGGTCCAGTTTGCCCCGGCGGTCGGCGCCAACACGATGATTTTGCCGATCCTCAACGGCTTGAAACATGTCGACGCCCTGACTGCGCGGTTCGGTGCGAGATGCGTCCTCGGCGGGCTCGCGAATGTCAGTGCCGGGCTCGATGCGGATGGCCGTGTCGTTCAGTTCATGGCCAATCAGACGATTGTCTTCGGGGAGATCGAGGGTTCGCTGAGCGAGCGTGTGCTTGCCCTGGAGACGCTGCTGCACGTGCCCGGTATCGACGTGCGCGCCAGCGAAGCGATCATGCAGGACATGTGGGAGAAATTCGTCCAGCTCAGCACGCTCGCCGGCATCACCTGCCTGATGCGCGCGAGCATCGGAGACATTCTGGCCGTGCCGAACGGCGAGCAATCCATCTTCCGGCTGTTTGCCGAATGCTGCGCCGTCGCGACGGCCTCAGGTTTTGAGCCGCGAGCGCCTTTCATCGAGTTTGACCGAAAACTGTTTACGACCCCAGATTCCCCGCTCAAGGCCTCGATGCTGCGTGATATCGAGCGCGGCTCGATCACCGAGGCGGAGCATATCCTCGGCGATATGGCCAACCGGGCCCGTGCACTCGGCATCGACACGCCGCTGCTGGATCTCTCCCGGGCGCATGTGGCGGCCTATGAGATTGGGCGGCAACGAGCGGCCAGCTAACCCGCTCCGATCAGCGGGATCGCTTCATCCCGCTCATACAGATACAGCAGGCATCGCAGCGCCTCGCCGCGCTCGCCCTTGAGTTTCGGATCGTCCTTCAGGATGCGCAGCGCCTCGTCGCGGGCCTGCGTGATGAGCTGGCCGTGCACCTCCGAGCGGGCGATGCGGTAGCCGGGCAGGCCGCTCTGGCGCACGCCGAGCACATCGCCTTCGCCGCGCAGCTTCAGATCTTCCTCGGCGATGCGAAAACCGTCGGTGGTCTCGCGGATCACCTTCAGTCGCGCCTTCGACATTTCGCCGAGCGGCTCGGAGTAGAGCAGCAGACAGGTCGAGGCCTCCGAGCCGCGCCCGATGCGGCCGCGCAATTGATGAAGCTGGGCGAGGCCAAAGCGTTCGGCGTTCTCGATCACCATGATGGTCGCCGCCGGCACGTCGACACCGACCTCGACCACGGTGGTCGCGACCAGCAGCCCGATCTCGTGGGCGGCGAACTGGCCCATGACGCGGTCCTTCTCGGTGCCCTTCATCTGGCCGTGGACAAGGCCGACGCGGTCGCCGAAACGCTTCTGGAGGCTTTCGAAGCGCTTGGTGGCATTGGTTAGGTGCTCGGTGCCCTCGGCCTCGGATTCCTCGACCAGCGGGCAGATCCAGTAGACCAGCTTGCCGGATTCGAGCGCGCGGCCGATGCTGTCGGTGACCTCGCCGAGGCGGCTCATCGAGATGGTGCGGGTTTCGATCGGCTGGCGGCCGGCCGGCTTCTCCCTGAGCTCGCTGATGTCCATGTCGCCGAAATAGGTCAGCACCAGCGTGCGCGGGATCGGCGTGGCGCTCAGCACCAGCACGTCGACGGCCTCGCCCTTTGAGGTCAGCGCCAGCCGCTCGCGCACGCCAAAACGATGCTGCTCGTCGACGACCGCGAGGGCGAGATCGCGAAAGATCACGTCGTCCTGGATCAACGCATGGGTGCCGACGAGCAGGTCGATCTCGCCGGCTTCGAGCTGTGCCAAGAGTTCCCGCCGCTCCTTGCCTTTTTCGCGGCCGGTGAGGATCGCGACCCGCATGCCCGCACGCTCGGCGAGCGGCGCGATGGTCTTGATGTGCTGGCGCGCCAGGATTTCGGTCGGCGCCATCAGGGCGGCCTGCTTGCCGACCTCGGTGACGGCAGCGGCGGCGAGCAGCGCGACCACGGTCTTGCCGGAGCCGACGTCGCCCTGGAGCAGACGCAACATGCGCACCGGCTGTTGCAGATCGCTCGCGATGGCGGCTGCCGCGTCGCGCTGGGAGGACGTCAGCGCATAGGGCAGGGCGTCGATGATCTTGTTGCGGAGGTGCCCGTCGCCGGCGTTGCGCACGCCGGCCGGGCGGCGCAATTGGGCGCGAATCAGGGCAAGGGCGAGTTGCCCGGCCAGGAGTTCGTCGAACGCGAGACGGGACCAGAACGGCTGGTCGGGCAGAATGTCGGTGAGCTCAACCGGCTGGTGCACGCGGGTGAGCGCCTCGGCGATCGGCGGGAAGCCGCAGCGGCGCAGCACCTCCGGGCTGATCCATTCCGGCAGTGCCGGCAGCTTCAGCAGCGCCTGCGCGACCGCGCGGCGCAGCGAGCCGAGTGCAAGGCCTTCGGTCAAGGGATAGACGGGATCGATGCCGGAGAGTTTGGAAATCGCCTCCTCGTCCAGCACCCGGTCGGGATGCACGATCTGCGGGATGCCGTCGTACATCTGGAGCGTGCCGGAGACGAAGCGCTTCTCGCCGATCGGCAGCAGCTTCTCGACATAGCCGGGCTTTGCGCGGAAGAACGTCAGCACGACGTCGCCGGTATCGTCGCTGGCGTAGACGAGGTAGGGCGCGCGCGCATTGCGCGGCGGTGGCGGGCGGTGGCGATCGACGGTGACCTCCAGCGTCACCATGGTTCCCTGCGCGGCGTCGCGGATCTTCGGCCGCGCGCGGCGGTCGATGACCTGGCTCGGCAAATGCAGCAACAGATCGACCAGCCGCGGCGTCTCATTGCGGCTGAGCAGATATTGCAGCAGCTTGTCCTGCTTCGGACCGACGCCGGGTAGGCTGGTCACGGGGGCAAACAGCGGATTGAGCAGGCTGGGGCGCATCAGGCGAACCTAGGATCGTTTTCGCTCGTCATGCCCGGCTTTATGCCCGGCATCCACGTGTTTTTTCGTGTCCCTGCGGCGGCAGCGGCCATGACAAATCGAGGGCTGACAGGGCCCGCCCGAGTGGCTATATCACCCCGGCCCGGCACGTCCGGGCTTTTGGCGTTTGACTGGAATTGAGACATGACGGGAACGACACGATCGAGCGACGGGCTGGACGACCGCCGCAAGCGGCTTCTGTTCCGCTGCTGGCACCGCGGCACGCGCGAGATGGACCTGATCCTCGGCCGCTTCGCGGATGCCGAGATCGGCAATCTGTCCGACGACGAGCTGACGCAGCTCGAGACCCTGCTCGAAGAGGCCGATCCCGACCTCTACGCCGCCATCACCGGCGACAAGGTGCTTCCCGCCGAAGTCATCGGCCCGCTGTTTGCGCGCATCAAGGCGTTTCCGATCGCGGACCGCGACGTATGAAGCAGGGGATGAAATCGCCGGCCGAGCTGCTCACGCCCGGCCGCGCGCTGACGCTTGCCAATGTCGCCGAGGGTGCCGAGGGCCTCGTCGTCTCCGATCTGGCGCGCGCAATCGCGGCGCGGCCGAAGAAGCCGGCCGTCAGCCTCGCGGTGATCTGCCGCGACGGGCCGCGGATGCAGCAGCTCGAACGTGCCTTGCAATTCTTCGCGCCCGATTTGCCCGTGCTGACCTTCCCGGCCTGGGACTGCCAACCCTATGACCGCGTCTCGCCGCATGGCGGCGTCCTCGCGCAGCGCCTGACGACGCTGGCACGGCTGGCGTCCCTGACCGGTAGCGACAAGCCGCTGATCGTGCTGACCACGGTGAACGCCGCCGTGCAGCGCGTGCCGGCGCGCGAGCTCGTCGCGGCGCAGGCGCTGTCGGTCGCGCCGGGCAACGTCGTGCCGATGGACACCATCATCGCCTGGCTCGAGCACAACGGCTACAATCGCTCCTCGACGGTGCGCGAGCCCGGCGAATACGCCGTGCGCGGCGGCATTCTGGACCTGTTTCCGGCCGGACTGGACCAGCCCGTCCGCTTCGACTTCTTCGGCGACAGCCTGGAATCGATCCGCACCTTCGATGCCGAGACCCAGCGCACGCTGCTCGACATGCGCGCGCTCGATCTCGTGCCGATCTCCGAATTCCAGCTCGTCACCGACACCATCCGCCGCTTTCGCATGGGGTATGTCGCCGAGTTCGGCGCGCCCGAGCGCGACGATGCGCTCTACGAAGCCGTCAGCGAGGGCCGCCGTCATCCCGGCATGGAGCACTGGCTGCCGCTGTTCCAGGACCGGATGGACACGCTGTTCGACTACCTGCAGGGTGCGGCGATCGCGATCGAGCCGCAGGCCGAGGACGCCATCCGCGAGCGCTTCAAGCAGATCCTCGACTATTACCAGGCCCGCCGCGATGCGATGGAGCATCCGGGCGGCGGCGCCATCTACAAGCCGCTGCCGCCTGACCGGCTCTATCTGACCGAGGAGGAGTGGGGCAAGCGCGAGAGCGGGATGCCGCTGGTGCGGCTGACACAGTTTTCGGTGCCTGCCGATGGTACCAGTGTGGTCGATGCCGGGGCACGCAAGGGCCGCGACTTCGCGCCGGAGCGCAATGATAACAAGGTCAACGTCTTCGAAGCCGTCGTCGCACATGTGCATGGGCTGCTGACAAGCCGCAAGAAGGTGGTCATCGCGCTCTGGACGGAGGGCTCGCGCGACCGCATGACCTCGATGCTGCGTGATCACAAGCTCACCCCTGTGACCAGCGTCAACAGCTGGCGCACGGTGCAGGCGACCCCGCGCAACGAGACCATGCTTGCCGTGCTCGGCCTCGAAAGCGGTTTCGAGACCGACGAGATCGCTGTCATCAGCGAGCAGGACATTCTTGGCGATCGCCTGGTGCGGCCGCGCAAGGCGAGCCGCAAGCTCGACAATTTCATCTCGGAGGTGACGAGCCTCGCCGCCGGCGACATCGTCGTCCACGTCGACCACGGTATCGGCCGCTTCATCGGCCTGCAGACGCTCGACGTCGCCGGCGCGCCACATGACTGCCTCGAGCTGCATTATGCCGCCGAGACCAAGCTGTTCCTGCCGGTCGAGAACATCGAGCTGCTGTCGCGCTACGGCTCCGACCAGACCTCGGTCGAACTCGATCGTCTCGGCGGCTCCGGCTGGCAGACGCGCAAGGCCAAGCTCAAGAACCGCATCCGCGAGATCGCGGGCGAGCTGATCAAGATCGCTGCCGAGCGCCACCTCCACGAGGCGCCGAAGCTGCCGGTGCAGCCGGGCCTCTATGACGAGTTCTGCGCGCGCTTCCCGTATGACGAGACCGAGGATCAGCTCGGCGCGATCGAGTCCACGCTGAAGGACCTCGAGCTCGGCCGTCCCATGGACCGGCTGATTTGCGGCGACGTCGGCTTCGGCAAGACCGAGGTGGCGCTGCGTGCCGCCTTCGCGGTCGCGCTCGAAGGCAAGCAGGTCGCAGTCGTGGTGCCGACCACGCTGCTCGCCCGTCAGCACCACAAGACGTTCACCGACCGCTTCAAGGGTTTCCCGGTGCAGGTCGCACAGGCCTCGCGCCTGGTGCCGGCCAAGCAGCTCAATCTGGTCAAGAAAGGCCTCACCGACGGTTCGGTCGATATCGTCGTCGGCACCCACGCGCTGCTCAGCAAGTCGATCAAGTTCCGCGACCTCGGCCTGCTGATCGTCGACGAGGAGCAGCATTTCGGCGTCACCCACAAGGAGCGGCTGAAGCAGCTCCGCGCCGAGGTGCACGTGCTGACGCTGTCGGCGACGCCGATTCCGCGCACGCTTCAATTGGCGCTCACCGGCGTGCGCGAGCTCTCGATCATCGCCTCGCCGCCGGTCGACCGTCTCGCGGTCCGCACCTTCGTCGCTCCGCACGATCCCCTGATGATCCGCGAGGCGCTGCTGCGCGAGCGCTATCGCGGCGGCCAGGCGTTCTACGTGGTGCCGCGCATCGACGACCTCGCCGAGGTCAAGGACTTCCTCGACAAGAACGTGCCGGAGATGAAGGTCGCGGTCGCGCACGGGCAGATGCCGCCCGCGGTGATCGAGGACATCATGACCGCGTTCTACGACGGCAAGTTCGACATCCTGCTGTCGACCACGATCGTGGAATCCGGTCTCGACATTCCCAATGCCAACACGCTGATCGTGCATCGCGCCGACATGTTCGGCCTCGCCCAGCTCTACCAGCTCCGTGGTCGCGTCGGCCGTTCCAAGCTGCGGGCCTATGCGCTGTTCACGCTGCCGGCGCAGCAGAAGATCACGGCGCAGGCCGAGCGCAGGCTCACCGTGCTGCAATCGCTGGAGACGCTGGGCGCGGGCTTCCAGCTCGCCTCGCACGACCTCGACATCCGCGGCGCCGGCAACATCCTGGGCGAGCAGCAGTCCGGCCACATCAAGGAGGTCGGTTTCGAGCTCTACCAGTCGATGCTGGAGGAGGCGATCGTCAACCTCAAGGCCGGCGTGTCCGAGCCCGCCGCCGATCGCTGGTCGCCGACGATCACAATCGGCATGCCCGTGCTGATTCCGGAGGACTATGTCGGCGATCTCTCGGTGCGGCTGTCACTCTACCGGCGGCTCGCCGACCTCGACAGCGAGGAGGAGATCGAGAATTTCGGTGCCGAGATGCGCGATCGTTTCGGCGTGCTGCCGGACGAGGTGCGCTATTTGTTCAAGGTCGCCGCGATCAAGGCGTTCTGCCGCCAGGCTAATGTCGGCAAGATCGATGCCGGTCCGAAGGGCGCCGTCATCGCCTTCCGAGACAATTCCTTCGCCCATCCCGATCGGCTGGTGAGCTTCATCCGCAGCCACGGCCAGGCCGCGAAGGTGCGGCCCGACATGAAGGTGGTGTTCCTGCAAGACTGGGAGACGCCGGAAGAGCGTCTGGCCGGCACCACCGAGATCATGCGCCAGCTGGCGCAGCTCGCGCAGAGCAAGAAGGCGGCGTGAGCGAGGTGCCGTAGGGTGGGCAAAGCGAAGCGTGCCCACCACCATCGTCAACTTTGGAAAGGGCACGGCGCAAGTGCGCCTTTGCCCACCCTACGGCAGCTCGCGAGGTAATTACGACGCCGCCCGCGACGCGTCGGCCGACAGCCGCCCAAGTAGCGACCTTGCCGTATCCGACGGCGACAGCGAATCCACCGAGACCACGGGATCGCTGCGCATTTCGTGCTTGCCGTTCGACGTGTGCCGCATCACGGCAGAGAGGCGGCGGGCGATCATGTGGGCGGTGCGGAAGTCGGTTTCGGCGAACACGACGATGACCGACCCGTCCTTCTGCGCCACGCCAAAATCCATCTGTCGCATCAGGCGGCTGAGAATGCGCGCGGCATCGAGCTGGGCGCGGGAATTGCCGGGATCGAAGGCGAAGCGTGCGACCGAGAGGCCGCCGCCGCGGGCCAGCGTCTGCTCGACCGCCTTGGCAAAATCGCGGGCAAAGGCCTCCACCGTGAGCAGACCGCTGCGCGGGTCGAGCCAGCCGCCGGCATCCATCGAGCGCAGCGTGCGGCTCAGCTGGGCTTCCATCGCGTGCTGGCGGATCAGGGGCAGCGCGTTGGCGGCGACCTTCGCCGGCTCGCCCGGGATCAGCTCGAGATTGGGCAAGTCATAAGCCTGCGTCAATTGATGCGCGGTGACGACCACGGGCAGGCTGCGGAAGCGAGTGTCCTCGGCGAGCACCGTGAGGAAGGCATCGGTCACGCGGGCGGTAAAACCTTCGGCGAGCACGACGCCGTCGAGGTCGCGGGTGTTGAGATGCTTGGCCGCGGCCTCGATCGAGAGCGCGCCGACGACGCCAATACGCTCGCCTAGCGCAACGGAAAGCGCGGGGTAAGCCGCGCCGCGACCGATCAGAAGCACCGTAGCATCGCGAACGGGATCAGCGTCCGGCAGCGCGACTTTCACCTCGGGCAGCCGGCGCAGCACCGTGGCATGAAGCGTGCGAATCCGTAGCGCGGCGCGAAGCCGTGCGATCAGGCGTTCGGAATGGCCGGCGCGCGAGGAGGAGAAGGGCAGGGCGTTGTGCGGGAGCGCGCCCGCCGCATCCAACGCCACGAAGGGAAGGTAAGGCGATTGCTCGGCGATCTTCCTGGCGAGCAGCGCCAGATGCGGCTCGTGCCCGGCATCCATCGCGGCGAGAACAACGGCCGGCTGCACCTCTTCGACCGCGCGCGTCGCGCCGGCCCAGCCGGTGTCGATCACGGGGAAGAATCGCGCCTCGTCCAGCGCCGCGATGAAGGCCGGCCGCTCGCCATTGGACACAAACAGGATCGGGCCGGCCTGGGACATCGAGAGACTCTGATCACGCGACAGGTGCCGCGCAATCTAGTCCGGCCGCCTTAATGCAGCGTCAATGGAACGGTCGAAATGACCCTCAACCCGGTCCGGAACGGTCGCGAAAAGCTTCGACCATCAGGGGGTTAAGCCCGAGTTCACTGAGCGCCTCGCGGGCGCGGGCATTGTCCTGGGCTCGGCCCGCGAGCCGGTGACCGGAGAGTCGGTCGGGCAGCGCGGTCAGCAGGGCGCCCTGGCCGAGCCGGCGGGCCCATTCCTGGAGGTCGTTGGAGAGGAAGCGGTAGCCGCCGACGGCCATGATCCCTGAGGGCGGCGCGGTGATGCAGATCGCGCCGCTGGGGCGGTCGAGCCGCGCGGCATAGCCGGTATCGACATAGTCGCGTGGCGGCTGCGCGATCAGGGTGTCGCCGGCCGGCTGTGGCGGGGCGTAGGCCGCGATCGGCACCATCGGGCCGCGCAGGCCGAGCGTGCCCTTCGGCGTCAGCAGAATCTCGCCGGCGATCGATGAACCCGACTGCTCGCGTGGCGCGCCGTGCGGTCCCGGCATCACCGGTACCGGCATGCCGTCCTCGCCACGCCGGGCGCCGAACAATCCGGCCTCGCCGAACAGATAGACGTCCGTGAACGGCGCGTGCGGCGCGATCCATGCCTCGCTCGCCGCCACCTGCTCGGGCGCGCGCCACAGGCCGATGACGTTGCGCAAGGTCGGCATCCGCGCCGCCAGATCGGAATCGCCGAGCCGCTGGGCAAATTGCGCCGGTGCGATCAGCACGTCGCATTCGTGCGCGTTGATCTGCTGCTCCAGCACGTCGTTCTCGAACGGATGATGCAGCGCCAGCGTACCGCCGCACAGCAGCCACACCGCGAGCGAGGAGGCGAGCCCTGCGAACGACATCGGCGTGAACGCCGCCATCACGGTCGCGCCCTGCCTGACGTCGGCTTCCAGCGACATCGCGAGCCCACCGGCGATCAGGCTGAAATGCGGTCGCGGCACCGGACGAAAGCCTTCCGCGGTAACGTCGAAGGAGATCATCGCCGCCTTGCGGCCATCCTGAATCACGGCGCGCGAGGTGCCGGGCGGACGGGCCTGCACGTCGTCGAGCGAGGCCATGCCTTCGGGCAGGTTGGTGCCGAAGCCGCAGACATGGCGAATCGAGAAGGCTTCCGCGGCCGCATGCATGGCGAGATCGGCATAGCTGACGCCGTCGACCGTACTCATGGTGACGATGGCGCGCGCCGCGGTGCGGTTGAGAGCGGCGGTCAGTTCGGCATGGCGCCAGAGCAGCGGCAGCACGGCAACGACGAGGCCGGCGCGATGGGCGGCGAGAACGGTGAGCACGAACTCGACCGTATTCGGCAGCTGGATGGCGATGACGGAATTGGCCGGCAGGCCCGATTCGACGAAATAGGCGGACAGCGCCTCGATGGCCGTGTCAGCCTCGGCATAGCTCATCCGCCGCGGCTGGTGCCCGGTCACGCGGAACTTGTTCAGCGGGTCGAGCAGGGCAGTCGCGTGCGGCTGCCGCATCAGCGTGCGCTGAAACAACGTGTCGAGCGTCGGCGATACGGCTGGCTGGTTCACGGCGTCACTTTGCTTGATCAGCTTGCGGCTGCCCCTTCGACCACCAGGTCTCCGGCAAATAGCCGGACAGCGAGGTGGCCTCTGGCCGTTCTATCCGATTCCAGCGCGCGATCCATTGCTCGGATACGTTAAACAGGGGGATTGTATAGAAACCGGAGATCAAAGCGCGATCGAGCGCCCGTACCGCGGATACGAAATCCGTATGTTCACGGGCTTCCAGCAGTGCGGCGATCATCGCATCGACCGCGGGATCCCGGGCCCCCATGTAGTTGCGGGTGCCCGGATTGTCGGCGGCAGCGCTCCCCCAGTAGAAATATTGCTCGTTGCCGGGCGACAGCGACTGGTCCCAGCGGTTCTGGATCATGTCGAACTCGTAGGCGAGCCGGCGCTGGTCGAACTGCACGGGATCGACCGATCGCACGCTCGGCTCGATGCCGGCGCGCCTGAGGTCGCGCTGGAACGCAAGCGCGACGCGTTCCTGGTCGCGGGTCGTGACCAGGATCTCGAAGGTGAAGGGCGCCTTGGTCGCGCGGTTGTGCAGCACAGTGCCGTCGAGATCGTAGCCGGCTTCCGACAACAGCTTCAGGGCCGCGCGTAGCGTGGTCCGGTCGCGGCCCGAACCGTCGGTCACCGGCAGGCGGTAGCTGCCGTCCATGATGTCAGGCGGAATCTGCGCGGCGAACGGCTTGAGCAGCTCGCGCTCGCGCGTATCGGAGGGATGGCCATACGCTGACAGGTCCGAGCCGGCAAAATAGCCGGCGACGCGCGAGTAGAGGTTGAAGAAGTAGTTGCGGTTGACCAGCTCGAAATCGAACAGCAGCGTCAAGGCTTGGCGGACGCGGATGTCGGCGAAGATGGGACGCCGCGTGTTGAACACCAGAAATTCGGAAGGTTGCGGCACGCCCGGCTTGAAGGTGTCGCGGATCACGTCGCCATTCTTCGCCGCGGGAAAGTCGTAGCCGTCATGCCAGCGCAGCGGCTCGTGCTCGATGCGGAAATCATAGAGGCCGCGCTTGAAAGCTTCGAACTGGCCGTTGGCCTCGCGAAAATAGTCGAGCCTGATCTCGTCGAAATTGTAGAGCCCGCGATTGATGGGGAGGTCACGGCCCCAATAGTCGGGATTGCGGGTGAGCGTCACGCTGGCACCGGGCCTCACCGCGGTGACGCGATAGGGGCCGGAGCCGACCGGACCCGTCAGCGTCGTCTCCTCGAAAGCCGCGACGTCGACCGCGTGTTTCGGCAGGATCGGCATCAAGCCGAGGATCAGCGGCAGTTCGCGGTCATTGGCCCCCGCAAGGTCGAAGCGGACGGTGAGGGGATCCGGCGCCTCGGCGCTTGCGACCTTGCCGTAATATTGCCGGTGGTTGGGGCGGCCGTGGTCGCGCAGCAGCTGCCAGGAGAACAGCACGTCCTCGGCGCGGACCGGCTTGCCGTCGGAGAAGCGGGCGCGGGGATCGATGTGGAACGTGACAAAGCTCCGCTCGTCATCGGTCTCGACCGATCTGGCGAGCAGGCCGTAGAGCGTGAACGGCTCGTCATTGCCGCGCGCGAGCAGGCTCTCGATCACGTAGTTCCGCATCTGCTGCACGGCCAGTCCCTTGACGATGAAGGGATTGAGGCTGTCGAAGGTGCCAAGAACGCCCCAGGTCAGCCGGCCGCCTTTGGGGGCATCAGGATTGACGTAAGGCATGTGGGTGAAATCGGCAGGCATCGCCGGCTTGCCGTGCATCGCGATGGCGTGGGCCTCCTCTGCCCCCGCGCCGCTTGCCGGGAGCCCCAAGGCGAATGAGACCCCCAAGCCGAAAGCCAGGGTGCAGAGGCGGACGCAAAGACCTTCAGGGCGGCCCTCGAGAAGGCGCTGGAACATGAACATCTGCACACGTTGATTCGAGGACCGCGGGCCTGAATCCTATCACAGGGATTTTCCCGGGGGCGCACGCCGGCGCGCGGCCAAAGACGCTTGTCGGCATTGATCTTTTCGTCGGCCACGTTAAGAAGGCACGCAATCGCGCACGAGCGCCGAGCCGTCACTTATCCGCCTCATTTGACGGGGAGAGAGCCGCGCCCAAGGCGGCCAGGTTCGGTGCGTCGAAGCGGTTCGGGCACTTCCCGTTTAGAAAGGGTTTTCCGCAATGAATTTCCGTTACTTGGCCGCGTCCGTCCGGCCGCGCGGGCGACTTCTCGCCTTGTTGACGGCGACGGCGTTGGCCGTGCCGTTTGCCGCCGAGGCTCAGGCGCCAGCTCCGGGCGCGCCCGCGCCCAAGGCGGCTCCGAAGGCCGCTCCGAAGGCTGCCCCAAAAGCGCCGGCGCCGGCCGCTCAGGCACCCGCCCAACCGGCACCCGCCCAAGGCGCTCCGGCGCAGCAGGGCGCGGCCCAGCCGGCCGATCAGCAGATCCAGCTGATCTATGCCCCCTGGACCAAGTTCTGCCTCAAGGGCCAGGACGCCAACGCCAAGCAGGTCTGCTTCACCGGCAAGGATGGCCGTATCGAGTCGGGCCAGCCGGTCATCGCGGCCGTCATCATCGAGCCCGAAGGCGAGCCGAAGAAGATCCTGCGCGTGACGCTGCCGCTCGGCATGCAGCTGGTGCACGGCACCCGCATCATCGTGGATAACAATCCGCCGTTGCAGAGCCCGTATGTGATCTGCTTCCAGAACGGCTGCATGTCCGACTACGAAGCCACGCCCGAGTTCATCAACAACATGAAGAAGGGCCAGAACCTCGTTGTTCAGGCGATCAATGCCAACGGCGCGCCGCTGACGCTGCCGCTGCCGCTCGCCGGCGAATTCCAGAAGGCCTATGACGGTCCGCCGACCGATCCGAAGGTGTTCGAGGAAACCCAGAGGAAGCTGCAGGAAGAGCTCCAGAAGAAGGCTGAAGAGCTGCAGAAGAAGCAGCAGCAAGCGCCTGGCGCCGCTCCGGCCGGACAGAAGTAATCAGCGATCAATCCCGCACATGAAAAAGGCGCTCGGTTCGAGCGCCTTTTTTGCTGGCCAGTTGGTGGCGGCGAAACTCAGTTCAGCGATGGATTCCGCGGGCGGTAACCGCCGGTCTTGTCCTTGACGAAGATCTCGGCGACCTGGGAATGCCGGACCGGCTCGCCGGAATCGTCCGGCACGAGATTCTGTTCGGAGACATAGGCGACGTATTCCGACTCCGAGTTCTCCGCGAGCAGGTGATAGAACGGCTGGTCCTTGTGGGGCCGCACCTCCTCGGGGATCGACAGCCACCACTCCTCGGTGTTGTTGAATTCCGGATCGATGTCGAAGATCACGCCCCGGAACGAGAAGATCCGGTGGCGCACGACCTGTCCGATCTGGAATTTGGCGGTCCGCGCTTTAATCATTCCCCGTCGATAGACCAGGATTGTGGCCGATGCTAGTGCCCTGATCTGGAATTAACCCGCGGTTGCGGGGCAGATAACCCCCCAATCTTCAGAAAACACTTCATCAATGGTCGATATCCTCAATCTGGCTCTACCTTATTTCGGCTTAATCTTCGTTGGATTCGCCTGTGGCAAGGTCAAATCGCTTCCGGAATCGGGCCTCGCCTGGATGAACTTCTTCCTGCTCTATGTGTCGCTGCCGGCACTGCTGTTTGCGATCATGTCGAAGACGCCGTTCTCGGAATTGAACAACCCGCCATTCCTGGTCGCGACCACGCTGTCGACCGTTGCTTCGTTCACACTCGCGCTGGTCGTCGGCAAGGTTCTCGGCGGGCTGACGCTGCGCGAGGCGACGCTCGCCGGGCTCTCCGGCGGCTATGGCAATATCGGCTACATGGGACCGGGCCTGGCGCTCGCCGTGCTCGGGCCGAAGGCCTCGGCGCCGACTGCGCTGATCTTCTGCTGCGACAGCATCTTTCTGTTCACGATCGTGCCGCTGCTGATTGAGCTCTCCGACCGCGATCATCCCTCGATCGTGCATGCCTTCGGCGTCGTGCTGAAGCAGATCGTGCTCAACCCGTTGATCATGTCAGCCTGTTTTGGCGCGGCCTTCGCATCGCTGCATATCGAGATGCCGGTCGCGCTCGATCGCACCATCACCTTCCTCCAGAACGCAGCCGCCCCGACCGCGCTGTTCGTGCTCGGCGTGACCGTGGCGCTCCGTCCGTTCGATCGGGTCCCGTGGGAAGTGCCGGGCGTGATCGCGATCAAGCTCCTGATCCACCCGCTCGCAGCTTTCGGCCTGATGCTGGCGTTCGGCCCGTTCGCGCAGCCCTGGGCCGCGACCGCCGTGCTGATGGCCTCGCTGCCGCCGGCGTTGAACGTGTTCGTCATCGCCCGGCAGAACGACGCCTGGATCGAATCCGCCTCCGTCGCAGTGCTCCTTGGGACCTTTGCGTCCGTTGTCACGCTGACCAGCGTGATGTGGGCGATCCAGACCGGGCGGCTGGCGTTTCCTTGAGCGGCGGTTACTTCCGCCAAGTCGGCGTCAGCCCCTCGCGCATGGCGAAGCGGCGCAGCGGGCCGATCGCGCCAAGCAGGTGCATGCCGACCGCGCGGACAGGCTGGAGCGGCAGGAAATCGTTGAGCAGCGAGCGGTTGGCGATGTCGATCGCAAAGGTCCGGCTCAGGATGTCCGGGCGCCGGGCCCGGTCGTAACGCTTGAGCACGTCGGGCGCGCCGGGATCCTGGCCCGATGCGATGGCCTCGCCTGCGAGCCTCGCAATGTCGGCGGCATCGCGAAGGCCGAGATTGAGGCCCTGGGCGCCGATCGGGGGAACCACATGGGCGGCTTCGCCGACCAGCGCGATGCGGTCGCGACCAAAGGATTTTGGACGTTCGATCGCCAGCGGGAACAGATGGCGGCCCGGCTCGACCGTCATGCGTCCGAGGATCGAATGCGACTGCTTCTCGATCGCGGTGGACAATTCCTCGTCGCTCAGGCCGCGAAGTCGCTCTGCGTCCGCAGGCGCCGAGACCCAGACGATGCTGGAGCGATCGCCGGGCAGAGGCACGAACACGCAAGGGCCATGCGGGGTGTGGAACTCGGTCGAGACGTTGCGATGGGGCCGCGCGTGGCCGACATTGAAGGTCAGCGCCGTCTGGGTCAGCTCGCGCCGCGTCACCGCGATGCCGGAGGCTTGGCGGCACAGCGAATGCCGGCCGTCGGCGCCGACCACGAGGCGGGCCGAGAGAAATTGCGCAGCCGCGGTGCGGATCGCGACGTCATCGGCTTCGATGACGACAGTTTCGGCCTCGTCGTCGAAACGGACGACATCGGGCAGTTCGGCCGCGCGCGCCTCCAGCGCCAGCATCAGCGAGCGGTTGTCGATATTGTAACCGAAGGCATCGAGGCCGATTTCGTGGCAGGAGAACCGGACCTCGGGGCTGCGAAACAGCCGGCCGGTGTCGTCGACGAGCCGCATGATTTCAAGCGCGGCCGCCTTGTCCTTGCAGCGCGGCCAGACGTCGAGGCTCTCCAGCAGATCGACGGAGGCACCGAGTAGCGCCGTGGTGCGATTGTCGGCATAGGGCACGCGACGCGCCACCAGTGCGGTCCGTGCGCCTGCCTGCGCCAATGCGATGGCTGCGCCAAGTCCCGCCGGTCCGCCGCCGATCACGGCCGCGTCAAAAAGTGTCGATGCATCTGTCATGGAACGACATTTGACACGCCCCGCGGCAAATTCAAGCCCACTGATATTTCCCTGATTTTATGACGAATTGTGCGACCGGGCGACGCAATGGCTTATGTGCAAACCGGTGTCATTCTGATAGCAGAAGCCATGGAAAGCCAAGAGGATTCCCTGAAGCCCAGGCCCGCGATCCGCGCCGCTGCCTTCTCGGTGCACATCTTCACCGCGTTCGGTGCGGCGATCGCGCTGCTGGCGATGCTTGAGGCCGTGCGCGAGCACTGGGCGGCGATGTTTCAATGGCTGGGCGTCGCCCTCATCATCGACGCGATCGATGGGCCGATCGCGCGGCGGCTCAACGTCAAGGACGTGCAGCCGAACTGGTCGGGCGACGTGCTCGATCTCGTGGTCGATTTCGTCACCTACGTCTTCGTGCCGGCCTATGCGATCGTGGCCAGCGGCTTGCTGCTGCCGGTCGCAGCACCCTTGCTCGGCGTCGCCATCATCGTCACCAGCGCATTATATTTCGCCGATCTGCGCATGAAGGCGGAGGACAATCATTTCCGCGGTTTTCCGGCGCTGTGGAATGCGGCGGCGTTCTATCTGTTCCTGCTGCACTGGTCGCCGCTGCTCTCGACGCTGCTGGTCGCGGCCCTGGTGGTGCTGACCTTCGTGCCGTTCCACGTGCTGCATCCCGTGCGCGTCGTGCGGCTGCGTTGGCTGACGATGTCGCTGATCGCGATCTGGGCTCTGCTCTCCTTCTACACGCTGCAGATGGACTTTCGCGTCGGCACCGGCGTGACTGTCGCGCTCTGCGCGATCGCGCTCTGGATCAGCTTTAGCGACGCATTGATACGGCTGACAAGATCCTTCGCATGATGCACCTGTTGACCAGCCCCGAAGCCTGGGCCGCGCTCCTCACCCTGACCGCGCTCGAGATCGTACTCGGCATCGACAACGTCATCTTCCTGTCGGTGATCGTCTCGCGCATTCCCGAGAAGCAGGCGCACCGCGCCCGCCAGATCGGGCTGGCGCTGGCGCTGATCTTCCGCATCATCCTGCTCAGCCTCCTGGTCTGGCTGATCGGCCTGACCGCGCCGGTGTTTTCGTTTTCGGGTTACGGCTTCTCCTGGCGCGACCTCATCCTGATCGGCGGCGGCCTGTTCCTGATCGCGAAGGCGACGCACGAGATTCATGGCGAGGTCGAAGCCGATGACGGCGAGGGCGACGAAAAGTCCCCTCGTAACGCTTTCTTCTGGGTCATCGTCCAGATCGTGATCATCGACATGGTGTTCTCGCTGGACTCGATCATCACCGCGATCGGCATGGCGCAGGACCTCGAGATCATGATCGCGGCCGTCGTGATAGCCTGCCTGATCATGTACATTTCGTCGGGGCCGGTGTCGCGATTCGTCGCGGAGCACCCGACCACGAAAATGCTGGCGCTGGCCTTCCTGGTGCTGATCGGCGTCGCGCTGGTTGCGGACGGATTCCAATTCCACATCCCGCGCGGCTACATCTATTTCGCGATTGCGTTCTCGGCGGCGGTCGAGTTCTTCAACGTGCTGGCGAAACGCAACCGCAGGAAAACGGCCAAGCCGTCGGTCTAGGCATTCCAGCCGGCGTCGAGTTGACAAGGCGAGCGCGATGTCTTTCGCTGGCCCGCCAGAAGAGGAGGTCAGGTGATGACCAAAGCCGTCCGTGTGCACAAGGTCGGAGGCCCCGAAGCCCTGGTCTATGAGAGCGTCGATGTTCCGGCGCCGGGCCCCGGCGAGGTGCGCATCCGCCAGCATGCCGTCGGCCTGAACTTCATCGACGTCTATTACCGCACCGGCCTCTACAAGGCGCCGGGGCTGCCCTTCATCGCCGGCAACGAGGCCTCGGGCGAGGTTCTCGCAGTCGGGCCGGGCGTGACGAATTTCCATCCGGGCGACCGCGTCGCCTACTACCACAATCTCGGCGCCTATACCGGGGAGCGCAACATCCCCTGGGAGCGGCTGGTCAAGCTGCCCGACCACATCACCCACGAGCAGGGCGCCGTGCTGATGCTGAAGGGGTTGACGGTCTGGTATCTCCTGCACAAGACCTTCAAGGTCGAGCCCCATCATCGCGTGCTGATCCATGCCGCGGCGGGCGGCATCGGCCTGCTCGCCTGCCAATGGGCGAGGGCAATGGGCGCCCACGTCATCGGCACCGTCGGCTCGCGCGAGAAGGCTGCGCTTGCCGAGGCCAATGGCTGCGACCATGTCATCCTCTACAACGAGGAAGACTTCGTCGCGCGCGTCAAACAGATCAGCCGCAACGAGGGCTGCGACGTGGTTTATGACGGTGTCGGCAAGGCGACGTTCCCGGGCTCGCTGTCCTGCCTGAAGCCGCGCGGGATGTTCGTCTCCTTCGGCAATGCCTCAGGCCCGGTGCCGCCATTCTCGATCGCCGAGCTCAACACTCACGGCTCGCTGTTTGCGACCCGGCCCAAGCTCAACGACTATATCGGCACGCGCAAGGAATTGCTGGAAGGCGCCGACACGCTGTTCGCCGCCGTCATCAACGGCAAGCTGCACGTGCCGATCAACCATGCCTACGCGCTCAAGGACGCCGCCAAGGCGCATATCGATCTCGAAAGCCGCAAGACCACCGGCGCGTCGATCTTGAAGCCGTAGCTCGCCGTCATTGCGAGCGAAGCGAAGCAATCCAGAATCTTTCCATTGAGGCAGTCTGGATTGCTTCGTCGCTTCGCTCCTCGCAACGACGAACGCGTCACGCCACGCGCCGTGCCGCGCCTGCCCTGGTCAAAATCCCGTCCAGACAATCGATCATCTCGGCGATCTCGGCCCGCGTGACGTTCAGCGCCGGCATGAAGCGCAACGTGTCGACCTGCGGCGCGTTCAGCAGCACGCCGGCCTCGAACGCCTGCGCGACGATGCCGGGCGCGATCGGCAGCTTGAGGTCGAGCGCGAGCAGGAGGCCGCGGCCACGCACTTCGCCGAGCCCATGCCGCGCCGAGACCTTCTGCAATTCGCTTTCGAGCAGCAGCCCGGTTTCGGTCGCCGTCTTCAGGAACTCCGGCTTGTTGACCTCGTCGAGCACCGCGAGCCCCACCGCGCACATGATCGGGTTGCCGTTGAACGTGCCACCCTGGTCGCCGTGCTCGAAGCAGGCGGCGCGGTCGGTCGCGAGCAGCGCCGCGAGCGGCACGCCGCCGCCGATGCCCTTGCCGAGCGTCATGATGTCGGGGGCGATGCCGGTGTGCTCGTAGTGGAAGAGCTTGCCGGTCCGGCCCATGCCGGTCTGGATCTCGTCGAAGATCAGGAGGAGGCCGTGCGCGTCGGTGAGGGCGCGCAACTCCTGCAAGAACTGATCGGTCGCCGGCCACACGCCTGATTCACCCTGGATAGGCTCGAGCATCACAGCGACGGTGTTGTCGTTGATCAGCTTTTCGACCGACGCGATGTCGTTGAGCTTCGCCTTCTTGAAGCCGGCGACCTTCGGCTCGAACAGCGGCTCAAAGGCCTTCTTGCCCGAGGCCGACATCGTCGCCAGCGTGCGGCCGTGAAAGCTGCCTTCGAAGCTGATGATCTCGAATGCGCCACCTCTGTGGATGCCGCCATATTTGCGCGCGAGCTTGATCGCGCCCTCGTTGGCTTCCGCGCCGGAATTGGCGAAGAACACCTGGTCGAACGCGCTGTTTGCGACCAGTGCCTGCGCGAGCTTCAGGCTGGGCTCGTTGTAGAAGGCCGGGCTCGGCGTCAGTAGCCGCTTGGCCTGCGCGGCAAGCGCGTCGGCGATCGCGGGCGGGGAGTGGCCGAGGCAGTTGACGGCCCAGCCCTGCACGAAATCGAGATAGCGCTTGCGGTTGTCGTCCCAGAGGTAGGAGCCGGCGCCACGGACGAACACGGCCTTGGGCCGAGCGGTGATGTCCATCAACGCGTCATACGGATGGGTGGCGTTGGTCATGTCGAACTCCTCTGGAGGCGGGGGAAAAGGGCGCGCGAACAGCAAAAAGGCCGCACCTTGCGGGTGCGGCCTTCTCGAAAACTTACGCTGAATTCAGTGCTTCAGCGGCGTCGTCGGACATGGCGCACCCTCTCATCGTCGCGGGAGCGACGGCGGAGCATTTCGGTGCGCTGATGGGTCCGAGCGTTGATCATGGTGCGCGGCAATACATGCGAAAGGTGGGGCTTGTCAAGCGGGCGCTTTACAAACCACACGCGCAGCGTGCATGGGGCAGGTGAGAGATGCGCGCCTGGAAACCATTATGTCTCTAGCGCGTTTGTGATCACAGGACGCGAATTGGCTCGAACCGAACGCATGACGGTTCGGACCAAGAGGGGCGGGACCAACCAGATAGTTTTAAACCTTGTCCGACACGCCTTATCCGATCGACCTCGACAGCATTCGCGGCGCGTTTCCGCCGGGCATCGAGGCGCCGTCGCTGTTGCTGGACTTCGCCGGCTGGTTGGAGGGGCGCCCCTGGGGCAGCGTCGGCTGCTTCTCCTTGCAAGGCCAATTCTCCGATCACGCTCCGATTGTCGACGGCAGTCCCTTGCGCGACAGGTTTTCGCTGTTCATGCGGTTGCCGGATGGCTCGGCTGTTGGCGGCTGGTATGGCGCGGGTCTCGACCGTGACAATCCGCCGATCGTGGGGCTTGGGTCCGAGGGCGATTACGAGCTGCTGGCACCGAGCCTCGATGGCCTGCTCGCAAAACTGACGTCGCAACAATTCGACAAGGCCTGGAGCGATCTGAAGCCGCACGACGAAGTCGAATGCCAGACGGTCGAGCTTGCGCAATGGCTCACCGGACGGCTGAGCGGGGAGATGGCGGCGCCCGATGACGATCCGTCGGAGCTGCCCGACTTTCGCGGTTTCATGGAAAAATGGAGCCGGGATCGCGAAGACTACTGGGCCAATCATCGCTTGATGGCCGAACTCGGCTGGCGCCTCGCCGCGCATCTACCGAAGGGCAAGAAGCCCTGGGATAGGACGAGCTTCGAGATCGCGATCGTCGGCAGGCAATACCAGGCGCGTGTCCTGACGGGCGGACCGCAACCGTTCGAGGAAGCCGCCTCGATCGAGTCCCTGCTGCGCGATCTGCGCGAGGAGATGCGCCGCGCCCAGCCCGAACTCGGGCTGTGGTACGCGATGAAATTCGGCCTCTATGCCGACGGCCGCGTCATGCCCAACTTCGAATACGATGTGCGCCCGACCATCGACGGCGAGCCTGCGAAGCTGTCGGAGGCGCAAGCCGATCTTGCCCGCGCGCCGCGGCCGGAGCGCTGGGTGCCGAAATGGCTGGCGGAATCTTGAAGCCCGGATTGCCGCGACGCTGCCGCCCCGCCGGCGCGCCGAAATCTTTGCACCTTCGATCCCCCTTGACTTAGAGCGCGCTCGAAGGGGTATCTGTAGGCGCGTCAGTACGAGAACGGGCACACATGAAGATCGGCGACCTCGCAAAACGAACCGGCCTGTCGACGCACACGCTGCGCTACTACGAGCGCATCGGGCTGCTGCCATACGCCGACCGGGATCGCTCCGGCCAGCGTGACTTTGACGCATCGATCCTCACATGGATCGAATTCCTCGGTCGGCTCAAGACCACGGGAATGCCGATCCGGGACATGTTGCGTTACGCGGCGCTTCGTGACGAAGGCGACGCTACCGGCTCAAGCCGGCGGCAGATCCTGGAAGTCCACCGCGAACAGGTGCGCACGCAGATTGCCGAACTCCAGGAATGCCTGCTCGTCCTTGATACCAAGATCGCCGGCTATGCCAGCGACGAACAGAGGACGAAGGAAAATGACGCACGCCCAAACGCAAGACGAAAGCCGCTTCGATCGCGGACAGCGGGCCCTGTTACGCATTGACGGCAGAGCTGGTGAAGCGGTCGTCGCCTCACTCGCCGACATTGCTCCGGATTTCGCACGATACGTGATCGAGTTTCCGTTCGGCGACATTTACTGCCGCCCGGGCCTCGGCCTGCGCGATCGCGAGATCGCGACGATCGCCGCGCTGACGGCCCTCGGAAATGCCGCGCCTCAGCTCAAGGTGCATCTCGAGGCGGGTCTGAACGTCGGGCTGTCTCGCGACGAGATCGTGGAGGTCATCATGCAGATGGCCGTCTATGCGGGCTTCCCGGCGGCGCTGAACGGGCTGTTCGCAGCCAAGGAAGTGTTCGCCGCACGTGACGAACAGCAGGCGTCGGGAGAAGCGAACGGCGGGCGTGATGTTGCCGTAGCTTAGCGACGGCTCGCTCCCTCTCCCGCTTGCGGGAGAGGGAGCGGAGAGTTCGTCGCTGCACTGACCGCGACAGCGGAAGATCAGAATCCCGCGACGCTGCCGTGCAGGTCGTATTGGTCGGCGCGTTCGATCTTGGCGGTGACGATCTCGCCGACGCGCAAGGGGCGGCGGCTCGACAGGTAGACGGCGCCGTCGATCTCCGGCGCATCGGCCTTGGAGCGGCCCTTTGAGACGGTCGGGCCGACCTCGTCGATGATGATCTGCTGGCGGGTGCCCACCTTGCGCTTCAGCCTGCGCGCGGAGATTTTCTGCTGGCGCGCCATCAGCGCGTTGTAGCGCTCCTGCTTGATCTCTTCCGGCACGGGGTTCTCGATCGCGTTCGCGGTCGCGCCGGCGACCGGCTCGTACTTGAAGCAGCCGAGCCGATCGATCTCGGCTTCGTCCAGCCAGTCGAGCAGATAGGCAAAGTCCGCGTCGGTTTCGCCGGGGAAGCCGACGATGAAGGTCGAGCGCAGAGCGAGATCGGGACATTGCTCGCGCCAGCGCTTGATGCGCGCCAGCGTCTTGTCCTGCGCCGCCGGGCGCTTCATCGCCTTCAGCACCTCGGGGCTTGCGTGCTGGAACGGGATGTCGAGATAGGGCAGCACCTTGCCCTCGTTCATCAGCGCGATGACCTCGTCGACATGCGGGTAGGGGTAGACATATTGCAAGCGGACCCAGGCCCCTAATTCGCCGAGCTCGCGCGCGAGGTCGATAAATTTGGCGCGGACCTGGCGATCCTTCCACGGGCTCTCGGCGTATTTCAGATCGACGCCGTAGGCCGAGGTGTCCTGCGAGATCACCAGCAGCTCCTTGACGCCGGCGTCGACCAGGCGCTCGGCCTCGCGCAGCACGTCGTTGGCCGGACGCGAGACCAGGTCGCCGCGCAGCTTCGGAATGATGCAGAAGGTGCAGCGGTTGTTGCAGCCCTCGGAGATCTTCAAATAGGCGTAGTGCCGCGGCGTCAGCTTGATGCCCTGCGGCGGCACCAGATCGAGATGCGGATTGTGGGCGGGCGGCAGCGCGCGATGCACGGCGTCCAGCACGCTCTCATATTGCTGCGGGCCGGTGATGGAGAGCACGCCGGGATAGGCCTGCTCGATCTGCTCGGGTTCCGCGCCCATGCAGCCCGTCACGATCACCTTGCCGTTCTCGGCCATGGCCTCGCCGATCGCCGAGAGCGATTCCTGCTTGGCGCTGTCGAGGAAGCCGCAGGTGTTGACGATGACGATGTCGGCCCCGTCATGCTTGCGGGCGAGCTCATAGCCCTCGGCGCGCAGGCGCGTGATGATGCGCTCGGAATCCACCAAAGCCTTGGGGCACCCGAGCGACACGAAGCTGACCTTCGGCGCAGCCGTCTGATCCATATCCAAATCTGCCTGATTGACAGGGTTGAGCTAGTCCCAATTGCCCATAATTACAACCCTTTGCATGGCCGGCGGGCATGCTATGGATGAATCACTGGTGGTGAGTGAGCAATGAGCGCCGAACAGTCGCCCAAAATCGTGATCGTCGACGAAAGCCCGATCCGGGCTGCGATCCTCGAGGAAGGGTTGCGGGAGGCCGGATTCACGCAGATCGTTCATATCAGCGAGATGCAAAGCCTGCTCGCCCGTATTTATGCGGTCGACCCCGACATCATCCTGATCGACCTGGAAAACCCCAGCCGCGACGTGCTGGAAGCGATGTTCCAGGTCAGCCGCGCCGTGAAGCGGCCGATCGCGATGTTCGTCGACCAGAGCGATTCATCCTCGATCCAGGCCTCGGTCGAGGCGGGGGTCTCCGCCTACATCGTCGACGGGCTGAGGAAGGAGCGCATCAAGCCGATCCTCGACCTCTGCGTGTCGCGCTTCAATGCCTTCGCGAAACTCCAGGAGGAGCTGGAGCGTACCAAGTCGCAGCTCGAGGATCGCAAGGTCATCGAGAAGGCCAAGGGCATCCTGATGAAGGTGAAGGGCCTGACCGAGGACGAGGCCTATGTGCTGCTGCGCTCCACCGCGATGCGCGAGAAGAAGAAAATCGGCGAGATCGCCCAGTCGATCATCACCGCGTCGGAGATGCTGAAATGACCACTCCCCTCCGCATCGGGTTCATTCCGCTGGTCGATGCCGCAGCGCTGATCGTTGCCGTCGACAAGGGATTTGCCGCGGCCGAAGGGCTCGAGGTCGAACTGGTCCGCGAGGTCTCCTGGTCCAACGTCCGCGACAAGCTCAATATCGGCTTGTTCGACGCCGCGCACCTGCTCGCGCCCGTCGCGATCGCGTCCTCGCTCGGTCTCGGGCATGTCAAGGTGCCGATCGCGGCGCCCTTCAATCTCGGCATCAACGGCAACGCGATCACGGTCTCGCCGGCGCTTCATGCGGCACTGATGGAGGAGATCGACGGCGACCGCTTCGATCCGCTCGCCACGGCAAAAGCGTTGGCGCGTGTGGTCGCCAAGCGGCGCAAAGCGGGGGCCGACCCGTTGACCTTCGGCATGACCTTCCCGTTCTCGACCCACAATTACCAATTGCGGTTCTGGATGGCGGCGGCCGGCGTCGATCCCGACGAGGACGTGCGGCTGGTGGTGCTGCCGCCGCCCTATATGGTCGACAGTCTCGCCAATGGGCATGTCGATGCGTTCTGCGTCGGCGCACCTTGGAATTCGATCGCGGTCGATCTCGGGATCGGCCACATCCTGCATTTCGTCTCCGACATCCTGGCCCATGCGGCGGAGAAGGTGCTGGCGCTCCGCCAGGTCTGGGCCGACAAGAATCCGGACGTGGTCGCCAGCCTGGTGCGCGCGGCGGTGAAAGCCGCCGAGTTCATCGAGCATCCGGAAAACCGGACCGAAGCGGCGCAGATCCTGGCGCAGCCCGAGCGGATCGGTGTCGATGCCGAAGTCATTCAGCGCACCCTCACGGGACGCCTCAAGATTTCGCCCGACGGCACCTTTCGCGAGAGCGGCAGCTACCTTCTGGTGGGACGCGAAGAAGCAGGGCGTCCCGATCCGGTCCAGGCCGCCTGGCTCTATGCCCAGATGGTGCGCTGGGGGCAAACGACGCTGACGCCCGATGGGGTCAAGACGGCTATGGCCGTCTTCAGGCCCGACCTCTACGACGGCGCCCTCGGCCGCCGGCCGCCCGCTCAAGCCCCCGCGGCATTCGGCGCATTCGCCGGCCCCGCCTTCGATCCCGCCAATATTCGGGGGCATCTCGAAGCCTTCGCGGTAGGCCGCTGGAAGGTGTGATTCGGGCCTGCACCGTTTTTGAGCGCCGGAGATCCGAGTCTAAATTTTAGGCCGACTGCTCGAATTTCGTAAGAGCTCCAGAGCCCTGAGTTCCCTTTTGCGCTCTTAATTGCTTGATACGACACACATTTTCATTTCGTCGAAGCTGGCACGCAACTTGAATGTTGCAGTGCGGCCAGCCTGTCACAGATGCCTGCTGCGCCAGTCCCCAGCAACGAAGCTGATCGGACCGTTGGGTGCACAGCCGGCTCTCGAGCCAGCCGAGCTCCTCGCGGGTCGTGCACTTTCCGTCGATACCACCCAGGTGGCCGCAGGAGCTTCGTTACTGACCATGAAACTCGACACCGTCTCAGTCGACTTTACCGACGACCAGAAACGCTATCTCGAAGGCTTCACGACCGGTCTGCAGATCAGTCGCGTCGGTCGCGGTCTCGGCGGCGGCGCCGGCAAGGCGAACGCCGAGCCGACCGGTCCCGATGCCGTGCACATCAAGGCGCAGGACAAGGTCATCGCCGCGGGCAAGAAGCTCGCCGACCAGGAGAAGGTCAAGCGCGACGAGCATCCCTTCGATGCGTATCCGCGTCTCCGCCAGCAGGCGCTCGACAATACGCCGCCGAGCCCGGCGGACAATTTCCGCTGGCGCTATTACGGCATCTTCTACGTCGCGCCGACGCAGGACTCCTACATGTGCCGTCTGCGCATTCCGAACGGCATCATGAAGCATTGGCAGCTGACCGGCCTTGCCGATCTCGCCGATGAAACGTGCGGTCCCTACAGCCACGTCACGACGCGCGCCAACCTGCAGCTTCGCGAGATCCCGCCGAAGAACGCCGTGAAGCTGATCGAGGGCATTCAGGACCTCGGCCTGTGCTCGCGCGGCTCCGGCGCCGACAACATCCGCAACGTGACGGGAACGCCGACGGCGGGCATCGATCCGCAGGAGCTGATCGACACACGGCCTTATGCGCGCGAGTGGCACTACCACATCCTGAACGATCGCTCGTTGTATGGCTTGCCGCGCAAGTTCAACGTCGCCTTCGACGGTGCCGGCAGGATCGCCGTGCTCGAGGAGACCAACGACATCGCTTTCACGGCGGTCGAGGTGAAGGACGGCTTCGGCGTCGAGCCCGGGACCTGGTTCCGCCTCGGCCTCGGCGGCATCACCGGCCACAAGGACTTTGCCAAATATTCCGGCATCGTCGTGAAGCCTGAAAACGCGACCGCCGTTGCCGACGCCATCGTGCGCGTCTTCATCGAGCATGGCGACCGCACCAACCGCAACAAGGCGCGGTTGAAATACGTGCTCGACGCCATGGGCCATGACGGTTTCCTCAAGCTCGTCGAAGAGCGGCTGAAGACGCCATTCACGCGCGTGCCGGAAGAGGCGTTTGCGCCGCGACCGGCCGCGGACCGCATGGCGCATATCGGCGTGCACAAGCAGAAGCAGAACGGCTTGAACTGGATCGGCGTGTCGCTGACGCTCGGCAAGATCAGCTGCGATCAGATGCGGGGCCTCGCCAAGGTGGCGCGGGACCTCGGCGACGGCGAGATCCGTCTGACCGTCTGGCAAAACCTGCTGATATCAGGGGTGCGCGACGAGAATGTCGAACTCGCCATCGCGGCGATCAAGCAGATCGGGCTTGCGGTCGAGGCCTCGCATATCCGCGCCGGCCTGATCGCCTGCACCGGCAACGCCGGTTGCCGCTTTGCCGCCTCCAACACCAAACGCCACGCTGCCGAGATCGGCGACTGGTGCGAGCCGCGCGTCGAGATGGACAAGCCGGTCAACATCCACGTCACCGGCTGCCACCATTCCTGTGCCCAGCACTACATCAGCGACATCGGCCTGATCGGGGCGCGCGTGCCGGTGAACGACGAGGACACTGTCGAGGGCTATCATCTCTTCACCGGCGGCGGGTTCGGTCCTGACGCCGACGTCGGGCAGGAGGTCTACCACGACCTCAAGGCCGAAGACGCGCCGAAGACGGTCGAAGGGTTGCTCAAGGCCTATATCGCCCATCGCTCGTCTCCCGACGAGACGTTCCTGTCCTTTGCGCGCCGCCACGACGGCGAGACGCTGCGCAAGCTTGCCGATGCCGAGGTGTCTTCATGAACCAGATCAGCCCTCCACCCAAACTCGACATCATTCCCACGAGTGCCCCGTTCTCCGACGCGCAACGCTCCTGGCTGAACGGCTTCTTTGCCGGGCTGCTGTCGCCTGACGCGGCCACGCCGCTGTCGGCGGAGCAGGGCGCCGCCGTCATGCAGGCTGGTGATGGTGACGACGGTGAAGCGCCTTGGCACGACCAGACCATGCCGATCGCCGATCGGATGAAGCTCGCCGAAGGCCGTCCCGTGCGGCGCAAGATGATGGCGGCGATGGCGCAGCAGGATTGCGGGCAGTGCGGCTACAATTGCCACGACTATTCGGAGGCGATCGCGAGCCGCAGTGAAGCGCGGCTCAACCTTTGTGTCCCCGGCGGCAAGGAAACCGCGCGGATGCTGAAGTCACTACATGAAGAGCTGGACAAGGCGCCGGCGGCCAAGCCGGCTGACAAGCAAGACGCTGTGGCGGCCCCCGCCGTGACCGTGACGATCGCCGAGCCCGGCCGCTCGCGCGACAACCCTGTTGCGGCGACCTTCCTGTCGCGCCGTCTTCTCAACAAGGGAAAGTCGGAGAAAGAAACCTATCACGTCGAGTTCGATCTCTCCGAGAGCAAGCTCGACTATGTCGTCGGTGACAGTTTTGGCGTGTTCGCGCGCAACGAGCTCGGCCTCGTCGACCAGGTCATCGCGTTGCTCGGCGCCTCCCACACCACTGAGGTCAACGGCAAGACGCTGCGCGAGGTGCTGATCGACGACGTCTCGCTGTCGCCGGCGCCCGACACGCTGTTCGAACTGATCTCCTTCATCACTGGCGGCGCGCAGCGCGAGAGGGCGCGGGCACTGGCGCAGGGCGAGGATCCCGATGGGGATGCCGCCACACTCGACGTCATGGCGGCGCTGCAGAAGTTCTCGGGCACGCGGCCGCATCCCGAAGCCTTCGTGGAGGCGCTGGAACCGCTGCAGCCGCGGCTCTATTCGATCTCGTCGTCGCACAATGCGACGCCTGGAAAGCTGTCGCTAACGGTCGATTCCGTGCGCTACGTGATCGGCAAGCGCAAGCGTATCGGCGTCGCCTCGACTTTCCTCGGCGAGCGCATCGCGGAGGGCGAGAAGCTCAAGGTCTATGTGCAGAAGGCGCATAATTTCGGCCTGCCGCAGGATCCGAAGACGCCGATCATCATGATCGGCCCCGGCACCGGCATTGCACCGTTCCGCGCCTTTCTGTTCGACCGCAAGGCGACCGGTGCGCCCGGCAAGAACTGGCTGTTCTTCGGCCATCAGCGCAGCGATTGCGACTTCTTCTACCAGGAGGAGCTCAACGCGATGAAGACCTCGGGCCTGCTCACGCGCATGTCGCTGGCGTGGTCGCGCGACGGCGAGAAGAAGTTCTACGTGCAGGACCGCATGCGCGAGGTCGGCCGCGAGCTGTGGACGTGGCTTGCCGAGGGGGCGCATCTCTACATCTGCGGCGATGCCAAGCGCATGGCCAAGGACGTCGAGCGCGCGCTGGTCGATATCGTCGCCCAGTTCGGGGCGCGTTCGACCGACGAAGCCGTCAGTTTTGTCGCCGAGCTCAAGAAGACGGGCCGGTTCCAGGCTGACGTCTACTAGCTGTCATCTCACCGTCATCCGAGTCAGTTCCAACTGGCTCGGATTTGAACGAATAAGATTCTCGGAACCTGCACGCAGGGAGAATTTGCTCCTGCGCTGCGGGGTCTTCAGAGAACCTGCATCGCTATTTCCGCGGGACTCTTGCCCGCCACCCCGGTTGATCCCTCATAATCCCGCAAATGGGGCGTTGGAGATCGACCATGCGCGAGCTATCGGCGGAAGCCAGGCTGCACTTCTACGCGCGCTCGCTCTCGCGGCGGACCGGGGCGAGTGTGCATCATGCCGCGATGTACAGCGCCTTCGCGGTCATCGCCGCCATCGTGTTCGGCACGCTCTCGGTGCACCCGTTCTGATGACCCGCGTAGGGTGGGTTAGCCGAAGGCGTAACCTACCAACTTCGTTCCGCATGCGCTGAGCCAGGGTGGGTTACGCTTCGCTAACCCACCCGGACCAACCTCACGCCCCGCGCCTGAACGGCGCGACCTCGATCCCTGCGTCCTTCAAAGCCTGCCGCAGACCGCGCGCGATCTCGACCGCGCCGGGCGTATCGCCGTGGATGCACACCGTGTCGGTTCGCATCTTGATGACCTTGCCCGTGACCGAAACCACCGCACCGTCCTGCACCATGCGCACCACGCGGTCGGCGATCGCCTTGGCGTCATGCAGCACCGCGCCCTCCTTCTTGCGCGAGACGAGATTGCCGTCGTCCTCATAGGCGCGGTCGGCGAACACCTCATGCACCATCGGCAGATTGGCGGCTTCGCCGGCCTTCACCAGCTTCGAATTGGCGAGCACGACAAAGATCAAGCCGGGATCGACCGCCTTGATGCCGGCCGCGATCGCCTTCGCGGTCATATCGTCCTCGCAGGCGACGTTGGAGAGTGCGCCATGCGCCTTCACATGCGTGACCTTGTGGCCGGCTGCGGTCGCGATCGCCTGCAGCGCGCCGATCTGGTAGGCGACGAGGTTCTCGATCTCGGAGGCCTTCAGGCCCGCGATCGGATGGCGGCCGAAGCCATGCAGGTCGCGATATCCAGGATGCGCGCCGACCGAGACGCCGCGCGCCTTCGCCAGCTCGACCGTCCGGCGCATGATATCGGGATCGCCGGCGTGGAAGCCGCAGGCGACGTTGACTGAGCTCGCCAGTTCGATCATCGCGGCATCGTTGCCCATCTCCCACGCGCCAAAACCTTCGCCGAGATCGCAATTGAGATCGATCGTCTTCATGGGCTGCTCTCCATCTCTGGTCGTCTTGTCGTTTACGGCTCGGCTGCGACCTGCCAGGTCCCGGCGTCGACGGCACTGACAGCATAGCCCGCGACGTTGGCATCGCTGAGCGCTTCGATGTTGAGCGCGACGGTGTCGGCGGAGCGCAGGCGATCGGACAGGTTGCGGATCAGTTGCGAGAATTTCCTTGCCTCGTCCTGCGCCTCGGCCATGCTGACGGCCTTGAAGCGGAACGCCGTTCCTGCGGAGGTCTGCGCGAGACGGCCGACATCGGCCGTGATCACGGTCGCGATCTTTGGGTAGCCGCCGGAGGTGCCGCGATCCATCATCAGCGCGATCGGCGCGCCGTTGCCGGGCACCTGGATGCTGCCGTTGACCGTGCCGTCGGAGACGATGTTGTGGCCGTGCAGATGCTTGATCGCGGGACCTTCCAGCCGGTAGCCCATGCGATCTGACGTCGCCGAGATCTTCCACTCGCTGTCGAGGAACAGCGCCTTGTTGGCGTCGTCGAATTCGTCGTCCTGCGGTCCGAGCAGTACGCGAATCGGACCGCTCGATGGCTTCGGCAATTCGATACGCAGTTCCGGTGCACCGCTTGCGGCATCGACGGTGAATTCGTCGCCGGCCTGCAACGGGCGCGGGTAGGGGCTGCCGAGACCGGCACGGGCGTTGACCGCGAGACTGCCGAACACCGGCTCGCCCTTGATCCCGCCTTCGATCGCCAGATAAGTGAACGCACCGCCGCGAGCAAAACCCAGCGTCAGCGTCTCGCCGTCCTTCAGCGTCACCGATGTGTCCATGGCGACTGGACTGCCGGCGACGTCCGCATTGCGCGGCGCGCCTGAGATCGCGACGCGCACGGCACCGTCGCGCGCGGTGAACGAGGCGCCGAACGGGCCGACCTCGACAGCGGCTGCAAACGGTTCGTTGCCGACAAGCGTGTTCGCTGCCGCGAGCGAGAGGCGGTCCATCGCTCCGCTGACCGTCAGGCCATAGCGTTGCGCGCCATGGCGTCCGCCGTCCTGGACCGAGCTTGCGGGCCCGATGCTGGCGATCACGAGCCGGCTCATGCGATCACCTGCTCGGCAATGATCTCGCCGGCCTCGGCGGCGCGGTCCTGTTCCTCGAACGTCTTGTGGTCGATGGCGAAAAACGTCACGCGATCGCCGGGTTCGGTGAGGAAGGTCGGATTGCGGTGGAGCTGATAGGTCCGCACCGGCGTGCGGCCGAGCAGGTGCCAGCCGCTCGGGGCTGCCAGGCACTGGATTCCGGCCTGGATGCCGCCGATCGAGATGGTGCCGGCAGGCGTCAGCAGCCGCGGATTCTGCCGTCGCGACATCTGCAGGGATTTGTCGAGGCCGCTGAGATAGGACCAGCCCGGCGTGAAGCCGATCATGGCGACCTTATAGTCGCCGGCGACGTGGCGCGCGACGATGTCGTCGGGTGTGGTGTTCAGCGTCTTCGCGACGTCCTCGAGGTCGATGCCGTGCTCGCCGCCATAGGCGACGGGAATGCGCCAGCGGCGCGCCCTGGTGGCCGGCGGCAGCGGCTGGCTGGCGAGCGCGAGCAGCTTTTCGCCAAGTGCGTCGAAGCCGATCCTGCCGGGATCGTAATGCACCAGCAGCGAGCGATAGGTCGGCACGGACTCCGTGATGCCATCGATCGGGCTTGCTGCGAGCGCCTTGTCGAGCGCCAGCACGCGCTGGTTCGCGTCGTCGTCGATGGTACGGCTGAACTCGACCGTGACGGCGCTGTCGCCACTGGGCAGAAGGCGGGGCGGGGGAAGCGTCGCGGACATGGGCTGTCGAAATCGGGCTTCTGGAGATACGCGGGCTCGGCCTTGAGCTCCGCTTGTTCCTGCTTCGCGTAAATGCGCCCGCAAGTCCAATAAATTAATGCAGGGGGAGGCGATAAAGCCTTGTTATCGCGACGCATAACTGCGCTGCGGCCCTGCATGATTGGTAGCTTGTTGGCCCTTGACGCAAGGCCCGCACCCCGCAAGATGCGCGCGTTCTTTCCCGCCCATCCCGGAGCTCGTCTGTTTCCATGTCGCTGTCCCCCGAAGCCCGCAAGACCCTCGCCGGCATCACCACTGCTACCATCACCACGGTCCTGCTGAAGAAGGGCCTGCGCAACATCTGGATGCGCGGCGCGCGTCCGCTGCGCCCGGGTCTGCCGCGCCTGGTGGGACCGGCCTTCACGCTGCGCTTCGTGCCGGCGCGCGAGGATCTGGCGACGCCGGAATCCTGGTCGTCGCCGATCTCGACCCGCACCGCGATCGAGGCGATGCCGGAGGGCTGCATCGCCGTGGTCGATGCCATGGGCATCACCGACGCCGGCATCTTCGGCGACATCCTGTGCGCGCGCATGATGAAGCGCGGCGTCACCGCACTCGTCACCGACGGTGTCGTGCGTGACGTCGAGGGCGTGCTCGGCACTAATCTGCCGGTCTGGTGCGACGGCTATGCCGCGCCGCCGTCGGTTGCCGGCCTGACCTTCGTCGGCTGGGGCGAGCCGATCGGCTGCGGCGGCGTTGCGGTGTTCCCGAACGACATCGTGGTCGCCGACCAGGACGGCTGCGTGCTGATCCCGCAGGCGATGCTCGAACACGTGCTCAATGAGGGCGTCGAGCAGGAGCGGATGGAAGCCTGGATCGTCAACGAGGTGAACAATGGCGCGGTGCTCCCGGGCCTCTATCCCATGAACGCCGAGACCAAGGCGCGCTACGCCGCAAGCAAGAAGTAATCGGTAAGGAAACGAGGTAAATCCAATGGACATCACTGTAGCAGGCACGCGGCCGACACGCCGTGCGCCCGGGGAACACTTCACCGGCACCGTGTGGCAGGACCCCGTGATCATGGCGCCCGCCCCGGCGCGGCTGAACTGCTCGCGCGTCTCGTTCGAACCGGGCGCGCGCACCAACTGGCACCACCATCCGCTCGGGCAGACGCTCTATGTGATTTCGGGAGTCGGCCGGGTCCAGTCCAAGGGCGGGCCGATCAGGGAGATCCGTCCCGGCGACACCGTCTGGATTCCACCGGGCGAGCTGCACTGGCACGGCGGGTCGCCGACGAACGGCATGACCCACATCGCCATGCAGGAAGCGCTCGACGGCGTGTTCTCGACCTGGTTGGAGCCGGTGACCGACGCGGAGTATGGGGCGGCCGTCGGCTAGCCTCCCGGACAAGACGCATCGCTACAAGGCGATGCGGCGTCGATCCGGGACCCAGAGATTTGGGACCCACGAAGAACGTTGGGTCCCGGCTCTGCGGAGCAGCGTTGCACGCTGCACCGCGTCCGGGACACAGCACCCTACATCCGCTCCGCCGTCCACGTGCCCGTGCACATGCTGCCGCGCCAGGTGCCGGAGCCCGAAGTGCCGCTGAGCCGGCCGAAGCCGACGGCGCGCTTGATGCCGGTGCTCAAGGTAACGTTGATGCTGCCGGCATCTGCGACGCGGCCTGACGCCGTCACCATTGCGCTGCTCGAGGCGATCTGACCGTTGTTGATGCCGATGGCGACGGTCGAGCCGTTACCGCAGGTCTCGCTCGACGACGAGATGCGGACATTCCATGCGCCGTCGAAAGTGCTGGCGCTGGCCTGCGCGGCCGGCAACGCGATGACGATGATTGTGGCGAAGAGAGCCTTGCGAAATCCGTTCATGACACGCCCCTAGGGTTGATCATGCGGGATCGTGTCACGGACGCGGAACCGGCGATGTGAGGGTTGTCACGCGCGCGACGGGCTCTGTGATGTCGCGCACGTCGCAATCGATTTGACGACAAAAGCAAAAGGGACCCGCGCTGCGGGCCCCCTTGCGTCGGTCAGAGTGTCGCCCCGAAGTCAGTTCACCCGCGTCCAGGTCTGGCCGCCGCAGAACATGCCGCCGAAGGCGCAGCCCTGCACGCGCAGGCGATCGGTGCCCTTCAGCGCGATGGTTGAATCGTAGGTCGAGCCGGAGTTCGGATCGAGGATGCGGCCGGACCATTTTGGGTCCTTGTTCTGGTCCTTGCCGGGCTTCATGTTGATCAGAACCTGCTCGCCATTCTGGTTCGATTTCGAATCGACCGAATAGCCGCACAGATTGCTGCCGCATTGCTCGATCCGGACCTTGCCTTCCTTCTCCTCGGTGAGCCAGACGCCGAGCGGTGAATTGAGATCGCGCGTGGGTGCGGTTGCAGGAGCCGGCGGCGCGACGGCAGCCGACTGAGCAGGCGCAGGCGGCGGAACGGGAGGCGGAGACGGCGCCGGAGGCGCGGCTGCGACGGTCGGGGCGGGCGGTGGAGGCGGTGCGGGCGGTACTGCGGCCACCGTCGGGGCAGCACTTGGGGCCGGCTGAGGCGGCGGCACAAGCGCGTCTTCCGCCGGAGCATTGTTTGCCGTGGTGGCGGGAGGTGCCGGCGGGGCAGGAGGCGCGACGGCCACGGGAGCTTGGACGGGAGCTTGGACAGGGGCCTGCTCGGCCGCCGGGGGCGCGGTGACCAGTGCTGGATTGGCCGGCGGCTGCGGGTCAACCTTGGCTTGTTGCGGTGCCTGCGGGTCCGCTTTCGGAGCCCCCTTGGCATCGGTCTTGGCCTTCTTCGCCTTGCCCTGGCCGGTGTTGTCGTAGACGCCGGGGATTTGCACCGTGCCGCGGTCGGGATCGATGCGGATGGTGTGCCCGCCATAGTCGAAGGTGTACTGCGCCTGCGCAGCGGTGCTCGCCAAAAGGAATGCGGCCGTGGCCAACAGCTTCCTCATTTCGCATCTCCTGAAACAGGTGGTCCCCAAACCGACGCTTACGCCCCGGTTTGATCGCAAAAAGTGACCTAGATCACTGTCACGGTATGAGTCGTGCTTTCTCCGTTTCGGGTTCAATAGCACCGGAGCCGGTCCAAAGTTTGGCCGGCACAAGCGACTGGAGGACGCGGCCCTAATCGAACCAGGTGGCGTAGATCTTCTTGTAGCTGCCGTCCTGCATCGAAATGTGCAGCCATTGATCGACGAACGCCTTCAGCGCCATGTCGCGCTGGAGCCAATAGGCCTTCTCGGAGAAATCGAACGGATTTTCGGGATGCACCGCGCAGAGCACGCCTTGATGCTGCTTTTGCTGGTAGCGCGTCTCGGAGGCGTCCGTCATCATCAGGTCGGCATTGCCCTTGGCGATCTCGTCGAAGATCACGGTATTGTCCGGGAAGACTGTGATGTCGGCGTCCTTGATGTTGGCACGCGCGAAGCGCTCGTTGGTGCCGCCGGGATTGACGATGACGCGGGTGCCCTTCTTGTCGATGTCGGTGATGCTCTGGTATTTGCCGACATCGGCACAGCGCGCGATCGGCGTCTTGCCCTCGCGCATGATCGGCGTGGAGAAGAAGCCCTTCTTCTGCCGGTCCAGCGTGACCGAGACGCCGCCCATGGCGATGTCGAACTGATCGGCCTCGAAATCCTTCATCAGCTTCGGCCAGGCCGTCGGCACGAATTCGACCTTGACGCCGAGCGCCTTGCCGAGCGCCTCCGCCATGTCGACATCGAAGCCGTTGAACTGCTGCGTCGTCTTGTCGAGATAGGTGAAGGGCTTGTAGTCGCCGGTCATGCCGACGCGCAAAGTGCCGCGCTTGACGATCTCGTCGAGGCGGGACGGCGCCGCCTGCTGTGCCTGGGCCGAAAGGTTTGCCAGCAGGACCACGGCCAAAGTCGCCAGAATTCGACTGGTCATTCGAACGATCATCTCTTTTCCACCCATGCCCAAGCTGTCATTGTGCAGCTCTCGATGCCTGTCTTGAGGCTTGGATTTAGACCAGATGCCCGTCGCTGGCGAGGCGGAAGTGAAGGGAATTTTGAAGTGACGATCTCGATGTATGACGCCTCGGTCGGACTCTTCGTGCCGTATCTGCGCAACCTGTCCGCACTGCTCGACAAGGGCGTTGCCTATGCCGAAGCGCGGAAGTTCAATCCGGCCGTCCTGCTCGGCATGCGCTTGGCACCCGACATGTACGATCTGGCGCAACAGATCGGTGAGGCCTGCCGCCACGCCACGGTCGCCGCGGCCTTGCTGGCCGAGCAGGAGCCGGTGACGCTGCCGGTGCTGGAGCACGACATGGCCGGGCTCCAGGCCCGCATTGCGACGTCAATCGAGTTCATCGAAAGCCTGCCGCGCGCGGAGATCGATGCTGCGGCGGAACGGAACGTCTTCTTCAGGCTGAAGAACGGGACCGAGTTGCCGTTCACCGGGCGGACGCTGCTGCTGACCTTCAGCGTCCCGCAGTTCTTCTTTCACGTCACGACAGCCTACGACCTGTTGCGGCACGCAGGCGTCGAGCTCGTGAAGAAGGATTATCTCGGACGACGATAGGCCGAACCGGCATCCACGTCGCGCGAAAACGCGCTAGGCTTCGCCCTTGCGCTCGTAATCGGCGAGCGAGCTGCGGCCGGCGATTTCGCTGCGCAGCTCTTCGAAGCGCCGATGGGCCTCGTCCTCGTGCGCGTCGACGAAATGCACCGCGGCTTCGCCGGTCATCGGGCCGCTGACCACGGGCACGGACTGCTCGCCGATGGTCTCGTGGACGTAGAACTGGCCGTCATCGCCGCGATGGACCGTCCATTTCAGACGGATGGCCACCATCGGCCCGGGGCCGACCTTGCTGTAGCCGTCGGCATCGGTGTGCTCCGGCACCAGGGGCTGCTCCTCGACCACCGGATGCTCATCGACCGTCAGGTGCTCGTCGACGAACGCGTGCTCGTCCGCGACCCCATGCTCACCGGCAACCACCATTTCGGTCACGGTGACGGTCTCGGTTTCGCGCACGGTCTCGGTCTCGCGCACGACGAGGACGGGTTCAGGGTGCTCCAGGATGCTGGCAATGGTCGCCAACGCGTGGTCGGTCGGGTCGATCTCTGACAAGGGTCCATCCTCCAGCTCGACGCGGCCGGCAAGTCTGTCCCACTGCCGCCGCGGCCGGACCTATTACGCGGGTTTGATTAAGGCTGAGTGAGGGCTCGATCTGCACCAAAATGGGACTCATTCTGGCGTTCCGAAGGCGGGCGGACTGATCGTCCGCCCAGAAGAACCGCCCGGAAGACCAGCTCAGCCCAGGACATCCTGATTGATGATGTTCTGCCGGATGGGATCGCCGTCCAGCACACTCAGGATGTTGCGCGCGGTCTGCTCGCTCATCCGGCTCACCGCCTCGACCGTGACGCCGGCGACATGCGGGGCCATGATGACGTTGGGCAGCGCGAACAGCGCGTTGCTGACCGGCGGCGGCTCGACCTCGAACACGTCGATGCCGGCACCGGCGAGCTTGCCCGAGACCAGTGCGTCATACAGCGCCGCTTCCTTCACGATGCCGCCGCGCGCGGTGTTGATGAGATAGGATTTCGGCTTCATCCGGCCGATCCTGTCAGCATCGAACAGGCCGACGGTCTCCGGCGTCTTCGGGCAGTGGATGGTGACGAAATCGGCGTGCGGCAGTGCGGCATCGAGATCGGCGACCGGCTCGCAGCCGGCTGCCTTGATCTCCGCGGCTCCCTTGTAGGGATCATAGACCTGCACATTCATGTCCATCGCCAGGCAGCGCTTGGCGGTGCGGGTGCCGATGCGGCCGAAGCCGACGATGAGGACGGTCTTGCCGTACAGATCGAACGGCAGCATGCCGAGGCGCTCGGCCCATTTGCCGTCCTTGACGCAGGCGTGCATCTCCTGCGCGCGTTTGGCCAGTGTCAGCATCATGAACAGCGCCTGCTCGGCGACCGAGGGCGAGTTCGCGCTGCCCGCGACCATCAGCGGCACCTTGCGGCGGGAAAGGGCTGGGACGTCGACGGCGTCGTAACCGACGCCGATCCGGGTCACCACCTTCATGTCCTTTGAAGCTTCGAGCTCGGTCTCGCCGAAAGCGGTGGCGCCGAGCGCCACGCCATGGACCGGCGCGTGGCTCTTCAGCAGCGCTTCGAAGTCCTTGGCGGAGATCAGGTTCGGAAACTCGATGAGCTCGATGTCATCTCGCTGGGTGAGGAGGGCGCGGGCGCCTTGCGACAAAGTTTGCGTGACAAAGATTTTCTTCTTGTTGGTCGACATCGTCCCTACCTGCGCGAGTTTCTTGGCCGGCCGTCACAAGACGACGCCGGTCGCCTCGTTTAGCAGGTGCATATTGTTGAGGTCCATTGCCAAACGCATGGGTGCCCCGTCCTTGGCGCCCGCATTGGGATCGACGCGGCCGCAGACGGGCGTGCCTTCCAGTCCGAAATAGACCAGCGTCTCCATCCCCATCGGCTCGGTGACGTCAAGCACGGTGTCGAAGGTCTCGACACCCGGCTCCAGATGCGCATGCGATTCCGTGAGATGTTCGGGACGGATGCCGAGCAACAGGTTTTCAGATCGAGGCAGTGCGCTGTAACGGGCGGCGCGGGCCGGCGGCAACGGGAATGAGATGCGGTCCGTCAGGCGGATGTTGAGCTTGCCGCCGACCTCCTCGAGCCGGCACGGAATGAAGTTCATCGCCGGCGAGCCGATGAAGCCCGCGACGAAGCGCGTCGCCGGCTTGTGGTAGAGCTCGTTCGGCGTGCCGATCTGCTCGATCCGACCCTTGTTCATCACCACCACGCGATCGGCCAGCGTCATCGCCTCGACCTGGTCGTGGGTGACGTAGACCGTCGTGGTTCGGACCTTCTGGTGCACCTTCTTGATCTCGATCCGCATCTGCACGCGCAGCTTGGCGTCGAGATTGGACAGCGGCTCGTCGAACAGGAAGACTTTCGGGTTGCGCACGATGGCCCGCCCCATGGCGACGCGCTGGCGCTGGCCGCCGGAGAGCTGCTTCGGCTTGCGGTCGATCAGGTCGGTGATGTCGAGGAGGCGGGCGGCCTCGGTCACCCGCGCCTTGATCTCGGCCTTGGGATAGTGCTTGAGCCGCAGCCCGAATGACATGTTCTCCGCAACCGTCATATGCGGATAGAGCGCATAGTTCTGAAACACCATTGCGATGTCGCGGTCCTTCGGCGGCACGTCGTTGACGACGTCCCCGCCGATCATGATGTCGCCGTCGGTGATGTCCTCGAGCCCTGCGATCATCCGCAACGTCGTCGACTTGCCGCAGCCGGAGGGGCCGACGAGCACGATGAACTCATGATCGGAGATGTCGAGATCGATGCCGCGCACCGCCTCGACGTCGTCGTAACGCTTGACCACCTTCCGCAGCGCAACCTCAGCCATAAGACATCAACCCTTTGTCGCGCCGGCGGTCAGGCCGGCAATGTAATAGTCCATCAGGAAGGCGTAGATGACCAGCGGCGGGGCAGCGCCAAGCAGCGCGCCGGTCATGATCTGACCCCAGTTGAAGACGTCGCCCTTGATCAGCGTGGTGGTGATGCCGACCGGCAGCACGAGCTGGTCGATGGATGTCGTGAACACCAGCGGATAGAGGAACTGCGCCCAGGACACGGTGAAGGCGAAGATGGTCGCTGCGATCAGGCCGGGCAGGGCAACGGGGATGAAAATCCGCGTCAGGGTCTGCAGCCAGGAGGCGCCGTCGATCAGAGCCGCCTCGTCCAGCTCCTTCGGGATCGAGGCGAAATAACCGATCATGATCCAGGTGCAGAACGGCACGGTCAGCGTCGGATAGATGAACACCAGCACGTACCACCGGTTGAGCAGGGGGATGCCGGTGAACTCCTGGACGGTCGCGAGCACCTTGAACAGCGGAATGAACAGAAGGCTGTCCGGAATGAGATAGGTCAGGAACACGCCGGTCGCGAGCGTCGCCGAGCCCCAGAACTTCATCCGCGCCAATGCAAACGCCGCCGGAATGCTGATCAACATCGTCACGATCACGACCACGATCGAGATCATCGACGAATTCCAGAAGAATCGCAGGAACTGGTTCGAGGTCAGTAGCTCGACATAATTCGAGAGGGTCGGATGAAATACCCACCACGGATTGGTGGCGGCCGAGATCTCCGCGCTGCTCTTGAGCGAGGTGATCAGCATGTAGATCGGCGGGATCAGGAAGAAGATCGCAAACAGCACCAGGAAAAAGTAGGACCAGCGCAGCGCCCAGGTGCGGTCGCGGCTCATGCTTCGAAGCTTGACCTTGCGTGTCGGTCCGGCCTTGTCGATTGCGAGCGTGCTCATCAGGCTTCGTTCCCACGTTTGTTGACATCGCGCAGGATGAAGACCGCTGCGACGGCGAGGATCGGCACCATGAACAGCGAGACGCAGGCGCCGAGCGGAATGTCGCTGCTCTGGATGCCGACCTGGAACGCCCAGGTGGCGAACAGGTGCGTCCGGTCGAGCGGACCGCCGGAGGTGAGGATGCGCACGATGTCGAAATTGGCGAAAGTGACGATCAGCGAGAACAGCGTGGTGATGGCGATGATGTTGCGCATCATCGGCAAGGTGATGTGCCAGATCTTCTGCCACCAATTGGCGCCGTCGATTGCTGCGGCTTCGTAGAGCTGATCGGGTACGGATTTCAACGCGGCCAGGTACATGATCAGGAAGAACGGCGCGCCGTACCAGACGTTGACGAGGATGACGGAGAAACGCGCCCAGAAGGTATCACCGAGCCACGGGATGGGACCGATGCCGAAGAACGAGAGCGTATAGTTGAAGGCGCTGTAGGAGGGGTCGAACAGCCACAGCCATGCCAGCGTGCTCATCGCCGGCGGGATCACCCAGGGCACCAGCAGCATGCCGCGCCATTTACGTTGCTTCTTGCCGGGAATGTTGTGGACGAAATGCGCGACGATGAAGCCGATCAGCGCTTTGAAGACCACGGCGGTGATCGCAAAAATGCAGGACTGTCTCACCACCATCCAGAACGTTTCGCGCTTGAACAGAAAGGTGAAGTTGGTGAGGCCGACGAATTTTGTCATCGCCTTGTTCAGCGTCGCCAGGTAGACCGAGTAGAAGGCGGGATAAAGTACGAGCAGGGCGATCAGGAGGATCAGCGGCAGCGTCAGGAAGAACGCTACGGTCGATTTCCGTCCCATTGCATTGCGCAGGCTCGCCCGTTTGCGCGGGCTCGCAGCTCGAGCGGGACGGCCTTGCTCAACGACGACATCGGCCATGAATTTAGCCTCTTTGCAGGACACCTAGCAGGATATCTGGAACGGCGAAGCCGGCGCAGCCGTCGGCTTCATTCGGCAAGCGGATCGAGCGAGGGGTGCCTCGGCGGCCCACGCCCGAAGCGTGAACCGCCATGGCACATACCCGGCTCAGGTCCGCATGAAGCCTTCGCACTCGCCCTCGGCCCAGGCGAGCGCGGTTTCCAACTTCTCTCCTTGTGCAAAGCGCAGCGCCATCTTGGTCAGCGTCGCCTGGAAGTAGATCTGCTGGGCGATCTTCGGCGGCGCCGGAGACGCGGCGATCGACATCGTCTGCTGCTTGTAGGGATCCGGATAGTGGAAGAGTGTGCCCTTCGGCGGCCCTTCCTCGGCCCAAGTCTTGAACTTCGTCATGTTCGCGTAGGCCGGGAGATCGTACCCGCCGCTCGCCGCGACGAACTTCTCGATCGCCGCTGGCGAGGACAGGTGAACGAGCAAGCTCTTGGCCGCTTCCTTGTTCTTGCCAAAGGCCCAGACGCCCCAGAAGTATGGCAGGAAGGGCGCAAAACGGCCCTTCGGACCGGACGGGAAGCCGTGCGTCCAGCACTGTTCGGCGACTTGCGGTGCGTCGCGCTTGGCGACCGCCCAGGCGCTCGGCGGATTCAGGATCATCGCGCCGCGGCCTGAGATCAGCCATTTGTTGTTGGAGGCATCGTCCCAGGACGGCGCGTCGGTGGGCAGGACGGCGATCAGCTTCTTGTAGAATTCGAGCGCCTGCCGCACCGCGTCGGTCTTGACGGTGATATCGCCCTTGGCGTTGACGAGCTCGGCGCCGAACGACTGGAAGATCGCGCCGGCAGTGTCGACGCTGTCGGTGGTCTCGCCGAGACCGATGCCGAAGGGGAAGCCGGCCTTGTGGCAGGCCTCGGCCGCCTTCAGGAACGTCTCCATGGTCCAGTTGTCCGCCTTCGGCGGAGCGCCGACCGGATACATCTCCTGCACGTCGATGCCGGCGTGTTTCTTCATCAGATCTATGCGGGAGCAGGGGCCTTTGATCTGGCTTCCCGGCGTCGCGGGCACTGCGAGCCATTTGCCGCCCGACCGCCCGAGATATTTGACGGTGTCGTTCACCTCACCGTTCTGCTTGATGAGCGGCTCCATGACGTCGTTGAGCGGCTCGAGATTCTCGGAATAAGCGTGCGGCCACCAGCTCGGCATCTGGAGAATATCGTGACCGGACTTGGCCTGGGCTTCGGCCGCTGCGGTCAGCTCGATCTTCTTGTTGTTGCTGGTGATGTAGTCGATCGAAACCTCGACCTTCTCCTTCTCGCCCCATTCCTTGACGAGAGCGGTCGAGGCATCGTTGGCGCCGGGCACCCAGTGGTCCCAGAAGCCGATCGAAAGTTTGCCGGCAGCGTAAGCGCCCCGGACATAGGGCGCCGCGATCAGCGCCGTGGAGGACATTGCAGTGGCAGCCACAAATTGACGTCGCGTCAGTGTCTTGCGTGACATCTCGTTTCCTCGCTTGGGTGTTTTATTGTTCTGGCGTTTCCTCTGAACTCTTCCGAGTTCTGCGTTCTTTTTGAAAGTTTCTTGTTCGACGTTTCTTATTGATGCCGTCGGCTTCGAAGGCAAATTGGTAGCGCGATCAGATCATGATTGATTGCGTCTGTCGAGAAAACCGAACGACTTGCGCCTAGAACTAACGTTGTGTCCGGGAAGGTGGCAGTGCCCTCGATGTCCTGCGCAGGCCATGAACCACGATCGGTCATTTTGCGACGCACACTTTGCGCCGACCTGCCCGGCCGATGCATGCGCAATTACGCCGCAGTTTCGAATAAGCCTGCATAAGCGCCTCGGGCCAAACACTTTTCGGGCGTGGATAGCAATTGTCGGTGGCTAGACCTCGAAGCGGTGAAAACGATAGAGTTGCAACTGGCGAGTGGTTCTCACCCCCAACAGCCTAATCAGATCGAGATGGAGACCAGAATGATCAACCCGGCGCCGCTCGCGCGGCTTAACCTGCGACGATGGTTCGCGCTGGGGTCCGTTTTCGTGTTGCTGCTCGGCGCAGCCGCGGTGGCGAACGCTCAAGGCCTGGTCAAAGGGGTTCAGGAAGGAGCGGCGGCCGGGAACAAGGCGGCAGGTCCGGTCGGCGGCGTGCTTGGCGGCGCGATCGGCGGTGTGGTCGGCGTTTTCACCGGCGTGCTCGGCGTTGGCAATAATGGCAATCAGGCGCCTGCAGCCAAGGATGCGAGCAAGGACGCAAGCAAGGATGCGGCCAAGGACGCCAAGCAGGGCGCCGGCAAGGACAAGGATGCCAAGAGCGCCAAGGCGGGCAAGGGCGCCAAGGCGAGCAAGGAGGCGAAGAACGCTCCGCAGGATGTCACGGTCCTGACCCAGACCGGCGCGCCGCAATTGACCGCCGACCAGATCGTCACCAACAGCGACTCCTATATTGAGCGGATCAAGACCGAACTGAACCTCACGCCCGAGCAGGAGAAGCACTGGTACGGATTCTCGAGCGCCATGCACTACCTCGGGCATAACGGTGCTGAGCGGCTCAACCTGCGGGTTGCGCGCGCCAAGCGGGATCCTCCCGACGACATCGTCGAGCAGATGCGCAACGAGGCCCAATTTCTCATCGACCGCGCTGCCGACCAGCGCAATGTCGCCGACGCCGCCGAACCCCTCTATTCGAGCCTCGATGACAAGCAGAAGCAGGTCTTCGTACAGGAGATGGTGCGGCTCAGCCACGAACGAGGACTGGATTGATCAAGTTGAATCGGATCGGGCGTGTCCGAATTAACGGCCCCCGCCACGAATTCGTGAATCCTCTTCGCGATTCGGTTATGATTAGCTTTGGAAGCTGATGGCGGGGTTGATATGGCGGACGGACTCTCCGTTTTCCTGGTCGAAGACGAGACGTTGATCCGGATGATGATGGCGGACATGGTGGAGGAACTCGGCCACCACGTCGCCGCGGAAGCGGACAATGTGCGGGACGCCAGTGCTTTCGCCATGACCGCGCAGTACGATCTTGCGATCCTCGACATCAATCTCAAGGGCGTCTACGTCGATCCGGTCGCCGACCTGATCGAGCGTCGCGGCAAGCCGTTTTTGTTCGCCACGGGCTACGGTCCGGAGCTGCTGCCGTCCTTGCTCCGACGGCGGCCGATCCTGCGCAAGCCGATTTCGATCGATCAGCTCAGGGCGATGATCGATTCGATGTTTCCGGAAGCGGCAGCTAAGACGCCGCACTGAGACCAAAACAAAAATGGCCGCCCGTCAGGGGCGGCCACTTCGCGACGGAATCCGTCGCGGTCTCACATCAGGCCGGCGCCGAGATCGATGCCGCGCGCCATCAGGCCGAACGAGGCGACCAGGCCCGTGCAGCAAAACAGCAAGATGGTCTTGAATGAAGAATCGGCCAAACGGGTTTCGATGGTGGCCGGCATCGCGGCGATCGAAATCATGCTCATGTTCATTCCCCCCTTTGTTGCCCCTGAATTGGATCAGGTGGGGGGACTCCTAGAGCAAAAAGTTTGACGCGAGCTTTCGAAGGATCGTTAACGAAATGGCAATTGATGCCGCGTTTGCGGGCACCGTAGCGCAATCACTCGTTTCACTGGCGCCCGTTCTTTAGCACGGTAGCGATGGTGTGGGCCGTCATGGCGGCGCGGTCCGAAGCGCGCTGGGCGGCGAGGCGGTCACGCGCCTTTTCCTCGATCAAGAGCTCGATCAGGGCCAGCCGCTTGCCATCGTCGTCCGCCTCGAGCAGCAGGCGGTGATAGCGGTGATAGTCGAAACCCAGATCCTGCTTACGCATGTCACGCCCCCGCAACTACGCCACACACAAGCCAGGATTGTTTCTCATCCGGGACGTGCGCGCAAGCACGATCCCGCGTCGCGCGCGCGTGCTCGTTAATCAGCTGTGAATTACTGGGCGCGAACGGAGGCGCGCGCCGTTAAGGCTGGTTGTGCTCGGCGAACATCTTGAGGCCGAGGAAACTCGCATCGGGTTTGGTGACCAGCCGGGTCGGGATGTTGCGCAGATAATCCTGGAAGCGTCCCTTGGCTTCGAAGCGCGCCCGGAATGCGGAAGCTGCAAGGAAGTCGGGAAAGCGCGGCACGATTCCGCCGGCGATATAGACGCCGCCGCGTGCGCCGAAGGTCACCGCGAGATTGCCCGCGACCGAGCCGAGAATGGCGCAAAACATCTCCAGCGTCTTGCGGCTGAGCTCGCAACTGCCTTCCAGGGCGGCCTTCGTGATGGCGGCAGCATCGCGATGCGGCACCTGAGCGCCGTCAATCTCGGCCAGCGCCTCGTAGAGGCTTTGCAGGCCGGAACCGGACAACGCGCCACGCTCGATGGAGACATGGCCGAGGCGTCGGCGCATGCAGGCGATGACGCGTTCCTCGCGCTCGTCCTCCGCCGGCAGGGTCGCGTGGCCGGCCTCGGTGACGACAGCCAGTCGTGCGCCATGGCGCTCGACCAGGCAGGAAACGCCAAAGCCGGTTCCGGGGCCAACCACCAGCAACGGCTCTCCGGGAAGGCCATCTTGTCTGCCGAGCGGGATCAGGTCGGCGGGCTGCAGGGCGGGCAGGGACCAGGCCACCACCTCGAAATCGTTGAGCACATGGACGCTGTCGAAGCCGAAGGCCGGCTGGAGCTCGTTGCCGTCGATGACCCAGGGGCTGTTGGTCATGACGCAGCGGTTGTTGGTCACCGGGCCCGCCACGGCCAGCACGGCCCTTGGGGGCGGTAGGCCGTGGCAGCGACGCGCGAGAACATCGGCAATGGCTTCCCGGACGGTCGGGAAGTCTGCCACTTTGACGTAGTCGATCGGTCCGGTCTGGTCGCCCTGACTGAGCGCGAAGCGCGCATTGGTGCCGCCGATATCGGCGAGAAGAATCTGTCCTGTCTTGCCGATGGTCATGTGCGTATGGCTGCCGCAGCCCTTCCGGCTGCGGGAACCGCTTCCTCCGCTCTATCCGATCGCAAGACGCGAACGGCTGTCAGAATCCGTCCCCGGGTGGATCTAGTCAACACGTATCAGCCCAAACCGTTGCATCCCGGTCCCGACGGGGTGCATTCGCGCATATCGCCGCACCTTGTCGGTGGTTGCGAAGCAGCGCGGGAAGATCGACACTGGCGGCGTGGCCTTCGGCGCCGGTCGCGCGGGATGGCCTGGAATGGACCTTGCGATGAAGATTTCCGACCGCGACGTGCTCCTGGTCATCGACGTGCAGAACGATTTTTGCACGGGCGGGGCGCTCGCCGTGCCCGGCGGCGAGAAGGTTGTCCCCGCCATCAATCGGATCGCCCAAAAATTCGCCAATGTGGTGCTGACCCAGGACTGGCATCCCCGCGATCATGTCTCCTTTGCCCCGAACCATACGGGCAAACAGCCGTTCGAGACCATTGCGCTTGACTATGGCGTCCAGGTGCTCTGGCCGAGCCATTGCGTGCAGGGCACGGCCGGCGCTGAATTTCATCGCGATCTCGACGCCACTCGCGCAAATCTCGTGGTGCGGAAGGGGTTTCGGCGCGGCATCGATTCCTATTCGGCGCTGTTCGAGAACGACAGGAAAACGCCGACCGGCCTGCTCGGATATTTGCGCGAACGCGAGTTGAACACCGTCTTCGTCGCCGGCCTCGCGTTCGATTTCTGCGTCCGCTTCTCGGCGGAGGATGCCCGCAAGGCGGGGTTCGAGGTCGCAGTCATCGAGGACGCCTGCCGCGGCATCGATCTCGACGGCTCGGTGGCCGCGACCCATCAGAGTTTTCGGGAGCGCGGTATTTCGCTCGTCAGCTTCGAGGCCTTCCTGTGAGGACCGTGAGATAGCCATGGCGGAGAAGACCGGCAAACAGCAGCGCGCACCGGGCCCGGTCCCGGATGACCCGCTGCTGTGGCCGTTCGCAGCAGCTCGGCTTGCCATGGACGCCTGCTTCGGATGGCTCGACCGCGGTCCGCCGGAGCAGGCCGACAGCAGTCTGCCGTGGACCACGCCCAACTCCGTCGCGCTGGAGCTTGCGACCATGCGCCTGCGCGATTGCACGCGAACGGGCTCCGGCCTCCCGGCACTGGTCTGCGCGCCCTATGCGCTGCACCGGGCCCTGATCGCCGACTTCGCGCCCGGCCACAGCGTGGTGCAGTCCCTGCAAAATGGCGGCATCGACCGGGTCTATCTCACCGACTGGCGCTCGGCCGCACCCGACATGCGCTATCTCTCGATCGACAGCTATCTCGGCGATCTCAACGTCGCCGTCGACGAGATCGGCGCCCCGGTCGATCTCGTCGGCCTGTGCCAGGGTGGCTGGCTGTCGCTGCTCTATGCGGCGCGCTTTCCCGCCAAGGTGCGGCGGCTGGTGCTGGCAGGCGCGCCCGTCGACCTCTCGATCGAGTCCAGGCTGTCGCAGCTCGCCCGCAACGCGCCGGAGATGATCTATGACCAGCTCGTCGCCCGCGGCGGCGGCAATGTCAGCGGCGAGGAGATGCTGCGTGTCTGGTCGAAGGCGCCGAGCTGCGACGACATCGCGACGGCGCTGCAGAGCGACCTCTCCGGCGAGGAAGGTGCGGCGCTGCTGGCACGCTTCGAGCGCTGGAACGCCGAGCCTCTCAATCTGCCCGGCACCTATTATCTCGAGATCGTCAACTGGATCTTCCGAGAGAACCGGATCGCGCGCGGCCAATTCACGGCACTCGGCCGCGTGATTGATCTGAAGGACGTCAAGGCGCCGGTCTTCCTGCTGGCCGGGCTCGATGACGACGTCGTGCCGGCTGCGCAGGCGCTCGCCACCGCCGGTTTGCTCGGCACACCGCCGGCCTTCGTTGCGGCGGCCTCCGAGCCCAGCAACCATCTTGGCCTGTTCATGGGGGCGCGGACCCATGGCCATGCCTGGCCCCGGATCGCCGAATGGCTGTGCGACGATCTGCCCGGCATGCTGGTGCGCAGAGCCTGACACCGCCTCCAAGGGCCGGGCGCCGGGCAGCGAAGCTGCAAATCCGTTATGCATGCCGTCGAATGGCCTGCACGGGGCCATGTCGATGGGTTAAATGGAGTCCAGAGCTGGCGGAGGCCGGTCGCGACGAGACAAAGGGACTGTGCTCGATGAGTTTCCACTCGATCTATGCCCACGGATTTGCGCGCGTGGCGGCCTGCGTCACCACCTCTCATGTGGCCGATCCCACGGCCAACGCGACGGCGGTTCTGGCGGCGGCGAAGGACTGCCACGAACAGTCAGTGGCGGTTGCCGTGTTTCCGGAGCTGTGTCTGTCCGGCTATGCGATCGAAGATCTTGTGAAGCAGGATCCGCTGCTCGATGCGGTCGAGCGCGGGCTTGTGGCCATCGTTGAGGCATCCTCGGCCCTGATGACCATCCTGATCGTCGGCGCGCCGTTGCGCTTTGGCAATCGCATCTACAATTGCGCGGTCGTCATCCATCGCGGCAAAGTCCTCGGCGTCGTGCCCAAGAGTTACCTGCCGACCTATCGCGAATTCTACGAGGGACGGCATTTCGCCTCCGGCGCCGGCATCGTCGAAGAGATGGTCGCCTTTGGCGGGCTGCATGCCCCTTTCGGCGTCGACCTGCTGTTCGCGGCCGAGGACGTCCCGGGCCTGACCATCGGCGTCGAGATCTGCGAGGACATGTGGATCCCGGTGACGCCGGCTTCCGAGCTCGCGCTCGCGGGCGCGAGCGTGCTGATCAATCTCTCGGGCAGCCCGATCACGATCGGCCGCGCCCGCTCGCGCGCGCTCTTGTGTCAATCGACTTCGGCCCGCTGCCTCGCGGCCTATGTCTATTCCGCGGCGGGGGCAGGGGAATCGACCACGGATCTTGCCTGGGACGGCCAGACCTCGATCTACGAGAACGGCGTGCTACTGACCGAGGGCGAGCGGTTCCGCCAGGGCGGCCAGATCACGCTGGCCGACGTCGATCTTGACCTGCTCAGGCAGGAGCGCGCACTGATGGGAACCTTCGACGACAACCGCCGGCAGCGCGAGGCCTTCTTCCGGAAAGTGACTTTTACCCTGAAGCCGCCGGCCGCCGATATCGGCTTCCTGCGCAAGGTCGAGCGCTTTCCGTTCGTGCCGAGCGACGAGAGCCTGCTCGAGCAGGACTGCTATGAGGCCTACAACATTCAGGTCGCGGGCCTGGTCCAGCGTATGCGCGCGACAGGCACCAAGCGCGTCGTCATCGGCGTCTCGGGCGGGCTCGATTCCACCCACGCTTTGATCGTCGCCGGCAAGGCGGTCGATTTGCTTGGCCTGCCGCGCGAAAACATTCTCGCCTACACCATGCCGGGCTTTGCCACCGGCAGCGAGAGCAAGACCAATGCGCTGGCGCTGATGAAGGCGTTGCAGACGAGTTGGCAGGAGCTCGACATTCGCACCACGGCGACGCAAATGCTGAAGGACATCGGCCATCCCTTCGGCAAGGGCGAGAAGGTCTACGACGTCACCTTCGAGAATGTGCAGGCGGGCCTGCGCACGGACTATCTGTTCCGGCTCGCCAATCATCACGGCGGCATCGTGATTGGCACCGGCGATCTCTCCGAGCTCGCGCTGGGCTGGTGCACCTACGGCGTCGGCGACCAGATGGCGCATTATAACGTCAATGCCGGGGTGCCGAAGACGCTGGTTCAGCATCTGATCCGCTGGGTGATTGCTTCCAAGCAGTTCAGCGACGACGTCAACCAAACGCTTGGATCGATCCTGTCGGCGGAAATCTCGCCGGAGCTGGTTCCGGCCGAGCCGGGCGAGAAGCCACAGAGCACGGAAGCTTCCGTCGGTCCCTACGAGCTCCAGGATTTCAACCTGTTCTACACGCTGCGGTTCGGCATGCGGCCATCCAAGATCGCGTTCATGGCGCTGCAGGCCTGGAAAGACGTTGCTCAGGGCGAATGGCCGCCGGCATTCCCGACCGATAAGCGCAAGGCCTATGACCTTCCCGAGATACGCCGCTGGCTGGAGGTGTTTCTGCGCCGCTTCTTCGCTTTCAGCCAGTTCAAGCGCTCGGCGATGCCGAACGGCCCCAAGGTTTCGGCCGGCGGCTCATTGTCGCCGCGCGGTGACTGGCGCGCGCCGTCGGATTCGAGCGCGGCGGCGTGGCTTGAAGATCTCGAACGGAATGTGCCGGTTTGAACGGGAGATGAGCGATGTCGGCCGGCGATGAGCCCGAGCAGGGCGCCAACCCACAGAAGGTCCTCAACGGCCTCTACATCTTTGAGATTGAGATGCGCGACGGCAAGCGCGGCCAGGCCAAAGGCGTCGTCGTGCTCTGCGATGGCCGCATCATGGGCGGTGACAGCTATTTCTATTACACCGGCAGCTACACCTTCCGGAACGGGAAATGGCGCGGCGACATGACCGTCAATCAGCACACCGAGGCCGTCGGCAAGCCACTCGCGTTCGGCGGCAGGGAAGTGACCTGCGGCTTTTCGGGCGACTACTCCGCCGACGGCGCCGAGGTCGAAGGCATGGCGCTGGTTGGCAAGACCAGCGTGACATTCACGGCGCGGCTCACGCTGAAGGACCCGATGTGAGACCCGCCTGAGATGTGAGACCGCGTGATCAGCCCTCGTTCCTGATCAGGAACCTTCGCACCCACAGAACGTTCGCGTCTGTTGTTGCGAATTTCCGAGGAGAGGGACCATGCGCAAGCACTTGATGTTATCGACCGCAGCTATCGGACTGATGCTTGCTTCCGGCTTCGCCTACGCCCAGGCGCCCGGTGAGCGAAGGGACGAGCCGAGACGGACCGAGGAGCCGGCGAAAGGCGCCGCACCGCAACACGGCGGCGGCCAAGAGCGTGTTCAGGAGCGTGCTCAAGAGCGCGCGCAGGGCGCCCAGGAACGATTGCAGGGCGCGGGCCGCGAGGAGAAGGGCGGCGCTGCCAGGCAGGACGCGAGTGACGATAAGCGCCAGCCGGCCAGTTCTGCCGAGCGCAACCAGCCGAAATCGAAGGATCAGGCGCAAGAATCCCGCGAGCCCTCGCGCGATCGCAACCGCGATGCCGAGAGCACGAAACCCGGACGCGACAGCAAGAGCAGTGCTGAGACGAAGCAGGACAAATCCGCGCAGCAGAAATCAACGGCAGAGTCCGAGAAGTCCAAGTCAGGCACGTCTAGCCAGCAGAACGAGCGCACGGGTGCCGCAGCCAACCAGAACGAGCGCAACCAGACCCAGCCGCCGCGCAACGCGGCCGAGCAGCAGCCGCCGGCGCAGCAGAACAACCGGCCGGCCACCGCGACCGACACGAACCGGACGGCCCCGACCAACAATGCGCAGAGCGCACCTGCCAGTTCGGGCACGCAGACCAACCAAGCCAACCAGACCACGCAGACCAACACGCAAGCCAATCAGCAGGCGCAGGTAACCTCCGAGAAGCAGGTGCGGATTTCTGAAACGGTGAGCCGTGCACGCCTGGCGGAGCCGGAGCGCAATCTGAACATTTCGATCCGGGTCGGCGAGACCATTCCCTCGCGCGTGCGCCTTCACAGGCTTCCGCCCGAGATCGTCTCGATCGAGCCCGAATATCGCGACTACGAATATTTTGCGACCGGCGATGACGTCGTCATTGTGGAGCCGCGGACGCATCGCATCGTGAGCCAGGTGCCCCGCGATCCGTCGCGAGCACGTGCGCAAATGAGCGGCGGCACCTCATCGGGCATGGCTGCGGCAGGAGGGAGCGCGGCCGGGGGCAGCAATGTGAACTGCCAGATCATGCGGCGTGACGCCTCGGGCAATGTGGCCCAGGCAGAGCCCTCGACCGTAGGCTCGACCGCGCGAACCGATTCTCTGAGCGTGACTGTCCAGATGCCCGGCGGCGGCTCGTCCGCGCCGATCGCCCTCGGCGCTCCCGCGGGCAACATCGTGGTGGCGACGCAAGGGCAGGGCGACTGCACGGTGACGATCGAGCCCCAGACGCGCTAGCGCCCGTGTCGGCATAACGACGCCAAAACGACTTCGCGCCGCACGGCTGATCAAGCCGGCGGCGCGAAATCACGTTCAATCTAGAAAGTCCCGAGGTCCGGAGTGCCTAGGAGTCCGGACCTCGTAACCTTGCCCCAGCCTTTGATCCCCCCGCCCCATGTGGTCCCCCAACCCCATGTTGCGCGATCAGAGGGTGATGCCCTTGGAAGGCCGCCGATCGATGTCCCGCGATGTACGCGACATCAGAATAGGATTCCATTCCGGATCACTACGGATTTCATCGCACTTGATCCGAGCGCGGATGCATGCGTCTGCACTCGCCGCTGCCTGAATTCGATGCACGCGATCGCGGGGATGTCCACATCTCCTCAGCGCTGCGGAACCTGCATTTCACCGGCCTGTCATTGAACTGGTCTAGCGCTGCTCCCGTCATTGTTGACGGCCGAGGAGCAAGCCATGTCGAAGCCGGTACTGGGCGCCGCATTGTCCATCAAATCGATCCCTGCGCATCGCGACTGGCTTCTCGAACGGCAGCGCGATCTCGAAATTCAGGATTTTTTTCGCGCGGACTTGCTCGACGGCGACTGGCGAAGTGCTGCTAGCGAAATTAAGCAGATGCTCTCAGGTCACACCGGCCGGCTCGGCATCCACGGACCGTTCTGGGGCTTCGCGATCGGTAGCCACGACCCGATGATCCGCCAAGTCGTGACGAAACGCCTGCTTCAGGGCCTCGAAGCCGCCGAGTTTCTCGGCGCGACGCAGATGGTGATCCATTCGCCATTCACGACCTGGGACCACAACAACCTCGACCTCTATCCAGATAATCGCGGCAATCTCGTCGAACGCGTCAAGGCGACACTCGCCGAGGTGATCGTGCGCGCCGAAACCATCGGCTGCGAGATCGTCATCGAGAACATCGAGGACAAGGATCCGCGCGATCGCGTGCGTCTCGCCAAGGCGCTCGAAAGCAGCAAGGTGCGCGTCTCCCTCGACACCGGCCACGCCAACTACGCGCACATCTCCACCGGCGCGCCGCCGGTCGACTACTATGTCGAGACCGCCGGCGACATGCTGGCGCATGTGCATCTCCAGGATACCGACGGCTTTGCTGACCGGCATTGGGCGCCGGGCGAGGGCAACATCCCGTGGATCGCCGTGTTCCGCGCGCTGGGCCGGCTGACCTCAAACCCCCGACTGATCCTCGAACTTCGCAACCACGACGACGTCCGCGCTGGCGCAGCCCATCTGGCCGCGCTCGGTCTCGCCGAATAGCCGACAAAAAAACCGGCAGGGGTTATCATCATGAGCAAGCTCACGCGCCGTACCATCCTGAAGTCCGGCAGCATTGCCGCAGGCACGCTGCTGCTGCCGCGCTTTGCGATCGGGCAGGCCGACAACCGTCCCTCGGTCACCATCGCGGTGCAGAAGGTGACGAATTCGAACGTGCTCGACGTGCTGCGCGAGCAGTCCAATGTCGGCGAGCGGGTGTTCTTCTCCTCGATCTGGGAAGGCCTGATCTCCAAGAACTGGCGCGGCAGCCTTGAGGCCGTGCCGGGGCTTGCCACCGAGTGGCGCCGTATCGACGACCAGACCGTCGAGGTGAAGCTGCGCCAGGGCGTCAAATTCCACAATGGCGACGAGCTGACGGCGGAGGACGTCGTCTTCACGTTCAGCCGCGAGCGCATGTTCGGTGAGACCGAGGCCAAGAGCCGCAGCACCATCCAGGCCTTTGAGAAAATTCCGACGCCGCGGCCGGGCAAGGAACTGCCGCCGGACGTTCCGGCGGTTGCACGCCGGATCTGGCCGGATCTCGTCCGCGTCGATGCCGTCGATAAATACACCGTGCGCTTCTACAACGCGACGCCCGACGTCACGATCGAGGGTCGGCTGTCGCGCTACGGCTCAGATATCGCGAACCGCCGCGCCTGGGCTGAATCCGCGAGCTATCTCGACTGGGCGCGCAAGCCTGTTACCACCGGGCCCTACAAGGTTGTCGAACTCAAGCCCGACGTGTCGCTGACGCTGGAAGCCCACGACGAATATTGGGGCGGCCGTCCACCGCTCAAGCGCATTCGCTTCCTCGAGGTCCCGGAGGTCGCGAGCCGCATCAACGGGCTGCTGTCGGGCGAGTACCAGTTCGCCTGCGACATCCCACCGGACCAGATCGCGGGCATCGAGAAGAACGCGACCTTCGAAGTGCAGGGCGGCACCATCCTCAATCATCGTCTGACCGTATTCGACAAGAACCACGCCCAGCTCGCCAATCCGCTTGTAAGGCGCGCCTTCACCCATGCGATCGACCGCCAGGCGATCGTCGACAGCCTGTGGGCCGGTCGCACCCGCGTCCCGAAGGGCCTGCAGTGGGAGTTCTACGGCGACATGTTCAATGCCGATTGGAACGTGCCGGCCTACGATCCCAAGCTGGCGCAGGAGCTGCTGAAGCAGGCCAACTACAAGGGCGACCCTATTCCGTATCGCCTGCTCAACAATTACTACACCAACCAGGTCGCGACCGCGCAAGTGCTGGTCGAGATGTGGAAGTCGGTCGGTCTCAACGTCCAGATCGAAACCAAGGAGAACTGGTCGCAGATCATGGAACGTGCGCCGACGCGCGCGGTCCGCGACTGGTCGAACTCGGCCGCCTTCAACGATCCCGTATCGTCGCTGGTTGCCCAGCACGGCCCCAACGGCCAGCAGCAGCAGATCGGCGAGTGGACAAATGCCGAGCTGAACACGCTCTCGGAGTTCCTGGAAACCTCGATCGATCGTGCCGCCCGCAAGAAGGCGTTCCGCCGCATGCTGGAGATCGCCGAGCGCGAAGACCCGGCCTATACGGTGCTGCACCAGAACGCGACCTTCACGGCCAAGCCGAAGTCGATCAAGTGGAAGGCGTCGCCCGCCTTCGCGATGGATTTCCGCGCCGGCAATTTCGAGGCCTGATCGGTGGCGCCGCTGATCAGCATCAAGGACCTCAGCGTCGCCTTCCACGGCGTGCCAGTCCTGCGCGGTGTCGATCTCGCCTTGCACAAGGGCGAGGCGCTTGGCCTCGTCGGCGAGTCCGGATCGGGTAAGTCGGTGACGTGGCTTGCGGCCCTCGGCCTGTTGCCGCGGAATGCCCGCGTCTCGGGCTCCGTTCGTCTCGACAGTCGCGAGATCCTCGGTGCGCCCGCCGCCGAGCTCGACCGTATCAGGGGCGGGCGCGTCGCCATGATCTTCCAGGATCCCGCGAGCGCACTCAATCCCGTGCTGACCATCCGCAAGCAGCTCTGCGAGTCCTTGGCGCTGCATCGCGATATCTCGGGTGGCGCGGTGAAAGCGGAAGCGCGGCGGCTGCTCGATCTGGTCGGCATTCCCGACGCGACGCGCAGGCTCGAAGCCTATCCGCACGAATTTTCCGGCGGCCAGGTCCAGCGCATCATGATCGCGATGGCGCTCGCCGGAAATCCAGACCTGCTGATCGCGGATGAGCCGACTACGGCGCTCGACGCCACGATTCAGGCGCAGATTTTAGAACTGCTCTCGACTATCCGCCGCGAGATGGGCATGGCGATGGTCCTGATCAGCCACGATCTCGGCGTGGTCGCGGAAAACTGCGACCGCGTGGCCGTGATGTATGCGGGCCGCATTGTCGAGGAGGCGCCGGCGAACCAGCTATTCGCCGATCCCGTCCATCCCTATGCGCAGGGCCTGATCGGTGCGCTGCCGCCGCTCGACGGACCGAGGCGCCGCCTGACCGCCATTCCCGGAACGGTGCCCGATCCCGCGAGCATGCCTGATGGCTGTGCCTTCGCGCCGCGTTGTGCGCTGGCAGAAGCGCCGTGCGGCATTGTGGCTCCAAGCCTCGCGCCGATCGCGGAGGATCGCGCCGTGGCCTGCATCCGCGCCGAGGCTTCGCGTCGCGCACTGCTCGGGATCGCCGCCGAATGAGCCGTCCGCTCGTCGAAGTGTCCTCGATTTCGCGCAGTTATAGCATGCGCTCCGGGATGTTCGGCCGAAGTGCCGCCATTCATGCAGTCCATGGCGTGTCGCTGACGATTCCCAGGGGCGAGACGCTGGGCCTCGTCGGCGAGTCCGGCTCGGGAAAGTCGACCACCGGCCGCATCGTGCTCGGCCTCGAGCCGCCGGATCACGGCGAGGTGCGGTTCGACGACAAGCCGATGGCAACGCCCGGAACGACCGCATGGCGTGCGCAACGCGCGCACATGCAGATGATCTTCCAGGATCCGCTGGGGGCGCTGGACCGGCGGTTGCCGGTCGCCGCCCAAATCCGTGAGCCTCTGGACATTCACGGTCTCGGGACGCCCCTCGAGCGCGAGGAGCGGGTCCGCGAATTGCTGCGCGCGGTCGAACTGACACCCGCACATGGTGCGCGCTATCCGGGTGCGCTCTCCGGCGGACAGCGCCAGCGCATCGTGCTGGCGCGGGCGCTGGCGACAAAGCCGGATTTCCTGGTCTGTGACGAGCCGGTCAGCGCGCTCGACGTCTCGATCCAGGCGCAGGTGGTGAATCTGCTCGCCGATCTCCAGGCGCAGCTTGCGCTGACCTTGCTCTTCATCAGCCACGATTTGCGGGTCGTCCGGCAGATCAGCAATGTGGTGGCCGTGATGTATCTCGGCCGCATCGTCGAGATCGGGTGCGCCGATGATCTGTTCGCGCGGCCGGAGCACCCGTACACGCAAGCACTGGTCTCGGCATCGCCCGCGCCGGGCCGCCGCAGCGCAGGCCGCATTGTGCTGGCAGGCGATCCGCCGAACCCGGCGGCCCGTCCTCAAGGCTGCGCCTTCCATCCGCGCTGCCCGCGCACGATCACGCGTTGTGCAAGCGAGGTACCAGCGCTGTCCAACGTCGGCGGCAACAGGCAGGTCGCCTGTCATCTCGTGACCGGGCCGCAAGTCGAGACGCGGGACGCGGCCTGATGGGACGCTATTTCGCCATTCGGATCGGACGCGCGGCGTTGACGATCGTGCTTGTCGTCACCTTCGCCTTCGTGGTGCTGCGTCTCTCGGGCGATCCCGCGCTGATGATTTTGGGACCGGAAGCGCCGCCGGAAGTCCTCGCCGCCTTCCGCAAGGCGTGGGGGCTCGATGATCCCATCTGGTTTCAGTATCTCGACTATTTTGGCGCGATCGCCAAAGGCGAGCTCGGCCGTTCCATGCGTGACGGCCGGCCTGCGATCGAGCTTGTGCTGGAGCGGATTCCGGCAACCCTGGCGCTGACGCTGCCGGCCTTCGCATTCAAGGTCGCGCTCGGCATTCCCGCCGGCATCTACGCGGCGCTGCACCGTGGCTCGGGAATCGACCGCGCGGTGATGATGACGGCGGTCGCCGGCTTCACCGTGCCGAGCTTCGTGCTGGCGCTGCTGCTCGTGCTCGTCTTCGCCGTGCAGCTCGGATGGCTGCCCTCGGGCGGGCAGGACAGCTGGCGTCACGCCATCCTGCCGATCGTGACACTCAGCCTTGGCGGCGCCGCGGTGCTGGCGCGCTTCACCCGCAGCGCCATGTTGGAGGTCCTGGGCCAGCCCTATATCCGCACCGCCTCGGCGAAGGGCGTGCCGTGGCGAAAAGTCGTGACATCGCACGCACTGCCGAACGCGGCGATCCCGACCGTCACCATTCTGGGCTTCATGGTGGGCACGCTGATCGCGGGCGCGGTCGTGGTCGAGAGCGTGTTTTCGTGGCCGGGGGTGGGGCGCTTGCTCGTCGTCGCCGTCGCCAACCGCGACCTCGCCGTCGTGCAGTGCATCCTGTTGCTGGTGGCGATGACGATGGTCACCTCGAACCTGATCGTCGACTTCCTCTACGGCTTCCTCGACCCGCGGCTGCGCGCCAAGGGGGCGCACGCATGACTGACACCACGCTGAAGGACACGTCTGTCCGCCGCCGCATCAGTCTCCCGGCGATCCCGGTCTCGGTCGCCATCGCGATCGGCTGGATCGTCGCGATGCTGGTGATCGCGGCCTACGCCGAGAAGATCGCCCCCTACGGCTATACCCAGCTCGACCTGCGCAATCGTCTCGCTACACCCGGCAATGTCGCGCACTGGCTCGGTACCGACGAGCTCGGCCGCGACGTGCTATCGCGGCTGCTCGTCTCGATCCGCATCTCGCTCCTGATCGCGTTTGGCGCCACGGCGATCTCGGCCATCGTCGGCACCACGCTCGGTTTCCTCGCCGCGCATTTCCGCGGGCCCGTCGAGCAGCTGGTGCTGATGTTGTCCGACTTCCAGGCCAGCATGCCCTTCCTGATCATGGCGCTCGCGGTGCTGGCCTTCTTCGGCAATTCGCTGCCGCTCCTGATCGGCTTGATGGGATTTTTCGGCTGGGAGCGCTACGCCCGGATCGCGCGCGGCCTTGCCATTTCCGCCAATGCCCAAGGCTATGCGGCGGCGGTCCGGCAGCTCGGCGCGACGCCGGCGCGGATTTACCTCCGGCATATCCTGCCCAACATCGCCTCGACCCTGATCGTGTCGACCACGCTGGTCTTTCCCGAGGTGATCCTGATGGAGTCGGGCCTGTCGTTTCTCGGCCTCGGCGTGCAGCCGCCGATGACCAGCCTCGGCAACATGGTGGGCTACGGCCGCGAGTACCTGACCCGGGCACCCTGGATCATGCTGGCGCCGGCCACCACCATCGTGGTGACCACGCTGGCGGTCTCCGTGATCGGCGACTGGCTGCGCGACCGGCTCGATCCCGAGCTGCAATAGAGCCAAGGGCGCTCTTGTAGCCTGGATGGAGCGAAGCGTAATCGCGGGGGCCGGTCTCGCCCCCGGCGCGCACTTGCCCCGGATTGCGCTGCGCTCCATCCGAGCTACGAAGAGCCCGCGCCGGGAGCAGGGGAGCCCTGTCCGGCTCAAGTTCCCGTTGCGCGCGTTCCCCCCGTGCGCTATCCGGCCGGAAAGGCCTGAGCGGCTTCGAAAATTTGCCCCGCCCGGCCGGCCAAACCCGAGGACGGAAACCGCCATGCCAGCCTATCGCTCCCGCACCACCACCCACGGCCGCAACATGGCGGGCGCCCGCGGCCTCTGGCGCGCAACCGGCATGAAGGATGGCGATTTCGGCAAGCCGATCATCGCGGTGGTCAATTCCTTCACCCAGTTCGTGCCCGGCCACGTCCATCTCAAGGACCTCGGCCAGCTCGTCGCCCGCGAGATCGAGCAGGCCGGCGGCGTGGCGAAAGAGTTCAACACCATCGCGGTCGACGACGGCATCGCCATGGGCCACGACGGCATGCTCTACAGCCTGCCATCGCGCGAGCTGATCGCCGACAGCGTCGAGTACATGGTCAATGCCCATTGCGCCGACGGCATGGTCTGCATCTCCAATTGCGACAAGATCACGCCCGGCATGCTGATGGCGGCGCTGCGGCTCAACATCCCCGCGGTGTTCGTCTCGGGCGGACCGATGGAGGCCGGCAAGGTCACGCTGCAGGGCAAGACCAAGGCGGTCGACCTGATCGATGCCATGGTCGCAGCCGCCGACTCCAAGGTCAGCGACGAGGACGTCAAGGTGATCGAGCGCTCGGCATGCCCGACCTGCGGTTCGTGCTCGGGCATGTTCACGGCCAATTCGATGAACTGCCTCACGGAAGCCCTTGGCCTTGCGCTCCCCGGCAACGGCACGGTGGTCGCAACCCACGCCGATCGCAAACGCCTGTTCGTCGAGGCCGGCCACACCATCGTCGACATCGTGCGCCGCCACTACGAGCAGGACGACGCCTCGGTGCTGCCGCGCAATGTCGCGAACTTCAAGGCGTTCGAGAACGCGATGACGCTGGACATCGCGATGGGCGGCTCGACCAACACCGTGCTGCATCTGCTCGCCGCCGCCCATGAAGGCGAGGTCAAGTTCACCATGCAGGACATCGACCGTCTCTCGCGGCGCGTGCCCGTGCTGTGCAAGGTCGCACCGTCGGTCGCCGACGTGCATGTCGAGGACGTCCATCGCGCCGGCGGCATCATGGGCATCCTGGGCGAGCTCGATCGCGCCGGCCTGATCGACACCTCGGTCTCGACCGTGCACGCGCCGACCATGAGGGACGCGCTGGAGCGCTGGGACATCAAGCGCTCGAAGAGCGAGTCTGTCCGCACCTTCTTCCGGGCCTCGCCCGGCGGCATCCCGACGCAGGTCGCGTTCAGCCAGGAGCGTCGTTACGACGAGCTCGATTCCGACCGCGAGAAGGGCGTCGTCCGCAACCTCGAGCACGCCTTCAGCAAGGACGGCGGTCTTGCCGTGCTCTACGGCAATCTCGCGCAGGACGGCTGCATCGTGAAGACCGCCGGCGTCGACGCCTCGATCCTGAAATTCTCCGGCCCCGCCCGCGTGTTCGAGAGCCAGGACGCGGCCGTCGAAGGCATTCTGGGCGGCAAGGTCGTCGCCGGCGAGGTCGTGGTCATCATCTATGAAGGCCCGCGCGGCGGCCCCGGCATGCAGGAGATGCTGTATCCGACCAGCTATCTGAAATCGATGGGGCTGGGCAAAGCCTGCGCGCTCGTCACCGACGGACGCTTCTCGGGCGGCTCGTCGGGCCTGTCGATCGGCCATCTGTCGCCGGAAGCGGCCGAAGGCGGCAACATCGGTCTCGTCAGGACCGGCGATCGCATCGCCATCGACATCCCGAACCGCAGCATCACCCTCGATGTCTCCGACGAGGAGCTGGCCAAGCGCCGCGCCGCGGAAGAAGCGAAGGGCGACACCGCCTGGCAGGCGATCGGCCGCAAGCGCAACGTCTCGACCGCGCTTCAGGCCTACGCCGCGCTCACCACCAGCGCCGCGCGCGGCGCGGTGCGCGAAGTGAAGCGGCGCTCGAGGTAACAGCGTCTCGTGCGGGCGTGATGCAACTTTCGCGCATCGCGCATGGTCAACAAGTTCTGAACGGCCGGCGCAAGCCGGCCGTTTGCATTAAGGATGCCCCGACGAACTTCGGCAAAGCAAGGTTTTGCGGCGTATACTGCAGCGACCTTCGCAAATCCATTTCGGGCAATTGGGGCACCACAATAATGTCTCGCACTCTCGCTGTCGTTTTCTCGACCGTCGTCGCTGCGATTTCCATGACGAGCGCGGCCTCCGCCGGCTGCTACAATTGCTACACGCCGCCGCCGTGCACGACCTGCTACCAGCAGCAATATGTGCAGCCGCAATACCGCACCGTCGACGAGACCGTGATGGTGCCGCCAGGCGCCGTCGTGGCGCACCGCGCGCCGGCGCAGTACCGCACCGTGATGGTGCCGCAGACCGTGATGGTGGCGCCGCCCAGCGTCCAGTACGAACGCATCCCGCCCCAATACGCCACGCGCCAACGCGTCGAGATGGTCCAGCCGGGCTATTCCTATTACGCCCCGGTGCAGATGGGCTGCGCGTCCTGCGGGTACTGAGCCGGCGAAGCTACGAAAAATTCAAGCGGCGCTCCTTACGGGGCGCCGTTTCGCTTTTGAGGGCGGCAAATGAGGCCTGGAAACGGAAGCGACACCAAACCGGGCCTCGCGGCCGGGAACATGTTTCGCGAATGCGAGCCATTTCCCGATTCGCATGGCCTCGCGGCTGCGGTCTGGGTGGCTGCGCGTCCCGCGTGCTCACACCGCGCAGCTTTTTGAACCGAAGAGAAAGCATTCTTGCTTTCTGATCTCCAGCGCGCAGGCGTTTCGCCTGTCGTGCGTTTGAACACCGTGGAAAAATGCGCCTGCGTGCAGAAGCCAACGGCAAGCGCGACCTCGACCAGCGGCGTTTCGGTGTTTGATAATAGTGACTTGGCACGTTCGATGCGCTGATGCTGGAGATATTCATGCGGACGGTAGCCAGTCGCAATTCGGAATTGCGCCGCGAAGTGCATGCGAGAGAGACCGGCGATGTTTGCGAGGTCGGAAAGACCGATGTCGCGGTCGAAATGCGCTTTGACGTACTCTTCGACACGACGCAGACGCCACTTGGGCAAGCCATTGACCTTGATCTGTGGGCCTTCGAGCCGAGCCACATGCATGGCGAGGGTCCGGCCTATGCAACGTGCAAACTCCCTGTTGGTCGTGTCCCCATACCCGGTCAGCACCTTTGCAAGTTGATCGACGAGAGGATCACGCAACAATACCAGTTCATTCATGCTTTCGGCCGCGAGTAACTGTCGCGTCGATTGCTGTGAAATCATGTAGTCGGCAGAAACGCGGAAGTGCAGGAAGTCACACGGCGAGTGAAATTGCGCGATGATTCGCTTCGACGGCGCCGAGACGTACAGCGTGCCTGCCGGCATGTTGCCATCGAAGATCGCCTGCCCATCGCCGGCGAATGTCAGGCGGGACGCCTTGAGCGCGATTCCCAAAAAATATTGATCGGGTGGTGTCGTCGCTTCGGCACGCAGTGTGGCATCCTGCAGGTTGGTCCAGCGCGAGATTACGATGTCTCTGGCGACGACGCCGGGGTGGACTCGACGCCAGGACTGTTCCTGGTAGAGGCCCTCCGTTTCGAGTAGACTTTCATCTCGCAAGGGACAGTCTCGACGATTGAACGATCGCTCCACTTGTGTGCCGATGGACATCATCCGTTCTTTCCGGGTTTCGCGGCCATTGCGATCGTGAAACCTCAACATGTGCGATAAAGGGAAAGATACGTCTGAAGGCGGATCGATATGGGTTATCGATTGCAAAATATTGCTATATCTCGAAAGAGGCAGTCACTGTCGAACGGAGAGTGTGGCGTCACGTTGCTCCATTGAGGTGCATTGGTCGTCTTAGCAATTCTTAGCAATTCACAACGCGCGGGAGGGTGCCCCATCGCTATCTTGACCTCGTGGCATTTAGGATAAGGGCCGCGAGGATCAAGGAGAATTCAGATGGAACAGCGTAGACGAATCGCCATCGTCACGGGGGGCAGCCGCGGTCTTGGGCGTAACACGATGGTCAGCCTTGCCCGCAGAGGTGTCGATACCATCTTCACATACAAGTCGGCACGCAATGAAGCTGACATGGTGACTGCGCAAGTTAGAGAGATGGAATCCCGCGCCATACCTTTGCAGCTGGATGTCGGCGACGTGAGCGCATTTGGCGGCTTTGTCGCGCAGGTGCGGGAAGCCCTGGCTTGCCTCGGAGCAACGCATTTCGATTATCTGGTCAACAATGCCGGCATTTCACATCACAATTCGTTTGAAATGACGACTGAGGACGAACTCGATGCCCTCTACAGGGTGAATTTCAAGGGCGTGTTTTTCCTGACGCAGAAATTGCTTCCGCTCATCAGAGACGGCGGCAGGATCGTGAACATCTCCAGCGGCCTCGCCCGGATCATCATTCCCGGCAGCGCGCCGTACGGCGCGTTGAAGGGCGCCATTGAGGTCCTTACGCGTTATCAAGCCAAAGAACTGGGCCCGCGTGGGATCGCCGTGAATGCTGTGGCCCCCGGCGCAATGCAGACCGACTTCAGCGGTGGTATTGTGCGCGACAATCCAGCACTTAACAAACGTGTCGCCGATATGACTGCGCTCGGACGTCCTGGTGTCCCGGACGACGTCGGGCCGATGATTGCTTCGCTGCTGTCCGAGGACAACCGCTGGATCAACGCCCAGCGAATCGAGGTCTCGGGCGGCATGGCGATCTAGCTGCCCGCAACGGCTGTGCGGACTCCTTGAAATCAAACCGGGGTCTCGCTATTTGCGTGGCCCCGTTATCTGCCGATGAGAGATCGTCAAGACGGACGGCGGGCTGGGAGGTCGACCCGATCAGACGTGGAAGTCGCACGGCGCCTCCAGAATGCTTGCGGCGGCGACGAGATCGGTCGAGCCCGTTTTCTCCGAATGCGCGCGATAGATTGGGCCGATGAGGGCGAGGGCTTCGTGGATGCGGCGAGTTTGTATCAACAAGCGTGCCAGCGGCACGGCAGCCTTTAATTCCCAACCAGGGGAGGCCTGCATTCCCGCAAGTTCAATGGACTTGCGCAAGGATGACTCGGCGGATTCGAAGTCCGGTTGGGGGCTTCTCAAGATAATTTGGCCTTGTGTGCGCAGAAGGCTCGGAAGGTAGAATTGCTGATTCATTTCCCGGGCCGATGACAGGGCGCCGTCGATCGTCGCGCGCGCCTCGTCATGATTTCCGCACTGGGATAGCCCATCCGCCAGAGCTATCGACGCTGTTGGAGTGAGCATGTGCAGGCGCTCGCGGCTAAGCCGTTCGAGCGCTTGTCGCAATGTCTCAACTCCGGTCGAGAAGTCTCCGGTCATCAAGAGCCATTCTCCCCTCAGCGCCAATGCGGCAGACGTGTGAGTTTTGATCGATAAACGTTCGGCGTGTACAAGCAAGCGCTCGATATACAGGGCCGACTCAACGGTGTTGCCGCTCCAAAGCAAGACAGGTACGGAGTGGGTGATCGCCATGGTGTAGTTGCTTGGCAGAGATATCTCCGCCGCATCGTCCATGGCCTTGATGGCCAGCTTGCAGGCGCTATCGGGGGATCCGCGGAGCCAGACGCAGCGTGCCAGCGAGATCTGGGCCCTCAGGCGATCGTCGTATCCGAACAGATTGATTTTCGCGCGGCCGGTCGTGGCTTCAAGCCTGGAACCGCGCTCGTAGTGGGCGATCGTTGCCAGTTGGTCGCCTGCCATATGACTGGAAGCTGCCATCAGCCATTCAGCATTGATGCGATCTTCAGGAGAATCGCTGCGTTCTGCGATGGCTCCGCTGCGCTTCACGGCGGCCAGCGCCGCTCCGAAATCGCCAGTTCGGTTGAAGAAGAGGGCCAGGTCGCCCAGAAGGCGAAGCTGTTGGGGCGCTTGCCCGAGAGCCTCGGAGAGAACCAACCCACGCTCCAGGGCATTCCGAACCTCCGGCGTATTTCCGAGGGTGTACATCGTGGACACCGCCAGCGCTTCCTGCAGGCGCGCTTCGCTCTCGGGAATTTCGCCGAGGTCGTCTTTAAAGCTTAATGCCAGTTGTGACCAGTGCCGGCATTCGTTCAACAACCAGAGACCGAGAAAGAGCGGGGCGGTGTCGGCCGCAAGCTGAACGCCAAGCGGGCGGGACTTCTCGTTGGAAAATGTCCATTCGAGTGCCTTTCGCAAATTTCCGACATGCGGCGCGTGACGTCCAATATCAGCATAGGTGCCGTGCTCGAGCGCGGTGGCCTTGAACAGCTTCGAAAAATAGAGCGCGTGGCGCGCGGCAATCGATTCAGTCTGTTCGGTCTCGGCCAGCTTGGCGGCCGCGTATGCCCGAGTCGTGTCGGGAAGCCGATAGAAGACGGTGTCACCTTCCCGATGAACCCAGACGAGAGACCGGTCGATCAAGCTCATGATCGTTCTGGAGACGTTGGCGCTATCATGGTCGCCATTGTTCGTGATCGAACACGCGGCGTCCATTGTGAACAGACCGACGAGCATGGAGAGGGCGGATAGGACGCGCTGTTCCTCTCGATTGAGAAGCCTGAAGCTCCAGTCGAGCATCGATTCGAGCGTTCGATGTCGGGGAGCCGCGTCGCGGCGACCAACCAGGCCGAGGTCAACGTTACCGACAATCAGGTTGGCGACCCCAGAAATACCGTAGGTGCCAACCCTGCTGGCCGCCATTTCGATTGCCAGTGCAATTCCGTCGGTTCTTCGGCATATTCCGGAGACGATCGGCGCCTCGATATCGCTCAGCTCGCCATTGAATCCGCTAAACTTGGCGCGATCCAGGAAGAGTTGCACGGCTGGCGTGGCCAGCGCCTGCGCTGCGGTGGGGCACTCCTCCATCGGGCAGGCGAGAGGGCTTAGCAAATGGATCGTCTCGCCGTCGACACGCAGCGCTTCTCGCGACGTCGTCAGCAGATGGACAGCTGGAGCTTGTTGAAACAAGCGCGCGGCCAGACCGGATGTTGAATCGAGGAGATGCTCGCAACTATCAAAGATGATCAGCACGCGTCTGCCGGTGAGGAAGTTCAAAATCTCCTCAACGGGATCGGCGCCTCCGATCCGGCAGCCAATTGCCGAGATGATAGCCTCGGGTATCCGTTCGGGGTCAGAGACGGCGCCGAGATCGACAAAAGCAATATTGTCGTCACCAAACTCCGCTCGCAAACGGTCCGCAACGGCTGTCGCGGTTGTAGTTTTCCCGATGCCTCCGGAGCCGACGATACTTACGAACCGACGTTCAAGGAGAAGTTCGACCAGGCTGTTGACAACATCGTCGCGGCCGACCAGCAACCGGGGTGGTGGCGGCACGCGGCCCGTGAGCCGGGGCGCCGGGGATGCGGTCGGCAGAGACGGCGCCTCGGTGGCCTCTCGCGTGACGGATGCGACGAAGCTGTAACCTACACCGCTGACATTGACGATGTAGCGTGCACCGTCGCGACCGTCTCCCAAAACGCGGCGAAGCGATGCAATGTGTACTCTGACACCCGCATCGTCGACGGCCACGCCTCGCCATGCGAGATCGACCAACTCGCGCCGACTGACGACCTCGCCGGCGCGATCGATCAGGACGATCAACAGGTCGAGCGCGCGAGAGCCGATCCGCACCGGCTTTCCGTCCTTGGTCAGCAAGCGGCGCGCGCGGTCCAGGCGGAAGTTTCCGAACGACGTCGTCGTTTCTCCTGAATGAAGATCGTTGTCGCGCTGGGGCGATAAGGGCGAGGGGGCTTCGGCTCGAACCTTCGCATGAACTGCCACCTGCGACTCCCTTTCCCCGGTCGATAAATATCGTGCGCAGGGCGCAGGCAAAATCTTCCAGAATCGCAGGTAAAATCTTCCAGAATTGTGACGCAGGTTGCGGAAAACTGATCCGCCCGGGCTATCCATTGGTCGAAGGGCGCCGGCCTTAGCCGTTATCGATGGTCTCTGGTTGGTCACCTGATCGACGCCAACGCCCGGGGCCGACACCCACATTCTCCGTGAAGGAATTGGTGAAATGGCTTTGGCTGGAAAATCCGCACGCAAGGGCAATCTCGGCTATCGAAAGCGTCGACCCTGACAGCATTGCTTGTGCCCGCTGCATGCGACGACCGAGCTGCCACTGATGAGGTGACATTCCGGTGGTGCGCTTGAAGGCCCGACCGAAATGGGCGACCGAAATGCGGCATTCCCGGGCGAGTTCGGCCATGGAGACGTCGAGCTGGCTGTTTATTAGGTCTTTCGCACGACGTTCCTGCCATGCTGCCAGCCCGTATGTTCGAGTTTTGTTTGCGCCATTCAACGTCGCATATTGTCCGAGCACGTTGATGCACGCAGCATCAAGGATCGAATCGAGCAGAAGTCCGGTCGTCGCGTGGGGCCGGTCCAAGGCCGCAAGAGCCGTCTCGGAGAGATGACGCATGACAGGATCGTCATGGCCGGTCGTCGGCCGATGGATGAAATCCGCGAATGCCGGTAAGTCATTCTGTTCGGCGTAGGCCTTCATGGTCGAAATCGGCATGTAAAAGTGCACAGTGCCGCCGGGATTCCGACAAAGGACCCGAGGATCTTCTCTAAGATCGATGATGTAGGTTGTTCCACCTTGCACGGGATCGGATGAGACGAACCGACTGCCTTGCCAGAATTCCTGCCGAATACTTTTGAGTGGAACGATCACCTGATAGGCGTCGAGAAAACCGAGCGAGCCGCTTGGCTTTCCTGTGGCTCCTCCTCTCAGCACCGAGACAGCGATGGTCCCTCGCTGCAAGGTACGACGGACATGGGTGGGAGGTTCGGGCAAACGGAAACTGGCTGCCAGATGCGCACCATAGGCGCCTTTGCTGGCCGATTTCCCACCGGTGGCGTGTGGCTCGCTCATCTGGAAACCTCGACGGCAATTATGCGACCGAATGCTCGATCGATCGATCTCAAACGCACGATTTCGTTGACTTCTGGACGTCATGCGCGCCTGACGAAGTCGGCGAGTGGCTCGGCAAGTTCCCGGAACAGAAGCCCCTGTAGGTCTTACTTGGTGCCAGTCCGAAGGGTCGAGCGTTGACGGCGCTATGGGTCTCACCGTAAAGAGCACTCACTGACCACGTTGGGTAGTAAAGCGGTAGTAACGGCCTTTTTTCGTTCAGCTCGCGCCGCTGCTAACCCTCTGAAATTGTTGCTCCGGAAGGGTGGCCGAGTGGTTTAAGGCACCGGTCTTGAAAACCGGCGTGCCCGCAAGGGTACCGTGGGTTCGAATCCCACCCCTTCCGCCAGTCGATCCGACCGGGGGTCTATCGGTCAGGCTTTCCGGGGCAGGTGATCCGTGAATCCAACATCCAATCCGGCCGTGCTCGACAAGCTGAAGCTCCGCATTCAGGCGTTGCGTGCCAAGACGATCGCCAATGGCTGCACCGAGGACGAGGCGCTGTCGGCGGCCGCCAAGGTCGCCGAGCTGCTGGATCGCCATGATCTGTCGCTCTCCGACGTCGAACTGCGGGCGTCACCGTGCGAACGGAAGGTTTACGAGACCCATCGCAAGAAGCGTATTCCCCTGGACGACTGCATCGGCGCGATCGCTCATTTCTGCGATTGTCGGGTCTGGCGCGAGAAGAACGCGGCCGGCGAGAACCACTATGTGTTCTTCGGTCTCGGCGCGGATATCGAGGTCGCGCATTATCTGGCTGAATTGATCGACGGCGCCGTGCGCGCCGAGCTCGGCCGTTTCAAGACTTCGATCGACTACAGCAGGTTCCGGCACCAGCAGCGGCACCTGGCCAATGCTTCCTTCGCGCTCGGCATGGTGGCCTCAATCGCGCAGAGGCTGGTGGCGATCAAGGCCAGTCGCGATCAGGTCAACGAAAGCGCCGGCCGCGGGCTGGTGGTTCTCAAGACCTCGGTGGTCGATGCGGAGTTCGACAAACTCGACCTGAAGATGCGGACCCAGCGCAGCGCCAGCCGGATGGTATCGATGACGGCCTATGAAGCCGGCGGCGCCGCCGGTGCGTCGCTCGCCATCAATCCCGGGCTTGGCGGGTCGCAGGCAGGGACAGCTCGTAAGGGAAGCTGAACGCAGCCTCACCGTCATTGCAGTTCAGTCGATCGATTTCTCGAGCTTCTGGGCTGCGCGGAAGTCGTCCATATGCTGCAGGTTCGGCCCGTAGGCAGCCTCTTTGGTCAGCAGGTGGTAGATCCGGGCCACGACGGTTTGGAGATGCTTCATTCGTCCGCGCGGCATCGCCCGGGCCTTGCAAAGGGCCCGGACCGCGTGCGCCCGGAAATAATCAAAAGCGTCTGACATCGCGGACTCAACGTCCCGCGCAATGATTGGTTCTTGGATTGGTTCTTGGATTGGTTCTTGTTCGCGCGTCCTAAAACGCTGCCAGGAACGCAATCGCGTTCAGGAACCTGGCCCAGGTTGGCCTGTTGTTCGCACTCTCGTCCAGCTACGGAGGGCGCCCTTGGAAAGTACGATCATCGGAGAATTCGACACGCGCCGCGGCGCCGAGCTTGCGATTGAGCATGTCGTGCAGGAATGCGGCGTGCCGCGAAGCGACGTCTTCGTCCAGGCCGCCGGTGGCGCGAACACGTCGGGGACACGCACCGCCGGTCCTGACGCCAAGGCCGCGCCTGCGCCGGAGGGGCACCAGAAGCTGGAAGGTCCAATCGAGGTCTCCGTGGACTTTCACGGCGATGCGCCCGAGAAGATTGCGGACGCCTTGAAAGGCGCAGGTGCAAAGACTGTCCGAACCAAGTAGCGGCGAGGGGAGACTGTGGCGCTGGAATCCGCACACGCCGAACGGTCAGCCTGGTTCTGGTTGGGGAACCCCTTCCGCGTTCAGCGCGTTTCAACGCGAACGCAAATTGCGAGGCCTCCCTGCTTCAGAGCTCATCGACCCTGATCCCCGGCGACACCGTCTGGCGGCGGTGCGAGGCGCGGCGTGTGGCGGTTCTCAACGATGCTGCCGCTTATTTCGCGGCCCTGCGGGAGGCCCTGCTGCAGGCGCAGGACCTCGTTTATATCGTCGGTTGGGATATCCATAGTGAAACCAGGCTGGTCGGCGAGTCCGGGCGAGCGGATGATGGCTTGCCGGAACAGCTCGGCCCGTTCCTGCGCGCGCTGGTCCAGCGACGTCCCACCTTGCGCATCAACATTCTCATCTGGGACTTTGTCTCGTTCTACGCTTCCGAGAGGGAATGGAATTCCGCGGCGAAATTCACCGCCGACACAGATGGCCGCGTCCGGTTTTATCTTGATTCCACACTTCCATTTGGGTCGGCCCAACACCAGAAGATCGTCTGTGTCGACGGCTCACTGGCGTTCGTCGGCGGGCTCGATCTGACGATCAGGCGCTGGGACACGAGTGATCATCGCGCCGATCACGCGTCGCGCTGTGATCCCCAGGGCAAGCCATACCTGCCGTTTCATGATGTTCAATGCCTGGTCGACGGGGATGCGGCGGCGTGGCTGTTCGACCTCGCGGAGGAACGCTGGCGCGCGGCAGGCCAACAGATTGACGATCGGCGCCCGCTGAAAAGCTTGCGCTGGCCGGCGAATGTTCCGGTCGAGGCTGAGCATATGCCGGTGGGCATCGCCAGGACCGAAGTGGTTTGTCCGGCAGGTTCGACGCTCCGGGAGGTCGAACGTTCGTTGATCGCAGCGATCCGGTCCGCGACGAGCTTCGTGTACATCGAGAACCAGTTCACCAGCGCCACCAAGATCGCGCGCGAATTGGCGGAGCAGATGCGGCGCGTGCCTTCGCTTCGGGTTGTGGTCGTCACGCCAAAACTGCATTCCTCGTGGCTGGAATCCCAGGCCATGCAGAACGGCCGCGGCGCCTTCATCGACTGCTTCAGTTCGGCCGGCGTCGCCGATCGCATCCGCTTCGTCTATCCGGTATCGGGGAACGGGGACACGGAAGCGGCCGTGATGGTGCACAGCAAGCTCATGATCGTCGACGATCTCATCTTGAGGATCGGTTCGGCCAATCTAAACAATCGATCGATGGGCGCCGACAGCGAATGTGACCTGATCTTTGAAGCCACATCGGACGAGCATCGAAATTTCATCGCTTCGGTCCGCCGTCGCCTGATCGCCCATTTCTGCGGCCTCGATGAACAGACCGTCGCGCAGAACGACGATCGTCTTTTTGCGCTCCTGGACGACGTCTCAAGAGAAGGTGGGACGAAGGCGCTGCGCGACGTGGAATCTTCGGTCCTGACCAGCGCTCTGGCCACGATGGTTCAGCCGGTGGCGGACCCTGAGCGGCCTCTTCATCTGGAGCGGGCGGCATCGCGCATGTGGAGCACGAAGACGATCATCGGGATGGTCTCGATAGCCGTGGCGCTTTGCGGACTCGCAATGGCCTGGTCGTACACGTCCTTGAGCGATTTTGCCGACGCGGGCCGGATGTCGTCGCTTCTGTCCGCCTATTCGCAGTCCGTCTGGGGGCCGCCATTCGCGATTGCAGCTTTCGTCGTCGGCGGGCTGGTCGTGTTTCCGGTTCTCGTGCTCATTGCGGCAACTGCTGCCGCACTCGGACCATGGCTAGGCTTCGTCACCGCCATGACGGGGGTCGTGCTCAGCGCCTTTGTCCTGTTTGCGATCGGACGGGCACTCGGCCGCGAGCGCCTGCAGCGTTTGCTCGGACGACGTACCGCGCGCATCCAGGAGCGTGTTGTCGGCAAGGGCATTCTGGCCGTCGTCGTCATCCGGATGATTCCGATCGCGCCGTTCTCGGTGGTGAATGTCGTGGCTGGCGCGAGCACGCTGCCGCTGCGTGACTTCCTGGTCGGAACGCTGCTCGGCATGACGCCGGGCATTCTCGCCATGGCAGTTTTGGGTGCTCAGATCGCAGATCTCGCCAGGAATGCGTCCTGGGTCAACATATTGCTGCTCGCACTGGCGTTCCTGGGCTGGCTCGCGATCTGCGCCGGCGCGCAATTCGTCGCGACGTGGCTCGCCGGGAGGCGATGATGGCGCCGATGCGCTTCATGACGTGGAATGTGCATGGCACCTTCAATCTCAATCCGAAGTTCGATCTGGAAGGTATCTGTTCCATCATTCGCAAATGGGCTCCCGATGTCGTCGCGCTTCAGGAGGTGGATTCGCGATCGCGATCTGACGATCCGTTTGCGAAGCTGGCGAGTGTCGTCGGCGATCACCGTGTTCACGCCAAGTCGATCGTCACGGCGGATGGCGAATACGGCCAGACGCTCCTGAGCCGCTTCCCATTCTCCGGCCCGCCCGAGATCGTCGACGTGTCGTATCGTGAGCGCGAGCCGCGCCGGGCGATCGCGGCGGGACTGCTGACGCCGGTCGGCGATGTCCGCGTGGTGGCCACGCATCTCGGCTTGAGCATCCACGAGCGCCATGCGCAGGCTCACGCGCTGGTGAGCCTGATGAAGCCCGGAAGGACCGTCGTCCTCGGGGATTTCAACGATTGGTTCTGGATCAAATCGGTGCGGCGCGTGCTCGCGCAGGCCTGCCCAAACCGTACGCGGCTGCGAACTTTCCCGTCGCATTTACCCCTGCTGCGGCTTGACCGGATCTATGCGACCTCCGACAGCCCGATCGGGAAGGTTTGGACCGACGAAGGGGCGCGGGCTTACTCAGACCATTTGCCCGTTATTGCAGACATCGAGATCGCCGGCGGGTCAAACGCGTCTTAAGCGCGATAGAAAAGTTCTTTCTGCAGAAGGACTTGGCTACTGTGCATGGGGTTGTTTTCGCACATTTGTGCAGTCGGCCCACGCTGCCGCCCGGCGGGACCAAGGGGAACCCTTTCCTGACCCCCGCGTTATCTGGCCATGACGGAAGACATTTCCTACCGGCGCAAGCCCTTGACCCCCGAACAGCGGCAGGCGCGCGATGCGACACGCCGTATCGAAGCCGAAAAAGCCATGCGCGATCATGAAGCGGCGCAGAAGGCGTTTTATGCCAACAAGGAGCGGCTGAGAGCCGAACGGTTGGCACGTGAACAGACGGAAGCCAAGGGCTGACCGCGCGCTGTCGCCCCGTCAAAGATGTCCTTGCCTGCGAGCGCCGGCCTCAGTGCCGGTGAGGGACGCGCGTCACGCTCAACGCCTGCTTCAGCGCCTGAACGGCGGTTGCGAAAGATCTGCGAGGCGATTGCGCCTCGATCGCTTCGGCTGCGACGCGACAATCGTCGGCGACCTTGAGCAACCCGCTTCGCGCCAGGTCCATGGTGGAGAGGGCTGCCTGCTCAAGGCAGACCCGTTCAAGCCGTCGAAACTCCCGCAGTTCTTTGTTCATGCGTCAGCTCTCGATGTCTCCGGGCCATGGGGCGCTGAGTCTGCTTAATCAATGGTAAACATCTCTGCCTAGCCGGGTTGGCTGGCGTAGAGCTGGTGGGTGACCTGCACACACCCGGTCTGGGCACGCCCAGCGGGCTTGACGGCGTTTGGCTTCCGCCGGAAGCTTCCAACGATCCAGATTTGAACCACGGAGACGTTCGCTTCCAGCCAGTCCGACCCCGATCAGCGAAAACCGAAATGGAGCTGACCATGACCACGTTCGACAAGCGCGAGCAGGGCTTCGAGGCCCAATTCGTCCACGACGAGGAACTCATGTTCAAGGCCACGGCCCGGTCCAACAAGCTGCTCGGGCTCTGGGCCGCCACCCAGCTCGGCCTCAGCGGCGATGCCGCGGCCAGCTACGCGACGGCGTTGGTGACGGACCATCTGGAGAACCAGTCGATGGACGACGTCGTGGGCAAAGTCTCGGCCGATCTTGCCGCCAGGGGCGTATCGCGCGAACAGGTCGGCCAGAAGTTCCAGGAATGCCTGCAACAGGCGGTTCAGCAGCTCGCGGCAAAATCCTGAACGGCGCGCCGTCGGCGCTCACAGCTCCATGTAGACGATCTCGATCGGCTCGCCGCCGAGGCCGTGAGAGAATTGCCCTCTGCCAGTGCTTCTGAAGCCGTATCGTTGGTAGAAGACTTCGGCATTGATCGTGGCTTCGAGACGGATTGGTCCGCTATGTCCGTCACGCGCCTGGGCGACGCCGATGTCGAGCAATCGCTGGCCAAGCCCGGAGCCGGCGGCCTCGGGCAGTACGAACAATCGGGCGACCTCGCCCGGCTCGGCGTCGACGAAGCCGACGATGACGCCGTTGCGAAGGCAGACGGTCATGCGTCCCCTGGCGATGAGCTCTTGGTAGAAGCGGGGCGTGCGCTCACCCATCCAGTTCTCGATCTGCGCCGGCGAATAGCATCCGTGCGCCAGACCTGCGATTGAAGCCTTGGTGATGTCGAACACCGCTTTCGCATCGTCCGCGCGTGCCGCCCTGAAAGACAGCTCTCCATCGGCGGAGCGCGGGCGGTCATTACTCGGCATGTTTGCGCATTCCGGAGTCGCTGAGCTTGTCGACGTAGGCTATGCCTAGGGCCGAGACGATGAAGGTGAGGTGGATCAGCACCTGCCACATCACGCCAGTCTCGGTGAATCCGGCGCGGTTCGACCCGAGATTGCCGGCCTCGATAAAGGTGCGCAGGAGCGCGATCGAGGAGATGCCGATGATGGCCATGGCGAGCTTGATCTTCAGCACGCTCGCGTTGACGTGGCCGAGCCATTCCGGCTCGTCCGGATGACCCTGAAGGTCGAGCCGCGAGACGAAGGTCTCGTAGCCGCCGACAATGACCATCACGAGCAGGTTGGAGATCATCACAACGTCGATCAGCGCCAGCACGCTCATCATGATCTGCTGCTCGGTGAGATCAATCGCGTGCCAGGACAGATGCCAGAGCTCCTTCAGGAACAGCACGATGTAGACGCATTGCGCCACGATCAGACCGAAATAGAGCGGCAGCTGCAGCCAGCGCGAGCCGAAGATGATCATCGCGATCAAGCCCAGGCGCGGCAATGGCAGGCGCGGTTCGGTGCGGAGTTCGGGTCCAGGCTCAACCGACATTCAGCAGCATCCTCGCACCAAGATCATCCCGCTTCCTGTAACCCGACAAGATGGCCCGCGGAAGACGTGAGGCGCCTGTCGCTTTCCGAGGACCGTGCTGTTTCGTGCTATCGTGCCCGAGCGGCCTTCGTGCGACGGCCAGGATCGGGAGGCGGGTGGTGGCTTGCGGACTATCTTGCGGAGTATCTAGCAGCAGCTTCGGCAAATGGCCCGGCGCGATCGCGCTCGCTGCTGCAATCCTGGTCGGCTGCGGCGGCGCTGAGGTATCGGCCACACCGCTGACGCCATTTCGCTACGAGGCGCAGGCGCAGCGTCATTGCCCGCACGACCGGGTCGTCTGGCTCGATTTCAGCAAAGGTGTCTACTACGGCAAAAGCCAGAAGCGGTACGGCCAGGGTTTTACCGGCAGCTTCGTCTGCTTGAGCGAAGCCCGCGACAGCCTCTATCGGCGTTCGCTGCTTGGACTGCGGTAAGCGTATTTTTCGTGCTGGGTGCTCAGGCGAAGGCCAATGCCACGAGGCTGGAGCACAGCAAGACCAAACCGCCGGCGGTCAATGCCAGGAAGCCATCGGATACGAGGTCATGGTTGCGCATGGGACACCTGCCGCTCTCGTCTGCGATGCTCGATCGGATCGATTAAAAATGTCCGAACGCGCCGTCTTGAAAGGGTGATGCTTGCCGTCCGCGCGAGTGCCTCAGGCCCTCGTGCGGTAACCTTCAAACGCGTGGGCCAGGAAGATCCCCGCGCTTACCAAACCCATCAGTGCCGAAACCGTCTCGATCATCGTCTCATTCCATTCCGCCCTGCACGCGAGAAAACGCGGGCGGCCTTGCACAGTCAAAAGAATTCCAGGGAGCGGCGCGACAATGGGGGTGGAGTGAGGATTTGGCGCAACAGAATGTCCAGCCGTGGCACAGAGCAGGGCGCCCGCGCCCCGTAGTTCAACGGGGCGAACGCATACGCCCCGTTTACCATCCCGGCGGGATCGTTGTGGGCTCCCCATTTCCGCCGTGTTCGGGTTGCGTTATCGTTACCACTTCCGACGCGGTGGTGGGCCGCCTTGGAGCAAAGGACCGGACAGCGCTGCCCGTAGTCAAAGCGGGTTAGGTACGCCTCCGGCAAAGTGGTATTTGGGGCGAATGGGGATCCGACGGTCAGATTCGGTTTTGCGGGCCGCGCGCGGTGTTGCGGCGGTCGCGACCTGCCTTGCGCTTGCCAATTGCGCATCCTCCAACAAATTCGCCAGCCGGGTCGATCCGAAATACGGCGTGTCCTCGAGCCCCCGGGTCGTGGCTTTGGGTGATCCGGTCCCGAAGGGCGGCGGCGCCTACCGCGTCGGCAAGCCCTATGTGGTGGGTGGCCGGACCTATGTTCCCGAAGAGGACGTCAACTACCGCGCCGAGGGAATGGCGTCCTGGTACGGCGACGATTTCCACGGCCGCCTGACCGCCAATGGCGAAGTGTTCGACATGGGCTCGCTGACGGCGGCGCATCCGACCCTGCCGATGCCCTCCTATGCGCGGGTGACCAACGTTTCGAACGGCAAGTCGCTGATCGTCCGCGTCAATGACCGCGGGCCCTATCACGGCAACCGGCTCATCGACGTCTCGAACAAGGCCGCCGAACTGCTTGAATTCAAAGGCAATGGGATCGCCAAGGTTCGTGTCGAATATGTCGGGCGGGCGCCGCTGGAAGGCTCCGACGACCGCCAGCTGATGGCCACCTTGCGCACCGGGACCCCGGCGCCGTCGCCCTCGATGGTCCGTGTCGCCTCGGCGAGGCCGTTCGTGCCGGAGCTGCCGTCGTCGAACCGCGGTGCCATGCGCGGCGAAGTTCCGACGCCGGAGGGACGGCCCTACAATCTCGGCAACACCTCCGCCGACATGGCTTCACTCAGTGCGACCTCGGAAATGTCGGCCTCGAGCCGCAACCGGGGCCGGGCGCTCCAGAACGCCCGCGCCGTGTCCTATGACGGGGACGGCCGCTATGCCACCGAGAGCACACCGTCCGGCGCCTACGCCTCGGACGGCGCTGCCGAGGCCCGCGGCATCCTGAGCGGCCGCGGCCTCTACTGAGCGGCGCTTTCCTTCAGGAAACTCACCAGCGCCGCATTCACCTCATCGGGCCGCTCCTGCTGGACCCAATGGCCGGCGCCCTCGATGATCAGCTTTCGTTTCAGATTGGGCAGCACGCGCTCGAGCTCGTTGATGCGCTTGGCTCCGATCAGGCCGGTGATGACGGCGTCTTTCGAACCGGCAATGAAGAGCGAGGGCTGATGGATCTGCGCATCCTGCCAGGGCGCCGTCAGCTCCCAATTGCGGTCGAGGTTGCGATACCAGTTCAACCCGCCACGAAAACCGGACTTGCGGAAGGTTTCGGTGAAATAGGCAAGGTCAGTCTCGCTGAGCCAGGCCGGCAGAGGCTCCTCCGGGTTGCAGTGGCCGAGGAATCCCTTGCCGTCCAGCACGAACATGGCTGCGGTGGGATCGGCAAGGCCGCGCCCGCCGAGCACGATGCGCATGGTGCGCGCGACGTCACGCTCGAACTCGGCTTCGGCAACGCCGGGCGCCTGGAAATACTGCCAATAGAAATTGGTGATGCCGCCCTGGCGCAGGAGGTCAAGCGGCTTGCCGCGGCCGCGGAACGGCGGCGGCACGCTCAGGCCGGCGACCGCCGTGAAGATGTCGGGCCGGAACAGCGCCGCGTGCCAGGCCACCGGAGCACCCCAGTCGTGACCGACCACCATCGCTTTGCTCTCGCCGAGCGCCTGCACGAGGCCGACGATGTCGCCGACCGTGTCGAAGATCGAATAGGCCGTCGCCTCGGGCGGCGCTGAGCTTTGGCCGTAGCCGCGCATGTCAGGGGCGACGACGCGAAACCCGGCCTGCGCCAGCGCCGGGATCTGGTGGCGCCAGGAATAGGAGAGTTCCGGCCAGCCGTGGCACAGCACCACCAGCGGACCCTGACCGGCTTCACGGATGAACAGATCGATGCCGTTGGCCTTGATCACGCGGGTGGAGGACATCGCTTTTCCGCCTTGTTTCAGGGGTTTGGTCAGAAAATCTGAGGTGCCACGATAGGGGCGGGACGAGAATCGTGCAATCTCGGGACAAGACCACCCCGTGTTGTTCGCACCCGCTCCAACTGTTAGAACGCCGCTCTCAGGGCTTGGCCATGGAATTTCATCTTTCCTCGTTTGGGCGCACCCGGTTCACCGCCGGAGCGCTGGCGCGCGGGCTGATCGCGACGGCTCTGGTGGCGGCCATTGGCTGGGGCGGGGCGCTCTACGCCGCCAACCAGAGCGTCCAGGGCGCCAAGAAAACAGATGATGCCGGCTTCGACGGCGACGCCCCGACCGCGATCCTGATCGAGGCCTCCAGCGGCAGCGTGCTGTTCGAGAAGAACGCCGACGAACTGCGCGCCCCCTCCAGCATGATGAAGCTGATGACCGCGGAGGTCGTCTTCAACGCCATCAAGAAGGGCGACATCAAGCTGACCGACGAATACCGGATCAGCGAGAACGCCTGGCGCAGGGGCGGCGCACCCTCCGGCGGGTCGACCATGTTCGCCGCGATCAACAGCAAGGTCACGGTCGACGATCTCCTGCACGGGGCGATCATCCAGAGCGGCAACGATGCCTGCATTGCGCTGGCCGAAGCCATGGCGGGCAACGAACGGATTTTCGCCGCCGACTTCATGACCAAGCGCGCCCGTGAGCTTGGCCTGACGAAGTCGACCTTCGGCAATTCCAACGGCTTGCCCGACCCCGCAAACAAGATGACGGTGCGCGAGCTCGGCATCCTTGCCCGGCACATCATTCTCGACTTTCCCGAATTCTACAAACTGTTCGGCGAGAAGGAATACACCTGGAACAAGATCCGCCAGCCCAACCGCAATCCGCTGCTCAATTCCATGGAAGGCGCCGACGGTCTGAAGACCGGTTACACCAAGGAAGGTGGCTACGGCATGGTCGGCTCGGCGGTGCAGAACGGCACGCGGCTGATCGTCGTCGTCAACGGGCTGGAAGACCCCGAAGATCGCGCCACCGAAGCCAAGAAGATGCTGGAATGGGGTTTTCGCAATTTCGAGACCCGCACCCTGATCGCGGCCGATCAGCCCGTCGGCTACGCCAAGGTGTTCGGCGGCGAGAGCCGCTCGGTGAAACTGGTCGCCAAGACGCCCGTGAAAGTGATGGTGCACAAGAACGGCACCGACAAGCTGATCGCGCGCGTCGTCTATAGCGGTCCGGTGCGCGCGCCGGTCGAGGCTGGGCAGAAGGTCGGGCTGGTCAGGGTCTGGCGCAGCGGCAACATCGCGGTGGAGACGCCGGTCTATGCCGCTGACGCGATCGGCACCGGCTCGACCGTACGGCGTGCAATCGACGGCGCCAGCGAGCTCGTGATCGGCATGTTCCGTGCGGGCGCCGAGAAGCTCTGATCATGAGTGAAAGCGCGGTCAAGTGGCCGTCCGGACGCGGGCGTTTCGTCACCTTTGAAGGCGGCGAGGGCACGGGCAAGTCGACCCAGATCAAGAAGCTCGCCGACCGTCTCAAGGCGGCCAGGATGCGCATCCTCGTCACCCGCGAGCCGGGGGGCTCGCCCGGCGCGGAGATCATGCGCCACCTCGTGCTGTCAGGCATGGGCAAGCTGCTCGGACCCGAGGCCGAGACGCTGCTGTTCGCGGCGGCCCGCGACGACCATGTCCGCACCGTGATCCAGCCTGCGCTCAACCAGGGCACCTGGGTGCTCTGCGACCGCTTCGCCGATTCGACGCGGGCCTATCAGGGCAGCCTCGGCCAGGTGCCGGCGGCGCTGATCAACGCGATGCAGCGGGTCACGATCGGCGATCTCAAACCGGACCTCACCATCATTCTGGACCTGCCGGTCGAGATCGGCTTGCAGCGCGCGGCCGCTCGCCGCGGCAGCGGCACGCCAGACAGGTTCGAGGCCGAGAAGCTCGGTTTCCATCAGGGCCTGCGCGAAGCCTATCGCAAGATCGCGGCGGACGATCCTGCGCGCTGCGTGCTGATCGACGCCAATTCTGACCCCGACACGGTTGCCGGGCGCGTCTGGACCGCGCTGCGCGATCGCCTGCTTCCGACGCCGGCATCGGTGGTGTCCATATGAGCCCGCGTCAGACCGAGCGCGAAACTGCCATGTCTCATCCGCGCGAGACGAGCGTTCTGTTCGGCCATCGCGAGGCCGAGACCGCGCTGCTGGCCGCCTATCGCAGCGGGCGCATCCCGCATGCCTGGCTGATTGGCGGGCCGCAAGGCATCGGCAAGGCGACGCTGGCATATCGGATGGCGCGCTTCGTGCTCGCTCACGGCCAGCCGTCCGCTCCCTTCGTGCAGCGCGCCGAAGACCTCGCCATCAATCGTGATGACGCCGTGGCGCGGCAGGTGGCGGCGAGCTCGCATGGTGGCCTGCTGACGCTGGAGCGCACCGCCAATGATCGCGGCGTGATGCGCACCGTGATCACCGTGGACGAGACGCGCGAGACGATCGGCTTCTTCGGCTCGACCGCAGCGGCCGAAGGCTGGCGTGTCTGCATCGTCGACACCGTCGACGAGCTCAATCCGAATGCCGCCAACGCGCTGCTGAAAATTCTCGAGGAGCCGCCGCAGCAATCGCTGTTCCTGCTGGTGAGCCACGCGCCGGCGCGTGTGCTCGCCACAATCCAGTCGCGCTGCCGCAAGCTGCGCCTGCGCGCGCTCGCAACCGACGACGTGATTGCTGCAGCCGCAACAGCTGCCGATCTCGACCCGAATGATCCGGCGTTGCGCGAGGCGGCGGAGGCGTCCGAGGGCAGCGTCGCGCGGGCGCTGACGCTGCTCGGCGGTGACGCCCTGAAGCTCCAGCAGCGCACGGCCGCGCTGCTGGCGCGGCTGCCGCAGGTCGATCCGCGCGAATTGCACACGCTCGGCGAATCGCTCGGCACCAGCGACCGCGTTGCGCTTGCCGCCTTCATCGACGGCATCGATCGCTGGATCGCGGAACGCCTGCACGCCGACGAGGCCAATGCCAACCAGAATCTGCCGCGCCTTGCGCGCCTAGCTGAGGTATGGGAAAAGATCGTCCGCGCCGCGCGCGACACCGAAACCTACAATCTGGAGCGAAAGCCCTTGGTTTTCTCGGTGTTCGGCTGGCTGGCGGACGCGACGCGCTAGAGCATGATCCGGAAAACTGTGCAGCGGTTTTCCGATGGGGCCATGCTCAAGACGATAAACTAACGCAGGTTCGTTTCCAAATTTCGAGAAGCCGGTAAAGGAATTCGTCGTGGCAGCGCGAGCTAAGAAAACCGCCAAGGGCAAGAGCAGCAAGAAGAAGGCTGCCACGAAGGCCGTCAAGAAAGCCGCGAAGAAGGCCGTGAAGGCGCGCACACCCAAAGCTGCCAAAAAGGTCAAGAAAGCCACGAAGACCAAAAAGACAGCCGCCAAGAAAAGCGGGAGGAAGAGCGCCGCGAAGACGGCGAAGAAGCAGGTCGTTGCAAAGAAGCCGGTGAAGACAGCGACCAAAAAGCTAGCCAAGGCCTCGGCAAAAAAAGAGGCTTCGGCGAAGAAGATAGCCAAGACGGCAAAGGTGGCTACGCCTGCCGTGACCGCCACACCAGCTCCTGTCGCCGCGCCGCCGAAGCCCAATGTCTCGAAGCCCAAGGCTCCGCGCGCGCCGAAGTCCATCGCAGCGCCGCAGGCCAACACGCCCATGGCCGTCCCCGCGCGCGACAACGTCTTCTACATCACGACCGCCATCGCCTATCCCAATGGCAGCCCACATATCGGCCACGCCTACGAGGCGATCGCGACCGATACGTTGGCGCGGTTCGCGCGGCTCGACGGCAAGGACGTGTTCTTCCTGACCGGCACCGACGAGCACGGCCAGAAGATGGTTCAGACCGCGGCCAGCGAAAAAATGTCCGTCTCGGAGCTAGCAGCCCGCAATGCCGGCCGCTTCAAGCAGATGGACGAGCGCCTCGACGTGTCGTTCGACCGTTTCATCCGCACCACCGAGGAACAGCATCATCGCTCCAGCCAGGAGATATGGCGGCGCATGGAAGCGAACGGGGATATCTATGCCGACATCTATGCCGGCTGGTATTCCGTGCGCGACGAAGCCTATTACGCGGAGGACGAGACGCGCCTGAACGACGACGGCGTGCGGCTCGGGCCGCAGGGCACCCCGGTCGAATGGGTCGAGGAGAAGAGCTACTTCTTCCGCCTGTCGGCCTATCAGGACAGGCTGCTCAAGCTGTACGAGACGCAGCCCAATTTCATCGGCCCCGACTCCCGCAAGAACGAGGTGGTGAGCTTCGTCAAGGGCGGCCTGCGCGATCTGTCGATCTCGCGCACGACGTTCGACTGGGGCGTCAAGGTGCCCGGCGACGAAGAGCACGTGATGTATGTCTGGGTCGACGCGCTCACCAACTACATCACTGGCGTCGGTTTCCCCGACGAGAGCGACAAGAACTGGCGTTATTGGCCTGCCGACGTGCACATCATCGGCAAGGACATCATCCGCTTCCATGCGGTGTACTGGCCGGCTTTCCTGCTGTCGGCCGGGATCCCGCTTCCGAAGCGGGTCTATGCCCATGGTTTCCTGTTCAGCAGGGGCGAGAAGATGTCGAAGTCGGTCGGCAACGTGGTTGATCCCTTCAACCTCGCCGACCAGTACGGCGTCGACCAGATGCGCTATTTCTTTCTGCGCGAGGTCCCGTTCGGCCAGGACGGCAACTACAATCACGAGGCCATCGTCGCGCGCATCAATGCCGATCTCGCCAACGATCTCGGCAACCTCGCGCAGCGCTCGCTGTCGATGATCGCCAAGCAGCTCGGCGGCGTGCTCCCGGAGCCCGGCGAGTTCAGCGACAACGACAAGGCGATCCTGTCACAAGCTGACGGCATGCTCGCGGCGTCTCGCGAAGCGATGGCGACGCAGCAAATCCATCACTGGCTCAATGCCGTATGGGCTGTGGTCGCCGAAGCCAACCGCTATTTCGCGGGCGAAGCGCCGTGGGCGCTCGCCAAGACCGATCCTGTCAGGCAGAGGACGGTGCTCTATGTCACCGCCGAAGTCGTGCGCCAGATCGCGATCCTGGCCCAGCCGGCGATGCCGACGGCCTCGGGATTGCTGCTGAACAGCCTCGGGATCCCCGAAGGGGAGCGCAACTTCGCTGCGCTCGGCGGCGCAACGCGCATCGCGCCAGGTACGACGCTGCCCGCGCCGACGCCGGCCTTCCCGCGCTACATCGAGCCGGCAGCCTGAGGGCGTTCGCACCATGTTGGTCGACAGCCACTGCCATTTGGATTTTCCGGACTTTGCGGAGGATCTCGACGGGATCGTGTCGCGGGCGCGAGCGGCTGGTATCGGCCGCATGGTCACCATTTCGACGCGGGTGAGAAAGCTGAACCAGCTTCTGGCCATCGCCGAGCGCTACGACGACGTCTATTGCTCGGTCGGCACCCATCCGCACAACGCGGACGAGGAAGACGGCATCGCGCCGGACGAGCTGATCGCACTGACGCAGCACCCCAAGGTCGTCGCGCTCGGCGAAGCCGGGCTCGACTATTTCTACGACAACGGCTCGCCGGAGGCGCAGGCGAGGGGCTTTCGTGCCCACATCGCCGCCGCCCGCGCCACCGGCTTGCCGCTGGTGATCCACACCCGCGAGGCGGATGAGGATTGCGGCCGTATCCTGGAAGAGGAGACGGCAAAGGGATCGTTTCGCGCGGTGTTGCATTGTTACACCGGCGGGCGCGAGCTGGCGCTGAAGGCGGTCTCGCTCGGGCTCTATATCGGCTTCACGGGCATCCTGACCTTCAAGAAGTCCGAGGCCTTGCGCGCGCTTGCGGCCGAACTCCCGTCCGACCGTATTCTGGTTGAAACGGATTCGCCCTATCTTGCGCCGGGCAAGTTCCGGGGCAAGCGCAACGAACCGGCCTACGTGGTCGAGGTCGCAAAAGTGCTCGCCGAAACACGCGGCGTGTCGTTTGACGAGATCTCGCGCCAGACAAGCGAAAACTTCTTTCGCCTGTTCTCCAGGGTGAAAGCTTAGAACTGGGAGCCGCATGACGCTGACGCTGACGATCCTGGGCTGCGGCTCCTCCGCCGGCGTGCCGCGCCCGGCACTCGGCTGGGGTGCCTGCGATCCCAACAATCCCAAGAACCGCCGTCGCCGCTGTTCGCTGCTGGTCGAGCAGACATCAGACGAGGGCACCACGCGTATCGTGATCGACACCTCGCCGGACCTGCGCGAGCAATTGCTCTCGACCAATGTCGACCACATCGATGCAGTGTTCCTGACCCACGAGCACGCCGATCAGACCCATGGCATGGACGATCTGCGTTCGGTGGTGATGCACATGCGCCGGCGGATTCCGACGTATCTCAACCAGACGACTGCGAACGACATCATGTCGCGGTTCTCCTATTGCTTCGTCTCGCCGGCGGGCAGCGATTACCCGCCGATCCTGACGGCGCAGTCGATCGAGGCTGGTGAAAGCCAGACCATCCAGGGGAAGGGCGGCCCGGTGACGATGACCGCCTTCCTGGTGCAGCATGGCAACATTCCTGCGCTGGGCTATCGCATCGGCGATGCCGCCTACACACCCGACCTCAACGACATCCCGCGCGAGAGCTGGGGCGCCCTGGAAAATCTGGATCTCTGGATCGTCGATGGCCTGCGCTACACCAGCCATGTCAGCCATTTCAGCATCAACGACGCGTTGTCCTGGATCGAGCGCTTCAAGCCGAAGCGCGCCGTCATCACCAACATGACGGCCGACGTCGATTATGAGGTGATCCGGCAGTCGCTGCCGGCGGGAGTGGTGCCCGCGTATGACGGGCTGCGGCTCGAGACCCGCTGAACCTGCGGTGGAAATTCCGGCGAGAGCCGGCATACTCCTTGCTTGCGCTGGCCCCATCATGTTGATCTAACGTCTGAAAGACAGGGCGCTGGGCAGGGGCGATATTCATGCAGGACCGGCGCGCGACGTGCGATCGCCGGGACCGTCTGAATCGCCTCGTGTGAGGATGGGGATCGCGTTGGCAGGGGACGATGTCACGAGCCGGGGACCGGTGCGACGCGCGCTGGATCTCCTTTATCTCGGTGCGGGCTACGCCGCCGGCGCCTTCATGGTTGCGATCTTTGCAATCATGATGATCATGTCGATCGGGCGCCAGTTTGCGGTCAACATTCCCGCCGGCGATGATTTCGCCTCCTGGTGCATGGCCGCGATGGCATTCCTCGGCCTCGCTCACACCTTCAAGCGCGGCGAGATGATCCGGGTCGGCCTGCTGCTGGAGCGTTTGCATGGGCGCTCCAAACAGGTTGCGGAGGTCGTGGCCCTCGGCATTGCCGCTGCTTTCATCCTCTATTTCACCCGGCATGCCGTGCAGATGACCTACGATTCCTGGCGCTTCAACGACGTGGCGCAGGGCGTCGTCGCGCTTCCGCTCTGGATTCCGCAGCTCGGGTTTTCCGGCGGACTCGTGATCCTGTCGATCGCGCTCATTGATGAAATGGTCAGTGTCGTCAGCGGCAACCGGCCGAGCTACGAGAAGGGCTCGCCGGACGAGACCCCGGACGAATTCATCGAACGCATCTCACAGGGCGGCGGAGGTTGACGATGGCCAATCTCGGCATGATCGAACTGTCGTTCATTCTGCTCGGCGTCATGATCGTGCTGCTGGGAAGCGGCATCTGGATCGCGGTCTCGCTCGGCCTCGTCGGCTTCGTAGCGATGGCGCTGACCACGAGCCTGCCGCTCGGCTCGGTGCTTGCGACCACGACATGGAGCGCAAGCTCGTCATGGACGCTCGCCGCGCTGCCGCTGTTCATCTGGATGGGCGAGATCCTCTTCCGCACTAAATTATCCGAGGAGATGTTTCGAGGCCTGTCGCCCTGGGTGCAGTGGCTGCCGGGGCGTCTGACCCATGTCAACGTGATCGGCTGCGGCATCTTCGCGGCGGTGTCGGGCTCATCGGCGGCGACCTGTGCAACCATCGGCAAGATCGCGCTGCCCGAACTGGACAAGCGCGGTTACGACAAGGGCCTCAGTCTCGGCTCGCTCGCTGGCTCCGGCACGCTCGGCCTGCTGATCCCTCCGTCGATCCCGATGGTGGTCTATGCGGTCACGGCGAATGTCTCCGTGCTTCAGGTGTTCCTCGGCGGCTTTCTGCCCGGCGTGCTCGTGATGGTGCTCTATTCCGGCTACATCATCATCTGGTCGCTGCTGAACCCGAAGAAGATTCCGCCGCGCGATCCCCCGATGCCGTTTCGCCAGAAGCTGCGCGAGTCGGCCAGGCTTGCGCCCTGCCTGTTGCTGATCCTGGCGGTCTTCCTCTCGCTCGTGCTCGGCTTTGCGACGGCGACCGAATGCGCCGCCTGGGGCGTTTCGGGCGCGCTGCTGCTGGCGTGGTGGAGCCGCACGCTCACGCGCAAGAACTTCCTCGAGAGCATCATGAGCGCGACGCGCCTGACCTGCATGATCATGCTGATCCTGGCGGGCGCTGCCTACACGACCGCAGCGATGGCCTATACGGGCATTCCGGCGGCTCTCGCCACCTGGGTCCAGGGCCAGCAGCTCACGCCGGGCATGCTCGCGCTGTATCTGAGCATCATGTACATCATCCTGGGATGCCTGATCGACGGCATCTCGATGATCGTCCTGACCGCCGTGATCGTGCTGCCGATGGTCAAGCAGGCCGGTCTCGACCTGGTCTGGTTCGGCGTCTATCTCATCATCCACGTCGAGATGGCGCAGATCACGCCGCCGGTCGGTTTCAATCTGTTCGTGCTCCAGAACATGAGTGGGCGTGATACCTTGACCGTCGCGCGGGCGGCGTTCCCGTTCTTCGTGCTGCTGCTCGCGGCCGTGTTCATCATCACGGAATATCCGCAGATCGTGATGTTCTTGCCCAAGCTCGCTTTCCCAGACTGAGCGTACCGTTTGAATTGACTGTGAGGAGAAGCCCGATGATGTCTCGTTTATTCCGCGCATCCCTGATCGCCGGCGCCGTGCTGGCCGCGACACCCGCTTTGGCTCAGACCAAATGGAATCTGCCGGCGGCGTATCCGGCCGACAATCCGCACTCCGAGAACCTCGTTGCCTTCGCCAAGGACGTCGAAGCCGCCACGTCCGGCAAGCTCCAGATCACGGTCCATCCGGGCGCCTCACTGTTCAAGGCGCCCGACATCAAGCGCGCGGTGATGACCGGGCAGGCGCAGATGGGCGAAGTCTTGCTGTCGATCCACGAGAACGAGGATCCGGTATTCGGGGTCGACGTCGTGCCGTTTCTGGCGACCAGCTTCCCGGACGCCATGAAGCTGTACCAGGCGTCGAAGCCGCTGATTACGAAGAAGCTGGAGGCGCAGGGGCTCAAGCTCCTGTTTGTCGTGCCGTGGGCGCCGCAGGGCGTCTATGTCAGCAAGCCGCTTGCGACCATCGAAGACATGAAGGGCCTGAAATGGCGGGCTTATAACGTTGGAACTGCGCGCATCGGCGAACTGGTCGGTGCGCAGTCCGTCACCATTCAGGCCGCCGAGCTGCCGCAGGCACTTGCGACCGGCGTCGTGAACTCCTTCATGTCGTCAGGCGGCACAGGCTACGATGCGAAGGCATGGGAGTCGCTGAAGTACTTCTATGACGTGCAAGCCTGGATCCCGAAGGACTACACCTTCGTCAACAAGGCTGCGTTCGAGGCGCTCGACAAGCCGACCCAGGAGGCCATCCTCAAGGCCGCCGCGACCGCGGAAACCCGCGGCTGGAAGGCTTGGCAGGACAAGAGCACCTGGTACATCGATCAGCTCAAGGCTAAGGGCATGACGGTCGAGCCGCCGAGCCCGGCCCTGAAGGCCGGCTTCCAGAAGATCGGCGAACAGCTCACCGCCGACTGGCTCAAGAAGGCGGGAGCCGACGGCCAGGCTTTGGTTGACGCCTACAAGAAGATGTGAGGGCAGGAATATCTTCCGTTCGCTTTCGCGACGCGAGCGGAAGGTCTCTCCCGTATCAGCGGCAATTGTCTACCAGGCAAGATCACCAGGCGTAACGCAGCACGGCCTTGCTGGTGGGAGCGCTCCGGGGAGCGGAGCCGAAAACCTCGCACCGGCGACACGGCCGCTGCGTTCCTGGACATGGTCATCCGGGATTAAGCTTTGCGGACCAGTCGCCAGCGTCCTGGCGTGGCACCCGTTGCTGCTGAGAACGCTCTGGTAAAATGGCTCTGATCCGCGAAGCCGCATTTGATGGCGATTTCCGTGAGCGATAGGGGCGAGCTTGCCAGCAGGCTCTTGCTTTGCTCGATACGCTGATTCATCAACCATCGATGCGGCGGTGTTCCCGTGCTGACTCTGAATGCTCGGGCGAAGTGGGCGGCTGACACGCCACACTCAGCGGCAATTCGGGCCAACGCGATCTCGCCATCGAGATTTGCGCGAAGGAGTGCCTTCGCGGTCCGAAGTTGCCATGGCGCCAATCCGCTGCGGTGAGAGCGATTGCGAGGTTGGCCGACGGCATAGGTCTTGAGAAAATGCGTGTTGAGCGCCATCGCGACGTGGCCCACGAAAAGCTCGTTGGCCTCATGCGGTCTTTCGAGCGCCGGCAGAAGGCAAGCACCCAGATGAGCCATGACTGGATCCAGGAAGTTCGCGCCCGCGACAACGTCATATTCGACGCGACCAAGATCAAGCTGGCTCGCCAATTCATTTAGCGTGCCGTGCGGTAGATACAGGTAGAGAAAGTCAAAGGGATCGCGGAAATGAACGACCGTTTCACATCGCAGATCGTAGATGCTCGTCTCGTCTTTCAAGGCGCCCTTGAGCGCATATCGGCCATCCAGCCACGACTCCGCTCTCTGATGCTGCAGCCGAAGGCAAAGTGCGAAGGCCTCGTCCGGAGGCGATGGCAGCGTCGGATCGCCGACCGGTCCGGAATATGCCATCCGCACCGCGGCGAACGTTCCTTTTTGTAGCGACTTGACGAGGCCCGAGCTCGGCTCGCTGATCATTGGAAATAGCTTCGCAAGCCGGTCGCCGTAGAGGCCATCATCGGTCATGATGTGTCTCCACTGCGCGGCCGAACACGACCGACCCACTCTGCGTTCGGTTTTGAGGCCCTTGCCTGATTTCCTTCCAGGCCGGTTTCGATCAATCGTGGCTCAGGACGTTCAAGCACCTCGGGTCGGATGACCTTAGATCTAGGCAACACTTCAACTTTCACGTTGGTTGCCTCCGGGAGCATTGATGTATTTCAAAACGATCAAACCGCACGTCGTGTCGGGGTCGGCGCAGACCAATCTGTCTTTCCTGGAAGATATCGTCCGCGCGGCCCGTTCTCGGTTCGCCGCGCTTGTGGACAAACTCGCCGGATTGCAGGCCAGGACATTATCGAGGGCCTCGATCGAGCGGAGTTCACATGACGACAATCCGGGCAGCCGCGCGCTCGGTCTGGCGACCGTGACCGATGATCTGCTCGCGATCGTCACAGTGATGGATCGGATGGCAGGCGAGCTCCTGCTGGAATCCGAGCAATTATGGGCCTCGGTCGGATATGTTTCCGGGAACGTCCACAAGATCGCCTTTGGACGGTGGCGATTGCTCGGTAGCCGGAAGCGGAACGATCTGTTCGCCGCCGCGATCGACGACAGGCTGAGGCGCACGCCGCGCTTGGTGATCTCGCTGCTGGAGGTTGCTACCATCCTGGAGGAAGCGGTTGCAGACCTGCATCCAGTCCAGACTGGCGAAGGGGCTCGCAGCAGGTAGCGATATCGCCACCGATCATCGCGACGTCGTATCTGGGTAGCATGCGCGTTCGACCGAACGCGCATGCCAAGAGTATTGCGGGGCCGCCGCCCACATGGCGATGGATCCGCAACTTCGAACGTCATTCGCCCGCCCCGACAATGACGGAAACCGGCCTTTGCTCCTTCGAGAGGGCTCGGTAGATCAGTCCGCCGGCAGTGGCCCCGATGAGCCAACCCCAGTCGCCGACGTTGAAGATCAGTCCATAGGCGCCTGCCAGCGAGAGTCCGATCGACAGAGTGCCGGACACCGCAAGTGCAATCAGCGCCTTGTAGTTCCAGCCGCCGTCGTAATGGAATTCACCGGCTGGTGACATTGTATAGAGGTCCTCCAGCACGACGATTTCCTTTTTCACGAGATAGTAGTCGGCGATCATGATGCCGAACATGGGCCCGAGCGCAGAGCCGAAGATGCTGACGAACAGCGTGATGGCCGACGGGCTGGCCACGAACAGCCAGGGGCAGACGAGTACCGACAGGATCGACGTGATGAGGCCTCCCAGCCTGAAATTGATGCGCTGGGGATTCAGGTTGGAGATGTCGTAAGCCGGCGAAACGAAATTCGCGACGATGTTGATGCCCATCGTCGCGACGATGAACGTGATCGATCCGATAACGACGACGAACGGATTGCCGATCTTCTCCACGATCAGCACTGGATCCATGATCGCCTCGCCAAACACCTTCAGCGTACCGGCCGTCACGATCACTGTGATGATCGAGAAGACCAGGAAATTGACGGGAAGCCCGAGCAGATTGCCGGTTTTCATGGCTCGCTCATCCTTGCCGAACCGGGCGAAGTCGCCGAAATTGAGCAGGAGCGCCGAGAAGTAGGCCACGATCAGCATCGCGGCATTCGCCATCACGCCAATCGTCGCCGCGGTTGTGGCGGCCGGCGGGCTGAGTTGAAGAGACAGGCTTGAGAAACCGGCCTGCCATAACATCCAGATCGCCAACGCGAACATGACGACGTAGACCACGGGTCCGCAGAAATCGATGAAGCGGCGGATGCGCTCCATCCCGCTGAGGAAGATGAGAAGTTGGAACAGCCACATGAAAAGGAAGCTGAACCATGCGAGCGTCGACAGGCCGGCGATGCTGTTGTGCGTGAGATCGGCGGCCGACGGCATCAGAGTGACGATCAGGACTTGCACCGCCTTCGAGGCGAAGTAGGTCTGCACGCCGTACCAGACAATGCCGACGACGCCCCGCACCATGGCGGCGAGATTGGCGCCCATCACCCCGAACGAGATGCGGGCCACGACCGGGAACGGAATGCCGTAGCGTAGCGAGGGCCGTCCGATCAGGTTCATCAGGAAGTAGACCGCCGTGATACCCACCAGCATCGAGATCAGCACCTGCCAGCCTGTCAGGCCGAGAAAGAACAGGCTCGCCGCGAATGTGTAGCCGCCCACGGAATGGACGTCCGACATCCACATCGCAAACAGGCTGAAGACACCCCAGGTTCGGCCCTCAGGCGCGGTTGGAGCAAGGTCGTGATTGTAAAGCTTTGGATGGGCGCCGGTGATGATCAGCGTGGGAACGTCGCCGCTGTTGGATGACATGTCCTCTACCTCGGATTTGCTGGCGCAGGGCAACGGCGTTGGAAGCCGCAGTCCCTGCTATGGGTGCTCGCACTTTGCGGAAGATCGGGTCGAAGCAAGCGACATGCCATTTTATAACGATCGATAAAATCATTTTACGATCGATAAAATATTTTTACAAACACGAATTTCGGATCTGGCGCCGGCTACCGGCGCAAAACGCCTCGCTGCAACCGAAAATCCAGTGCGGTTCTGGCTAGGATGTCCCGCACGTGAGCGTAATGGCGGCGGGGGGAAACAGGGCCGCTGGCGAAAAACGAACGGCCGAACAAAGGGCTAGGCGCCAGCCTCGGCAGGGCCCGAAAGACCAAGTCCGCCGAGAACGAGCTGGACGATCGTCGCCTTGGCCGCGGTGTAGTCGGCCTCTTCGAGCTGTCGCTTACCTTTCATGATGATCATCTGGCTGGAATAATCGGCATAGGCCTGGGTCATCGCCCAGATGCAGAAGAAAAGATCGACGGCGCTGATCGGCCGAATCGCCCCGCTGGCGGTCCATTGGTCGAGCGTCTTGACCTTGTCGAGCAGCAACGGGGTCGAGACTTTTTCAATGAAGCTGCCGATGAATTGAGCGCCGCTGATGATTTCGTTGGCATAGATGCGCGACAGATGCGGGTGATCTCGCGAGAAATCGATCTTCCTGCTGATGTAGCGCACGAGGATGGTCTCGACATCGGACGTCATGTCGAGACTGTCCATGTCTCGTGCCCACATGTTCATCGCACGTTCCAGCACCGCGCGATACAGATCCTCCTTGTCTTCGAAATAATAGTAAATGTGGGGTTTCGCGATCGATGCTTTTTTAGCGATCAGTGCCGTCGTCGCTCCGCGAAAGCCGAAATGCCCAAAGACGAACTCTGCCGCATCGAGGATTTTTCCCTCGATGTCCGGGCCCGGCGCTGCCTTGCGGCCACCTTTTGGCGCGCGGCGGATGCGAAAGAGCTTCAACTTGTCGGCGGGGATGGCTGCCATAAAGCCTCGATAGGGAGCTTCGCCTTCACCGGCGAAGGCTGAGCGGGATCGGTCGCCGGATTGATGTCGGCGATTCCGGCTGGACGTTGCCTTGCCTGTCCAGCTTTATCAAGCAATTAGGACGGCAGGGGCCGCTCAATGCGTTGCCAGACTCATGGAATCGGCTCAGGCCGAGATCGCCTTCGCCGATCCCGCTTCGTTGCGCAGCAGGAATTTCTGGATCTTTCCCGTTGACGTTTTCGGGATCGGTCCGAACACCACGGCCTTCGGCGTCTTGAAGCCGCTCATATGCGAGCGGCAGAAGGCGATGATGTCGGCTTCGCTCGCGCTCGCGCCGTCCTTCAGCTCGACGAAGGCGCAAGGCACTTCACCCCATTTCGGATCGGGCTTTGCGACCACGGCGGCGAACAGCACGGCGGGGTGCTTGTAGAGGATGTCCTCGACCTCGACGGAGGAAATGTTCTCGCCGCCGGAGATGATGATGTCCTTGGAGCGATCCTTGATGATGACGTAACCATGCGCATCGAGCACGCCGAGATCGCCGGTGTGAAACCAGCCGCCCTCGAAGGCTTCCTTGGTCGCCTTGTCGTTCTTGAGATAGCCTTTCATCACGATGTTGCCGCGGAACATGACCTCGCCGATGGTCTCGCCGTCGCGCGGCACTTGCCTCATGGTCTGGGGATCGATGACGGTGACGGCTTCCTCGAGCGGGTAGGGCACGCCCTGCCGCCGCTTCAGGCTGGCGCGCTCGGCGGCGGGCAGATCATCCCAGCCAGGCTGCTCGGCGCAGACGGAGGCGGGGCCGTAGACCTCGGTCAGGCCATAGACGTGCGTCAGCTTGATGCCGATGCTCTCGGCGCCCTCGAGCACCGCGACCGGCGGCGCGGCACCGGCGATCAGACCGACGACATGGCGGGCGGCGCCGCCCTTCGGGGCATCGGGCGCGTTGATCAGGGTGTTGTAGACGATCGGCGCGCCGCACATGTGGGTGACGCCGTGCTGCTTGATCAGCTCGAAGATCTTCGTCGGCTCGACCTTGCGCAGGCAGACATTGATGCCGGCAGCCGCCGCAATGGTCCAGGGGAAGCACCAGCCGTTGCAGTGGAACATCGGTAGCGTCCAGAGATAGACCGGATGCTGGCCGAGTTGGCCTGCGAGAATATTGCTGACGGCATTCAGATAGGCGCCGCGATGATGGGTGACGACGCCCTTGGGATTGCCCGTGGTGCCCGAGGTATAGCTCAGTGCGATCGCGTCCCATTCGTCGCCCGGCAGGATCGCCGCGAAGTCAGGATCGCCTTGCGCGAGCGCGGCCTCATACTCGATCTCGCCGATGCGCCCGCCGCCCTTGAAGGCAGCATCGTCGACGTCGATCACGAACGGTTTTGGGCCACTCATCTGTGACAGCGCATCGGTGATCACGGCGGAAAACTCGGGGTCGACCAGAATGATCTTTGCGCCGCCATGGTCGAGCTGAAATGCGATCGAAGGCGCATCCAGCCGGATGTTCAGCGCGTTGAGCACGGCACCCGTCATGGGGACGGCGAAATGCACCTCGTTCATCGCCGGAATGTTCGGCAGCATCGCCGCGACGGTGTCGCCGACGCCGATGCCCTTGCCGGCAAGATACGAAGCAAAGCGCTTGCAGCGCTCATGCGTCTCGCGCCAGGTGAAGCTGCGCCCCTCGTAGACCGTGCTGACATGATCGGGATAGACCGCGGCGCTGCGTGCGAGGAAGCTCAACGGGCTCAGCGGCACGTAGTTGGCGGGCGTCTTGTCGAGGCCGATATTGTACTGGTTCTGCCGCTCACTCATCGACACCTCCCTCACGCGCCGGCCTACAGGAATCCGATGGAGATCCACGGAAACACGGCGACGACGATCAATCCTACCAGTAGCGCCAGCAGATAGCCCCAGATCGGCCTGATGCCTTCGGCCGGATCGACGCGTCCAATGGCGCAGGCGGCATAATAGCCAACCCCAAAGGGCGGGGCGAATAGCCCGATACCCATGGCGAGAATGATCACCATGGCATAGTGCACCTCGTGCACGCCGACCGCACGCGCAATCGGAAACAACAGCGGCCCGAACAGCACGATCGCGGGGATGCCCTCCAGCACACTGCCGAGGATGGTGAAGGCCAGGATCGAGACGGCGATGAAGGTCGCCGCGCCGCCCGGCAATCCGGTCATGGCGGACGCCAGCGAGCGCGAGAAGCCTGATTGCGTCAGGCCCCAGGCCATGCCGGTGGCCGTGCCGATGATCAGCAGGATCGCGCCCGACAGCGCAGCGGTCTCGACCAGCATCGGAAACAGCCGCCGCCAGTCGAAGCGGCGGTAGACGAGCAGGCCGACCAGGGCGCCATAGACGATGCCGATGGTGGAGACTTCGGTGGCGGTCGCGATGCCTTCGACCACGGCGTAGCGGATCACGAAGGGCAGCGCGAGCGCGGGCAGGGCGATGACGAAGGTCTTGCCGATCTCGCCGCCTGTGGCGCGGCGGACATGGCTCATGTCCTCGTGGCGGTAGCGCCACCACACCAGCATGCACAGCGTGATCGCGAGCACCACGCCGGGCAAGAGGCCGCCGGTGAACAAAGCGGCGATCGAGACGCCGGTGACCGAACCGATCGTGATCAGCACGAGGCTCGGCGGAATGGTCTCGGTCTGCGCGCCGGTCGCCGCCAGAAGCGCGACGAGATCGCCGGGCTTGGCGCCGCGCTGTTTCATCTCCGGGAACAGCACGGGCGCGACCGCGGCCATGTCGGCCGCCTTGGCGCCGGAGATGCCGGAGACCAGGTACATCGCGCCGACCAGGACGTAATGCAGTCCGCCGCGGACATGGCCGAGCAGGCTGGCTAGGAACGCCACCATGGCCCGTGCCATGCCGGTCATTTCAATCAGGAGCCCCAGGAATACGAACAGCGGCACCGAGAGCAAAATGAGGTGGCTCATGCCCTCGTCCATCCGCCCGACCAGCACCATGACCGGCGTGCGCGTGGTCAGTGCCAGATAGCCGAAGATGGCGAGGCCGAAGCCGAACGCGATGGGAACGCCGGCAAAGACGCAGAAGCCGGCGACGCCGACGAAGAAGATGACGAGGTTGAGGTTGCCGAGCGGTCGCAGATAAGGCTGCGCCAGCCAGAACAAGCCGACGACGATGGCAACGGACACCACGGCCGTCAGCACCATGCGGTAGTCGGCTGCGCGCAGCAGCCGCAACAGCGCGAACACCGCCATCAGGCAGATGCCGGCCGGCAGCGCCGCGGCGCGCCACATATTGGAGATCTGCAGCGCCGGCGTGGTGATGAAGCTTTCCTCGTAGGCGTAGTCCCAGGACGGCCAGACGATCAGCGCCAGGAAGGCCAGCGCCGCGCAGGTCGCGACCAGATCGAGCCAGGCCCGCGTGGCCGGCTTGGCGCTGCCGACGACCGCGGTCATGCGCATGTGCTCGGAGCGGCGGAACGCGACCGCCGCGCCCAGCATGGCGAGCCACAGGAACAGGATCGAGGCGAGCTCGTCCGACCAGATCAGCGGCCGGTGCAGGCCGTAGCGCGCGACCACGCCGGCAAACAGGATCGCGATCTCGGCGACCACCAAAATGGCCGCAGGGATTTCGACGAGGAGGCCGAGTGCGCGCTCCGTCGAGGCCAGCAACGAAGGTCGGCGAGGGGACCGAACAGTCGCCTCGCCCGCCACTCCGCTCCCTTCGACCTCAACATGAGCCATGACGGCTCCAACGCGTTACGACAGCTTGCCGACGGCCTTTTCCAGCAGGTCCCAGGCCTGGTCGCCATATTTGCCTTTCCACTCGGCATAGAAGCCGGCGGACCGCAGCTTGTCGCGGAACGGCGCAACGGCGGGCAGGTTGAAGGTCAGGCCCTTGCCCGCGAGCTCCTGCTGCAGATTGGCATTGAGCTTGGCGGTGTCCTCACGCTCCTTGACTGCGGCCGCATTGATGTTCTTGGCGACGACCGTGCGAATATCCTCCGGCAGCGCGCTCCAGGCCTTGCGATTGGCCAGGAACCAGAAGCCGTCCCACATGTGGTTGGTGAGCGAGCAGTATTTCTGGACTTCGTAGAGCTTGGCGGTCGAGATGATCGCCAGCGGGTTCTCCTGGCCCTCGACGATCCTGGTCTGCAGCGCGGAATAGACCTCGGCGAAATTGATCGAGGCGGGCGCCGCATCGAACGCCTTGAACATCGAGGTCCACAACGGCGACACCGGCACGCGGATCTTGAAGCCCTTGAGATCGTCCGGACCGGTGATCGGCTTGCTCGACGACGTGGTCTGGCGGAAGCCGTTGTCCCAGATCTTGTCCATGACCTCGAGCCCGGCCTTCTTGATCTCGCCGCGGACAAAGGCGCCGAGATCGCCGTCCATGGCCTTCCAGACCGTGCCGTAGTCCGGGAACGCGAAGCCGATGCCGTTGATGGACGCCGCCGGCACCAGGGTCGACAAGATCAGCCCCGACAGCGTGAAGAACTCGACGCCGCCGGACCGGATCTGGCTCAGCATGTCGGTGTCGGACCCGAGCTGGTTGTTCGGGAAGATCTGGAGGTCGAACTTGCCACTGGTCTCGGCCTTGATCGCCGCCGCCATCTCCATGGCGCGCACGTTCAGCGGATGGGTGTCCGGCAGGTTGTTGGCGTATTTGTAGGTGAACTCGGCGCTCTGGGCGCGGGCCACATGGGGCGCACTGAGGCCGCCCAGGACCGCGGTCGCGGCGGAGGCCTTGAGAAGCGTGCGGCGGGAAAAGCTCATGGGTCTGCTTCCTCGGAAAGTTTGTTGTTGTTCTGAGATGCAAACCTATACGGACGGACGGTCAGAAGGTCATCTGCGATCTCGCGAAGCCTCGCTTATTGCAGCCGGACATCCTCACGGCAATATCGGCTTTCGGAGGCATGGGCCGGATTCAAAAACGCGAAAACAACCCCATGCACAGTAGCCGTCAAAAGCTGGGGCGACGTGCCACGGCCGGTCCGGAAAAGAACGAGGAACGAAGGTTTAGTGAGAGGAATTCCAGCTAAGTAATTGACCTGATTGTATATAAATATATTCCATAATATACCTTATGCGAATCGTAGATATGGCTGTGCAGATCAGGCCAGATCATTCCGCAGCTACCCAGAACCCCGCTCTCGGCTCACACTTGGTGCCAAACAAGCCCCGGGCAAACCGCGGCAGCGGTTGATGCCCACGCCACCATGGGAGGTTCGTCATGCAGGAGAACGTCGCCCGCGCAGACCGCTCGCGCGCCATTCCATTCGATGCCGCCAAGCTCGACCGCCTGATGGAGGCCGCCGGCCTCGACGTTCTGGTCGCGACCTCCAAGCACAATGTGCAGTACCTGCTGGGTGCCGACCGCGCGATCTTCTTCGACTACATGGATGCGCTGGGCGTCAGCCGCTATCTGCCGGTCCTGGTCTATCCCAAGGGTGCGCCGGAGAAAGCGGTCTATATCGGGCACCGGCTGGAGACCCATCAGCGCGCTGTTGCGCCGCCCTGGGTGGCGCAGGTCCGGACCGAGTCCAACGGCTCGGTCGATGCGATCACGCGGGCCGTCAGCCTGATCCGCGGCGCCGGCGTGCCCCTGAAGCGAGTCGGGGTCGAGATGGCGTTCCTGCCGATGGATGCAGGCCGGGCGCTCAGTGACGCCCTGCCCGGTGCCGAGCTCAAGGACGCGCTGCTGGTGCTGGAGCGGCTGCGTGCGGTCAAGTCGGCGGAGGAGCTGGCAAAACTCAAGACGGCGTCCGAACTGGTGACCGCCTCGATGCTGGCGGTGATCGCCGGGCACGGGCCGGGCACGACCAAGCAGCAATTGTCGGACGCCCTGCGGATCGCCGAAGCCAATCGAGGGCTGACCTTCGAATACTGCCTGCTCGCCTGCGGCAACAGCCACAACCGGGCGCCGTCGGCGCAGCGCTGGGAGCAAGGTGACATGCTGTCGCTCGATTCCGGCGGTAATTATCACGGCTATATCGGCGACCTCGCGCGCATGGCCGTGCTCGGTGATCCCGATACCGAGCTGAAGGACTGTCTGGCCGAGATCGAAGCGGTCCAGCGCGCGGCCTTCGCCGCGGTGCGGCCCGGCGCCATGGGCGGCGACATCTACGTCGCGGCCGAGCGGCAGCTGGCGAAAATCACCCAGCGCGACTGCACGGAGTTTCTGGCCCACGGCATGGGCCTCGTTAGCCACGAGGCCCCTCGCCTGACCGCCAAGGGTCCGGTTCCCTACGACGACACCGACGCCCGGCTGCCGCTCGAAACAGGCATGGTGGTGTCGATCGAGACCACGATGAAGCATCCGAAGCGTGGGTTCATCAAGCTCGAGGACACGGTCGCAGTGACGGCGACGGGATATGAGATTTTTGGCGAGGGTGGCCGCGGCTGGAATTTGGGTGGAAGCACACGTTGATCTGAGACCCTCATGGTGAGGAGCGCGGAACGCGCGTCTCGAACCATGAATGGCCCAGCTCTCGCCAGTGGCCATCCTTCGAGACGCCCGCGTTGCGGGCTCCTCAGGATGAGGTGCGGAGTGTCCTGAAGCTGCGCAGCTACCGCGCCATCAGCAGCTCCAACTGGCTCTGCGCCTTCTTCACGGCCGTCGCGTACCAGCCCTGGCTCGGTGCTTCCTTGGCGAAGCACGCCGTGTACGCGGTCATCGCATTGTCTTCGCGGGTGATGTCGCCGCGCGGGTCCTTCTTGTCGATGGGCCTCGCCATCATCTGCTTCCAGACTTTCTCGCAGGCCGGCATCTCGGCCGTCTTCACGGCGTCGCTGACGGCGAGAAAGAAGACCTTGTCGCCCTGGATCGCGACGACGTCGATTTCATGCGGCGGTCCCTTCAGATCGCCATTGCCGCGCACGCCCAGTACAGCAACCGCCGCGCTTGCGCCCGCGGGCTTCGTGATCGGCAGCTCGGCATATTTGGCGAAGGCGGAGTCCTGGATCGCCTGATAGTAGAAGCGGTCCGACTTGAACGCGGCGCCAATCTCCTGCGGCATGCCGTCCTCGCGGTGCTCGCGAAGCCAGTGCTTGAGCAGCGCGGTGGTGGTCACGACGGCCTGCATCTTGTCGCCTTCGGACGCGAAGCCGAGGCCGTCGAGATGGCCGAAGCCGGAGTCCCCCTTGAAGAGCGTGTCCGCGTTCGTCCTGCCGTCGGCCGGCAGTCCCTTGATCGCGACTGGGCCCACCAGGCCGCGCAGGACGCCCGTCAACTCCTTGAGCGCCGCGTCATGCTGCTTGGTGGTCTCGTCGTTTTCCGCAGCCTTCGAGAATTTCGCCATGTAGCGATCGCGCAGGTCGAGATAGTGCTGCTCGGGCGTCGCCGCATGAGCGGGCGTCGCCAGGACGAGCAGGCAGAGCAAGGCAAGCGATCTCATTCGAAGTCCGAAAGGCTGGGGGTGATCTCCTGTCTTTGTGCCGATGCCGGACGGGAAGGTTCATCCGGCAAGCCGGGTGCCCTACTCCGCCGGTGTGAGCTGCCGGTTCAGCCGCATCGCAGCCGTTTCCCGCACGCGCACACGCGCGCGGCGCTTGCGCCACCAGATCACGATTCCGGTGACCGAGAGTGCCGCCACCACCAGCCCCATGATCGAGATCAGGATGCGGCCGAACAGCCCGACGATGCGGCCCGAATGCAGCGGGAATTGCGCCTGCACGAAGATGTCGGCGGCGGTGCCGACCCAGGGCAGCCGTTCGCCGATCGGACGGCCGTCCTCGCTGTCGTAATAGAGCTGCGCCGGGCCGACCCCGCCGGCGCCGTGATCGTCGCCGGGATGGAAAAAGGCGGCGGCATAGACGCCATGAGCCGGCCCGTAATTGATAGAGCCGACCGGGACGGTCCACCCTCGCCCATTGCCGTCGGCCGCAGCGCGCGCCGCGATCTCGGCGAAAGTCACCTTGGGCTCGATGGGATCGTCGAGATCGCGATACGGCCGCTGCTCATAGGGCGTCGGCGTGTAGTTCGACACCATCTTCATCAGCGGCGAGAACACCTCGAAATAGAGGTTCAGCGAGAACGCCGTGAAGGCGATGATGAACAGCACGCCCCAGGTCCACAGGCTGAAAGCGCGGTGGATGTCGAAATTGATCCGGTAGGCGCTGCCTGACGGCTTGATGGTCCATGCCGGCGCCCAGCGCGCCCAGAAGCCGCGTTCGAGCTGGCGCGTGACCTGAGGCGCCCGCGCCGCCCTGGCGCGCCGCCGCGAGGGCAGCGTCAGGTAGAAGCCGACGAAGCAGTCGATGGTCCAGATGATCGCGATGATCCCGAGCAGGCGCATACCCCAGCGGTCGCTGCCCCAGAATTCCGGGATGTGCATGGTGTAGTGCAGCTTGTAGAGGAACGAGACGAAGTTTTCGCGCGTCACCGGCCACACTGCGCCCCAGTAGCGGCGGCCGAGCTCGACGCCGGTGTTGGGATCGAGGAAGATCTGATTGTAGTCGAGCGCGTAGCGCTTGCCGGTCGCGGGATCGATCCGCGGCATGACAAAGAACCACAGCGAGCGGCCCTCCTCCGGCGTCATGAACAGGTAGACCACGCGCGCACGGGGATCGCGCTGCTCGATCATCTTGGCGAGATCAATCGAGGGAATCGCCGGGCCCTTGCTGCTGACGTCGAACAGATGGCTGTTCAGGACCTCGTCGATCTCATGGTCCCAGGAGATGATCGCCCCGGTGATGCCGGAGAAGAACAGGAACCCGGCCGTGAGCAGTCCCGCCCAGCGATGCAGCCTGCCGAATATCGCTCTCATCGTTCGCCCTCGTTCCAACTCACCAGCGGTAGGTCAGCTTGCCGATGGCCTTGCGACCCTCCGCGTAGAAGCAGCCCGACAGGCTGTAGCAGGCGGCGACATAGCGGGTGTCGGCGAGGTTGGTGACGTTCAGCGATAGCCGCCAATTGTCCCTTGTGTAGGCGAGCAGCGCGTCCAGCACGGTCGAGGATCCGACCTTGAACGTGTTGGCGTCATCGCCCCAGGTCGCGCCGACATAGCGGACGCCGCCGCCGAACTGCAGGCCCGCGAGCGGCCCGGTCTGAAGCGTGTAGTCGTTCCACAGCGAGGCGCGGTTGAGCGGCACGGTGACCGGCGCCTTGCCGACATTGACCGGATCCTGCGTGACCATTGCATCGACATAGGCATAGGCCGCGCGCAAGTTCCAGCCGTCGGCGAGCGACATCGTGCCTTCGAGCTCAAGGCCGCGCGATTTTACTTGCCCGGTCTGTTCGGCAATGTTGAGCGGAGGCGCAAAGGTAACGACGTTGTCGCGCGTCAGGTCGAAGGCGGCGAAGGTGAACAGCGCGTTCCAGCCGATCGGCTGATACTTGACGCCCACCTCGTACTGCACGCCGGTCTCGGGATTGAGCAGCTGTCCGCTCGGGCCGGTGGCGAGCACCGGCAGGAACGATTCCGAATAGCTGAAATAAGGCGCGATGCCGTTGTCGAAATTGTACATCAATGCGGCGCGGCCGGTGAAGGCCGATGCATCCTTCGCGACTGACGTGTTGAAGACGCCGCTGTCCACCTGGGTCGTGACGAAATCCTGGCGGCCACTGAGCTGGAACGAGAGCCGGCCGAGCTTGATCTGGTCCTGGGCGTAGAGGCCGACTTGCGACTGCTTGACGCCGGTATCGTCGCTCATGGCGCCCATGGTCCAGTCGTAGCTGTAGACCGGATTGAAGACGTTGATCTCGGGCGCGGATGTCGTGACGCCAAAGGCGGTGTCGCGGAAGCTGGTGTTGCGGTAGTCGATTCCGACCAGCGTGGTGTGGCTGAGGAAGCCGGTGGTGAACTTGCCCTGGAGCTGATTGTCCACCGCGAAGGAGTTGATGTAGGAGTTGCTGTAGCTGCCGAAACGCGCGAGCTGTCCCGCGGCCTCGTCGGTATAGGCTCCGCCGAAAAACACCTTCTCCTCGTTGTGCTGATAGGCATAGCGCAAATTCTGCCGGAACGTGATGTTGTCGGTGAAATTGTGCGAGAGCTGGTAGCCGGCGGTCGCGATTTCGGTGTTGAACGCGTTGAAGCTCGGCACGCCCGCGAAGAACGAGACCGGGATGGTGCGGCCGTTGTTCGGCCAAACCGTGCCCGAGGCCGGCAAAAACTGAAGGCCCCACCCTGCCCGGTCGCGCTGGTAGTTGGCGAGGATCGTGATAGTGGTGTCCTCGTTCGGCTTGAACGTGACGGCCGGCGCGATGAAGACGCGGTTGTCCTTGGTGAAGTCGACCTGGGTCTCGCCGTCGCGCACCACGCCGGTCAGGCGCCACAGCACGGTGCCGTCCTTGTTGGCGGGACCGCCCACGTCGAACTGGCCCTGGTAGCGGTTGAAGCTGCCGCCGGAGATCGAGACTTCGCCGAACTGCTGCGCCGTCGGCAGCTTGGTCACGTAGTTGAGGATGCCGCCGGTGCCGCTGCCGCCATACATCGCCGAGGACGGGCCCTTGAGGACTTCGAGACGCTCTGCGCCGTAGGGATCGAGACCGTTGAAGTGCACGTAATTGCTGGAGGGAATCCGCAAGCCGTCGACGTAGAGGCCGGACATGGTGGTGTCGAAGCCGCGAATCTGGAGGGCGCCGAAGCGAGTGTCGGAGCCGCCATTGACGTCGCCGCTGACGCCGGCGGTGTAGCGCAGCGCCTCACCGATCGAGACCGCGCCCTGATTCCTGACCTGGTCGGTCGTGACGACGGAGACGGACTGCGGGGTTTCGATCAGCGGCGTATCCGTCTTGGTCGCGGTGCCGCTGCGCGTCGCAACGAAACCGCGCACCGGACCGTTGGCGCGTTCACCCGTGACGCCGTTCGAGGATGCCGATTGGGTTGGCGCGGCTTGCTGCGCGGGAGAGCGACGATCGGCGCGCGCGGTGCGTGTCGCGCCTGACCTTCGCGATGAAGCGACCGCCGCAGGCCGGGCGCGCTGAGCCGGAGCTTCGACGGTGACGGCGGGGATCTGCGTCTGCGCCTCCACGGCACCGAAGGGAATGACGAGAGCAAATGTGCTGGCCGCTCCGAGGAAGAGAATCTGTATCTGTCGACGACGCGTGTCAGAACGCGAAACAAGTTGGAAGTCGGTCACGTCGAGGCCCCACGCACTGCCGGCTTCGCCGGTACCGTTTTTGATGCCTCGCCCTAACGCAGGCGATTTCGGAGTGCGATAGGAACTGCGTTAGAATTTCTCCAGACGCGTGCGCAACGCGTGCGACGAATGCGCTCAGTCGTGTCTCGAAGTCTGGAATGCTTCCAGACCGACAAGAACCTGCTTGTTCGAAATGTCTAAAACGGCGTCAGTGATGTCGCAGACGGCGATTGACCCGGCGCGCGAGATAATCGCCGGCGCTCTGCACGAGCTGCACCAGCGCGATCAGCACCACGACGACGGCCAGCATCATCTCCGGCATGAAGCGCTGATAGCCGTAGCGGATGCCGAGATCGCCCAGGCCCCCGCCTCCGACGGCGCCGACCATGGCGGAATAGCCGAGCAGGCTGACCACCGCGAGCGTCAGCGCCAGCAGAAGACCTGGCAGCGCTTCGGGGATCAGCACCTTGAACACGATCTGCATCGGCGAGGCCCCGAACGAGGATGCGGTCTCGATCAGGCCGCCATCGACCTCGCGGATCGCGGCCTCGACCAGGCGCGCGATGAACGGCGCCGATGCGATCGTCAACGGCACGATCGCGGCCGTCGATCCGATCGAGGTGCCGGCCACCAGCCGCGTGAACGGGATGATGGCGACGACCAGAATGATGAAAGGCGTGGACCGCGTCGCGTTGACGACGATGCCGAGTACGCGATTGACGACGGGCGCCGCGAACAGCTCGCCTTTCCGGCTGGTCGCGAGAAAGACGCCGAGCGGCAGGCCGAAGGCGGTGCCGATCAGCGCCGCGAGCCCGACCATGTACAGGCTCTCGCCGGTCGCCTGGACGATCAGGTTGATGAGTTCAGGCGACATAGCCGAGACGCTCCGCGGGAAATTGAAATTGTGAGAGCCAGGCCAGCGTGCGCGTCGTCGCGTCCTCGCCGCTGGACATGCCGAGAGGGATACCAAGCGTCAGCGAGCCCACATGCTGGCCGCCGATCTCGTCGATGCGGGCCGACAGCAGCGACACGTCGAGGCCGAGTTCGCGCGCGAGCCGCGCCACCAGCGTGTCGCCGGCCCCTGCCCCGCGCACCTGGACGCGGATCACCGCCTGCCCGCCCGCAGGCGGCGCCGAAACGATCCGGCTCGCCAGCGACACCGGCAGGCTGTCTCCGATCACTTCGGCCAGGAAGGATTGCGTGATCGGATGCTTGGGGTGAGTGAAGATGCCGGCGACATGGCCGCTCTCGACGACGCGGCCGGCATCGAGCACCACGACGTCCTTGGCGAGCTGGCGCACCACGGACATCTCGTGGGTGATCAGCACGACGGTCACGCCGAGCTCGCGGTTGATGTTCGCGAGCAGATCGAGGATCGCCCGCGTGGTCTGCGGATCGAGCGCCGAGGTCGCCTCGTCCGACAGCAGCACGCTCGGCCGGGTCGCGAGCGCACGGGCAATGCCCACGCGCTGCTTCTGGCCGCCGGAGAGTTCTGACGGGTAGCGGTCGTGCTTGTCGGCGATGCCCACCAGCGCCAGCAGCTCGGCCACGCGGGCACGGATATCGGCCTTGGCCCAGCCGGCGATCTCGAGCGGCAGTGCGATGTTGGCGGCTGCGGTACGTGAGGACAGCAGGTTGAAGTGCTGGAAGATCATGCCGATCGAGCGCTGCGCGAGCCGCAAGTCCCGGCCCGAGAGCGCCGAGATGACTCTGTTATCGACGACGACGCGGCCGGTGGTCGGCCTCTCCAGGCCGTTGATGAGCCGGACGAGGCTCGATTTGCCGGCGCCGGAGCGGCCGATGATTCCGGTGATCGAACCGCGCGGGATTGCGAAGTCGATGTTTTGCAGGGCATTAACGCCGGGCTTGCCGCGATAGGCTGGATAGGTTTTCGAGATGCCTTCGAAGCGGACCATCGCGTCAGGCGCAGTCGCGGCAGGTGAGATCGCGCGACCTGAGATCGCATCAAGCTGTTCGATCGGCTGTCCGATCGCGAGCGACGGGTGGACGTTCATGGAGGCGGCCTTCATGCACAATAGTTCCGCTCGCCCTTGGGGCATCCGGGAACCGGTCGCATAAGCGACGGAGAGTGAAACCGCGATGAGGACTCAGCTGGAGCGCGCTGCACCGCAGCAGGGACCATCGCCCTTTCAGGTCTCTCTGGCAATGTCAGATATTTGTGGGGAGTTGGACGAAGTTTTCCAAATGTCTCCCCGCTGAAGAAAATTCATCTGCCGCCGTATTGGCCTCGCGCCCGGCTCAGTGGACCCGCAGCCAAGGCCATACGATCAGCAGGAGCCCCCCGAAATAGAGCACCCCGAAGATCAGCCCAAAGCCCCAGAACTGACCCTTGCCGATATAACCGCTGCCGAAATACATCGGCGCCGGCCCCGTGGCGTAAGGCGAGATCACGCCCATCAGGCCGAGCGAATACATGCAGAGCATGGCGAGCGTCGTGACCGGCAGGTCGGGGATGCCGGATCCGACCGCGAGCACCACGGGCAGCACGGCGGCGGCATGCGAGGTGATGCTCGAGAAGAAGTAGTGGATCCAGAAGAACAGCGCGACCAGCAGGAGCATCGCGGTCGACGGCGACAGCCCGGCGAGCGGCTTTGCATATTCGGTGGCGAACCATTTGATGAAGCCGATCTCGTTGAGACCCGAGGCCAGCGTCAGCAGCGAGGTGAAGTAGAAGAACACCTCCCAGGCGCTCTTCTCCGCGACGATGTCGGCAAACTCGATCACGCCCGTCACCAGCATCAGCGAGATCACGATGAACACGACGGTGGTGGCGTTGACGAAATTCGAGCCCAGAAGCGGCACGCGGATGTCCGGGCTCGAGCCCGCGATCCACAGGAACATCGCGAGCAAGATCAGCGTCAGCATGATCCATTCGTTGCGCGACATCGGGCCCATCTCCGCGAGCTCCTTCGATGCCCATTCGGAAATTTCCGGGCTGCTCTTCACCTCCGGGCGGCAGACCGCGTAGCTGAGCAGCGGGACCAGCACCATCAGGAGGAGGCCGAGCGGCGCAAAGCCCAAGAACCACTGCGCCCAGCTGACGTCGATTCCGACGGTCTTCTTGGCGATGGCCAGCGCCGCCGCATTGGGTGCGAGCGCGGTGAAAAACAACGAGCTGGTGACGGCAGTCGACGCGAACGCGGTCCACATCACGTAGGTGCCGATCTTGCCGGCGGTCGGTCCAGGCTCGGAGCCGTAGATGCGCGGGATGTTGCTGATGATGGGATAGACGATGCCGCCGCTGCGCGCGGTGTTGGACGGCGTCGCCGGCGCCAGCAAGAAGTCCGATATCGCCACCGCATAGCCGAGGCCAAGCGTGTTGCTGCCGAGCTTTTGCACCAGCACGAGCGCAATACGCCGGCCCAGCTGGCTCTTGCGATAGCCGATCGAGAACACGAAGGCGCCGACGATCAGCCACACCGTGCTCTCGGCAAAGCCCGCCAGCATCCAGCGCAGCGACTTGGTCGGGTCGGGATCGATATAACCGCCGACGCCGGCAACCGTCAGCCCGATCAGGCCGACCGCGCCCACCGGCATCGATTCCAGGATGAGCCCGGTGATGACGGCCGCGAAGACGGCAAAATAGTGCCACTGATTGACGTTGAGCCCTGCCGGCACCGGAAACAGATAGATCACCAGCCACACCGCGAGCGGCGCGATCAGCTTCCAGCGAAACCCTTTCGCCTCAGGCGCCTGCGAGCTAGTGGTCATGGGCCCTCCCCCTCGATCGTCATTGTCGTTTGCCGGCCCGTTGATCGGGCCTATTTTGTCCCAGCGCCGCGTATACGGATAGTCCGCGGCGCAATCAATGGCCCCAGCCTGTTTCTACCGCCCTCTGAACTTCGGTTTGCGTCGCGTCAGGAATGCCTCGACGCCCTCCTTGTGGTCCTCGCTGAGGCTTGCCAGGGCGAACTGGTCGACGTCCATGTGGCTGGCGAGATTATCCAGCGCGTGCGCCAGCCGGTTGACCGTGAGTTTCGTCATGGCGACGGAGAGCGGCGGCTGCGCTGCCACCTTGCGCGCAAGCTCCATCGCGGCATCGAACGCATGGCCGGGATCGACCACCTGCTCGACCAGGCCCCACGCATAGGCCTCATCCGCGCTGATGCGCTGATCGGCCAGGATCACCGCCTGCTTGGTGCGAGCCGGGCCGATCAGATGCAGCATGCGCGGAATGCTTTGCCAGCTCATGTTCATGCCGAGCCCGATCTCGGGCACGCGCAGATGGGCATCGCGTCCCATGACGCGAAAGTCGAGCGCGACGGCCAGCGCCACGCCACCGCCGACGCAAAAGCCCTCGATGGCGGCGATCGTGATCTGCTCCATCTCCTGCCAGGCGTGGGTCAGGCGCGGTCCGAGCTTGAGATGCCGCCGCAGCGTGCCGAGGTCCATCTCCTTGCGCGAGCGGCCTTCGGCATCCTTGAGGTCGAAGCCGGCGCTGAACGCGTCCGCGCTGCCTGTCAGCACCACGACGGAGGTCGCGGCGTCATCCTCAAAACTGCGCGCGGCCGCGGTGAGCTGGCGCAGCGCCTCCGGCGACAGCGCATTGATGCCATCGCCGCGGTCGAACCGCACCACCGCAATCCGCCCCTCCGGCCCGAGGCCCTTCTCGATCTTGACATAGTCAGGCAACGCAAACTCCCCTGGTCTTGGTCTTCCTGGCGCTCACAGATGCCCGGTACGCCGATGTTCGGGTTCGCTTCCATGGACCGGAAACCGGATCGTGGTGCCGATGGTGATCCAGTTGGCATTTTCGCCGGTGATGTTGCGGCCGTAGATCACATCGACGGAGAATATCTCGTTCGGTCGGTAGCGGACACCGGTCTGGAAACGCGGCTGCACGGCGCTTGCGATCTCGGAGGCGCCGGCTTGCCCGTAAGCCTCGATCGTCCATTGCAAGGTGTCGGTGAATTTCCAGTCGAAGCCGATGCCGTAGGTCAGGTAGTGGCGATCCACCGTGCGATCCCAGAGCCAGCCGCCATTGACGTTGATGCGCATGGTCTCCGACAGGCGGAAGGTCGCGGGGACGACGGCAAAGGCGGATAGCGCATCGCCGGTCGCCGCGTCGAACGATCCGCCGCCATAGGCCGACAATCCCCACCGGCCGATCCCGGTCGGGATGAAATTCGTCTTGGCTTTTGGAGCGACCGTCGTGCTCCAGTCGCCATCGCTGCGGGCCCGGATGGTCTGCAGGCTCAGCTCGATCGGCCGGAAGGGGTCGACAACACAGGAGGGATTGGCGACCGCCGAAAAATCCGTGTTGGAAGCCGTCGACATCCAGCTCTCCACCTTGCAGGAGCCGACCTCGGAAATGTCGGCGGCATCGACCGCATAGGCGCCATTCGCGGCGCGCGCATCCTGCGCCGCGAATGCGCCAAGAGCCGCGATTGCGGCGGTTATTCCGGTTCTTGCAGCCCAGCCCATGGTGTGATGTTAGCAGAGTCTTCGCCTCGACAACGCCCGGATTCTGGGACTATCTTTGCCTCATGAGCGACCATCATCATCACCACGATCACGACCATTCCGAGCTGTCGGAGACCGAGCTGCGCGTGCGCGCGCTCGAGACGATCCTGACCGAAAAAGGCTATGTCGAGCCGGCCGCGCTCGACGCCATCATCCAGGCCTATGAGACCCGGATCGGTCCCCATAACGGCGCGCGCGTCGTCGCCAAGGCCTGGAGCGATCCGGCGTTCAAGACGGCACTGCTGGAGGACGGCTCGAAGGCGATCGGCACGCTCGGCCATGTCAGCCGCGTCGGCGACCACCTCGTCGTGGTCGAGAACACGCCGCAGCGTCACAACATGGTCGTGTGCACGCTGTGCTCCTGCTACCCCTGGGAAATGCTGGGGCTGCCGCCGGTCTGGTACAAGGCCGCGCCCTATCGCTCACGCGCGGTGAAGGACCCGCGCGGCGTGCTCGCCGATTTCGGCGTGCAGGTCGCCAAGGACGTTGAAATCCGGGTGTGGGATTCGACCGCCGAAACGCGCTTTCTTGTGTTGCCGATGCGCCCCGCGGGCACAGACGGCTGGAGCGAGGAGCAGCTCGCCGAGCTGGTCACGCGCGATTCCATGATCGGCACCGGCTTTCCCAAGGCGCCCGGGGCGCCGTCATGAACGGCGTGCACGACATGGGCGGCATGGACGGCTTCGGCAAGGTCGAGCCCGAGCCGAACGAGCCGGTGTTCCACGAGGAATGGGAGTCGCGTGTTCTCGCCATGGTGCGTGCGATGGGCGCGGCCGGCGCCTTCAACATCGACACCTCGCGCTTCTATCGCGAGACGATCCCGCCGCATGTCTATCTCTCGAGCTCCTATTACAAGAAATGGTTTCTCGGGCTCGAGGAGATGCTGATCGAGAAAGGCTATCTCACCCGGGAGGAAGTCGCCGCCGGCCACGCTATGCAGCCGGCCAAGGCGCTCAAGCACGGCAAATTCGATCTCGGCCAGGTCGAGCGCATCATGGTGCGCGGCAAGTTCGCCCGTCCTGCTCCGGCGCCGGCGAAATTCAAGATCGGCGACAAGGTTCGTACGAAGAACATTCATCCCGCAACCCACACCCGCCTGCCGCGCTATGTGCGTGGCCACGTCGGAATTGTCGAGCTGAACCATGGCTGCCACGTGTTTCCGGACTCGGCGGCGATGGAGCTCGGCGAGAATCCGCAATGGCTCTACACGGTCGTGTTCGAGGGCCGCGATCTCTGGGGTGCGGATGGCGATCCAACCTCGAAAGTCTCGATCGACGCGTTCGAGCCGTATCTGGACCCGGCGTGATGAGCAGCACGGCTGCTGCTGCCGCGACGGCAGCGATCCCGAGCATTCCGCGCGATGATGACGGCCCGGTGTTCCGCGCACCCTGGGAGGCGCACGCGTTTGCGATGGCGCTGACGCTGCACGAGCGCGGCGTATTCACCTGGCCCGAATGGGCGGCAGCCCTGGCCTCCGAGATCAAGCGCGCGCAGGCGGCCGGCGATCCCGATACGGGCGAGACCTACTATCTCCATTGGCTCGCCACGCTGGAGGGTCTCGTCGCGCGCAAGGGCGTTGCGTCTGCGGAGACGTTGCATCGCTACCGCGACGCGTGGGATCACGCGGCAGATCGCACCCCGCACGGCAAGCCGATCGAGCTGAAGGCTGAGGATTTTGCGCAATAGTCGCTTTGGGTACACCCTCACCCCAACCAACACTGTCATTCCCCGCGAAGGCGGGGAATCCAGTACGCCGCGGCCTCGCGATTATCACTATCGTCTCGGAGTACTGGATCACCCGCTTTCGCGGGTGATGACACCGAGTCTATGGCGTCACCGCCCCGCCACATACTCCCGCCACCCCTTCGCCCGCAGGCTGCAGGCCGGGCACTCGCCGCAACCGTAGCCCCAATCATGCTGCGCGCCGCGTTCGCCGAGATAGCAGGTGTGCGACTGCTCGCGGATGAGGTCCACCAGCCCGTCGCCGCCGAGGTCATGGGCGAGCCTCCACGTCGCGGCCTTGTCGATCCACATCAGCGGGGTATGCAGCTCGAATTTGCGGGCCATGCCGAGCGACAGCGCGGCCTGCATGGCGCGGATGGTGTCGTCGCGGCAATCGGGATAGCCGGAATAGTCGGTCTCGCACATGCCGCCGACGATGTGACTGATGCCGCGCCGGTAAGCCAGCGCCGCGGCGAATGTCAGGAACACCAGGTTGCGGCCGGGCACGAACGTGTTCGGCAGGCCGTCGGCGCCCATCGCAATCGCGACGTCGCGCGTCAGCGCCGTCTCGGACACGGCCGCCAGCGTCGGGATCGACAGCGTGTGGCTCTCGCCGAGCCTGGAAGCCCAATCCGCGCGCAGGCCCTTGATGCCGTCGAACAGCCGGTCGCGGCAGGCCAGCTCGATGGCGTGGCGCTGGCCGTAATCGAACCCCAGCGTCTCCACGCGCGCAAAACGATTCAGCGCCCAGGCGAGGCAGGTGGTGGAATCCTGGCCGCCGGAGAACAGCACCAGCGCGGTTTCGGATGAAAATGCGTCGCTCATGGCCCGCGCTTTAGCATTGCGCACGCGGCTCGCCAATCCGGCCCGCCAACCGGTGGAAATCACCCTGTTCCGCCGCGCTACGCTGGGAACGGGGGCTCGCTTTTGGCATAAGGCTTGAGAGCCAGGAGACTGCCCCGCAATGACCCCTTCCCGCGACATTTCCCGCCTGATCGAGATCATGGCGGCGCTGCGCACGCCGGTGACCGGCTGCCCCTGGGACCTCGAGCAGAATTTTGCGACCATCGCGCCCTATACGATTGAGGAAGCCTATGAGGTAGTCGAGGCCATCAGCCGCGGCGATCTCGACGATCTCTGCGAGGAGCTCGGCGACCTGCTGCTCCAGGTCGTCTTCCACGCCCAGATGGCGTCGGAGCAGAACGCCTTTGCTTTTGGCGATGTCGTCGAGGCCATCACGCGAAAAATGATCCGGCGCCATCCTCACGTTTTCGCCGACAAGGACGGCAACCTCGCCTCCTCCCACGTCAAGGAAGTCTGGGATCGCATCAAGGCCGAGGAGAAAGCCGAGCGCGCCGCGCGCCGGCCGCCGGAACAAATGCCGCCGCACAAATCATTGCTCTCGGGCGTCAAGGCCGGCCAGCCCGCCCTGACGCGCGCCATGGAGCTGCAGCGCAAGGCCTCCACCGTCGGCTTCGACTGGAACGATCCGCGCGCGGTGCTGGCAAAAATCCGCGAGGAAGCCGATGAGATCGAGGCAGCACTCGACCGCAACGACAGCGAGGGCCTGGCGGAAGAGACCGGCGACCTGATGTTCGCGCTGGTCAATCTCGCCCGCCATGTCGATGCAGATCCGGAAGCCGCGCTCCGCGCGACCAACGCGAAGTTCGAGCGGCGTTTTGCCTATATCGAGCGGGCGCTGGAGGCGCAGGGGCGGACGCTGGAGCAGGCATCGCTCGCGGAGATGGACGCGCTGTGGAATGAGGCGAAAGGTGAGGCGAAAAGCGCTGCGCCGGCGGAGAAAAGCAACCAAGCCCGCTCCTAGCTCGAGCGTCGTCCTGGCGAAAGCCAGGACCCATTACCCCGAATGCACATTGTTGAACCACGCTGGAGCTACCAGCGTGCCAATTCCAGCCGCTTGTGGTTATGGGTCCCGGATCTGCGCTTACGCTTGTCCGGGACGACAGCGTTGCTTGAGGCAGCAGTTAGCTCAACTCACTGGCGGGCGACGGCGTCTACGCGGACAGTCGCGGCACGGCGTCGAACCTGTTCACCACGATATCCCGCTTGGTCTCGTCCACCCGTACCGTCATGTCGAAGCGGCCGTCGTGCAGCTCTTTCGCCAGCACCTCGGAATTCCGATGCAGCCAGCTGATGCCGGCGCCGTCGGAGGCATCGATCGAGAGATCGAGCGTGATGCGCTTGGCCGCCAAGCGCTCCTCGATTGCGGCGAGCAGTGCGTCGACCCCCTCGCCCGACACAGCGGACACCAGCATCGCCGGATGATCCTCCGGCCTGCGCGCGGCGATGTTCAAAAGTTCTTCGCGCTGTTCGGGACCATAACGGTCGATCTTGTTCCAGACCTCGATGATGCGGCCTGAATCATCGGGATTGATGCCGAGCTGGCGCAGCACGGCGTCGACGTCGCTCTGCTGCGCCTCGGCGTCGTCGTGCGAGATGTCGCGCACGTGCAGGATGACGTCGGCTTCCAGCACCTCCTCCAGCGTGGCGCGGAAGGCGGCGACGAGCTGCGTCGGCAAATTGGAGATGAAACCGACGGTGTCCGACAGCATCGCCTTGCCGCCATGCGGCAGGGTGAGCGCGCGCAGGGTCGGATCGAGCGTGGCGAACAGCATGTCGGCGGCCTGCACGTCGGCGCGGGTCAGGCGGTTGAACAGCGTCGACTTGCCGGCGTTGGTGTAGCCGACCAGTGCGACCACGCGATACGGGACGCGCTGGCGGCCTGCGCGATGCAGGCGGCGTGTGGCCTGCACCTTCTTCAGTTCGCCCTCGAGCTTGGAGATGCGCTCCTGGATCAGGCGGCGGTCGGCTTCGATCTGGGTCTCGCCGGGACCGCCCATGAATCCAAAGCCGCCGCGCTGGCGTTCGAGATGGGTCCATGAGCGCACCAGGCGCGAACGTTGGTAGTTGAGGTGCGCGAGCTCGACCTGGAGCGAGCCTTCCTTGGTCTTGGCGCGGCGGCCGAAGATTTCCAGGATGAGGCCGGTGCGGTCGAGCACCTTTGCCTGCAGCTCCTTCTCGAGATTGCGCTGCTGGATCGGCGCAAGCGCGCAATCCATCACCACGAGCTCGACATCGAGGCCCTTGGCGAGCGCGGCGATCTCCTCGACCTTGCCCTTGCCGATATAGGTCGCGGGGCGGATCTGGCTGATCGGCGCGATGATTGCGTCGGCAACGACGAGATCAATCGCGCGTGCGAGGCCGGCGGCTTCGTCGAGCCGGGCTTCCGCGTCACGCAGGACATGAGCTTCCGATTGCGCGTCGGCATTGCCTGCGCGCACCCGCAAATAGGGACCGATGACAAGCACCCGCCCCGTCTGCTTATCCCCTGCCGACCGCGGACGGTCGACATCCCCGTCGAAATTCCGGGGTTCCAATCAGATCACTCTCAAGCCGGCTGGTCCTCGCCGCCTTCGAACAACTGGATCGGAGCGCCCGGCATGATGGTCGAGATCGCATGCTTGTAGACGAGCTGCGAGTGACCGTCGCGCCGAAGCAGCAAACAGAAATTGTCGAACCAGGTCACGATGCCCTGGAGCTTCACTCCGTTGACCAGAAAGATCGTCAGTGGCGTTTTGGTTTTGCGAACGTGATTAAGGAAGGTGTCCTGCAGGTTTTGTGCGCGGTCTGCCGCCATTGTTTTTTTCTCGCTTTGAGTTTCTTTTTATTGCGCCGGTTGCGGCCCTCTTTTGAAAATTCGGGGTCCTCGTCCGGTTGCCGTCCCTCATGAGATCCCCCTCGGAGGGACAGCGGTTCAATTAGAGGACAGGTAGGCTTATTAGGCAAGCCGCTTCACGCGGCAGCCCATGCCGTATTGCCCCGAAAAACTACGGAAATCGATGATTTTCCTCGCCTATTCGAACGACGTCGCAGCGTTAGCCGACGCCGAGCGCCTTCAACTTCCGGTGCAGTGCCGAGCGTTCCATGCCAACAAACTCGGCCGTGCGAGAAATATTTCCTGAGAAACGGCTGATCTGTGCAATCAAATAGTCGCGCTCGAACACTTCGCGCGCTTCGCGCAGCGGCAGGCCCATGATGTGCTCGCCATTGTTGCTGGTCGGCATCGCCGGCACCATGGAGCCGACGTCCTGCGGCAGCATGTCGGCCGTGATGATGACCTCCGGCCCGCCCGCGGCCAGAATCATGACTCTCTCAACGTTGTTGCGGAGCTGGCGCACATTGCCCGGCCAGACATGCGACTGCAGCACCGCCATCGCGTCCTGCCCGATCTGCCGCTTGGGCAGGCCGCTGCCCGCGGAGATCTGCTCCATGAAATAGTCGATCAATTCCGGAATGTCCTCACGCCGCTCCGACAGCGCGGGCACGCGGATCGGCACCACCGAGAGCCGATGATAGAGGTCCTCGCGGAAATGGCCGGCCGCGATCTCCTCTTCGAGGTTGCGCGCGGTGGAGGAAATGATGCGGACGTCGACCTGCACCTTGCCGTTGCCGCCGACGCGCTGGAACGACTGCTCGACCAGCACGCGCAAGATCTTGTTCTGGGTCTCGCGCGGCATGTCCGCGATCTCGTCGATGAACAGCGTGCCGCCGTGGGCCTCTTCGAGCGCGCCGGGCTTGCGCGCGTGCTCGCCGTTGGACTGCTCGATGCCGAACAGCTCGTGCTCCATCCGCTCGGGCGTGATCGCAGCGGCGTTGATGACGACGAAGGGGCCGTCGGCGCGGCCCGAGGCCGTGTGCAACGTGCGGGCGGTCAGTTCCTTGCCGGCGCCGGCGGGGCCAACGATCAGGATGCGGCTGTTGGCCTTGGCCGCACGCTCGATGGTCTGGCGCAGCTGGTTCATGCTGGGCGAGCGGCCGACCAGCGAGCTTGCGCTCGGCGCGAGCTGCTTCAGCTCCTTGACCTCGCGCTTGAGCCGCGAGTTCTCAAGTGCACGGTTGGCGACCAGGATCAGCCGGTCGGTCTTGAACGGCTTCTCGATGAAGTCGTAGGCGCCACGCTTGATCGCGGCGACCGCGGTCTCGATGTTGCCGTGGCCGGAAATCATCACGACCGGCAGATCGGGGTTGTCCTTCTTGACCTGCTCCAAGAGCTGCAAGCCGTCGAGCTTGGAGCCCTGCAGCCAGATGTCGAGGAACACCAGATGCGGCCTGCGGTTGGCGATCTCGGCGAGCGCCGTATCGCTGTCGCGCGCGGTCCGGGTCACGAAGCCCTCGTCTTCGAGGATGCCCGCAACGAGATCCCGAATATCGGCCTCATCATCGACAATCAGAATTTCACTTGCCATGTGTCGCCTGTTTTCTCAGCTGCCTGTTGAGGCTTCGATCTTCGTTGAATCATTGGTCTTTTCAGCCGGCTCTTTGGTTTCGGCGGCCGCCTGTTTTGTTTCCGGATCCTTGACGGATTGCGTGGCCGTTTCGCCGATGTCCGGCTTGGCCGTTGCCTCGGCTGCCGGTTCGGCCCCCTCGCTTTTCGCGGGAGCGCCGGAGATCGCAAAACGCATCCGCATCCAGGCGCCACGCTGGCCCTCGCGGAAATCCGAGGCATCCTTCAGTTCGATGCGCCCGCCATGGTCTTCCAGCACGCGCCCGACGATCGCGAGCCCAAGGCCGGTGCCCTTGGCGCGTGTCGTCACATAGGGCTCGAGCAGGCGCGAGCGCGCCACCTTGGGCAGGCCAATACCGTTGTCGACGACGTCGATCAGAACGTCCTCGCCCTCGCGCGAGACCACGACGTCGATCCGGCCTTTGCCGAGCTCCTCCAGGGGGACCTGCTCGATCGCCTCGGTGGCGTTCTTGACAATGTTGGTGACCGCCTGCGAGATCAGCCGCCGGTCGAACTGGGCGCGCAGCGGATCTTCCTTGAACTCGGCCTCGATATCGATCTCGGGGTGGGCGACCTTCATCAGGAAGACCGCCTGCCGCACTGCGTCGGCGACGTCCTCACCCTCCATCACCGGCTTCGGCATCCGTGCAAAGCGCGAGAACTCGTCGACCATGCGGCGGATGTCGTCGACCTGACGCACGATGGTGTCGGTGCACTGTTCGAAGATCTGCTTGTCCTTGCCCTCGGTGATGTCCTTGCCGAATTTGCGGCGAATGCGCTCGGCGGAGAGCTGAATCGGGGTCAGCGGGTTCTTGATCTCATGCGCGATGCGGCGCGCGACATCGCCCCAGGCCGAGGTGCGTTGCGCCGAGACCAGCTCGGTGATGTCGTCGAGCGTGATGATGTAGCTGTCGTGCGGCTGGCTGGTCTTCTCGGCGCTGACGCGGACCGACAGATTGCGTTCCTGCCCGTCCCGCGTGATCGTGATCTGCCCCTGCACCAGGCGCTGGGTCCCTTCCCGCGCGCTCTTCATCATCTCTTCGAGCTCGGGCAGCACGTCGGAGAGCGGATGGCCGAGCGTCTCGGCTTCGGAGTGCCCGATCAGCTTTTCGGCGGAACGGTTGAGAATGCCGACGCTGCTTGAATTATCCACGCCGATGATGCCGGCGCTCGCGGACGACAGCACCGCCTCGATGAAGCGGCGGCGGCTGTCGATGAGGTCGCTGGCGTTGACGAGCTCGTCGCGCTGGCTGCGCAACTCCTCCGTCATCTTGTTGAAGGTCTCACCCAGCTGGGCGAGGTCGCCTTCCGACTGGTGCACCGGCACTTTCACGTGGAGATCGCCCGTCGACACCGTCTGGGCTGCGTTCATCAGCCGCCGGATCGGCGAGACCAGCGAGTTGGCGAAGTTGAGGCCGATCAGCACCGAGGCCATCAGGATGGTCAGCGCGATCACCGCGAACATCAGCGCGAACGCGACCTGGATGCCGAGCCGGCGCGACTCGATCTGGGCGTATTCGGCGACGCTGACCTCGGTCTGCTTGAGCTGGTTGACGACATTCGGATCGAGCGGCCGCGCGACGTAGAGGAAAGTGTCGCTGAAGGCGCGCAAGCGGACCACCGCGGCGACGAAGCTCGCATCGGGCAGCACCGCGATTTCGGGCTCGGATTCGTTGACGTTGCTGAGGAAGTCCGGTGCCGGCGGCGAATAGGCCAGCCGCATGCCGGTGTCGGCGGATTCGAGAATGTTGGTGTTCTTGTCGATGATCATCGCGCCCGGCAGGTTGCGCGAGGCGGCGCTGGAGGTCAGCAATTCGCGAAACGAGCGGCGATCCTGGTCGTAGAGCGGCCGGGCGTGGGCGATGTCGTTGGCCATGCCGAGAATGTCGCCCCGGATCAGCTGAGCGTGGTCCTGCATGTAGGCGCGCGCGATCGTCAGCGAATTCTGGATCACCTCCTTGGTCGGGCCGGAGAACAGGCGGTCGAGGCCGCGCTCGATGGTGACGTTGGCGACGACGGCGACCAGCACCGCCGGCAGCACCGCCACGATCGAGAACAGGCTGACGATCTGGACATGGAGGCGCGCCGCCGCCCTACCCCGCCGTCGCGCCAGGATCAGCTGCCAGAGTTCGCGGATGATGATGCCGACCAGCAGCAGGATCGTGGCCGCATTGATCAGATAGAACGAGCGGACAACCGCAGGGGTCGGTTCGATCGACGTGAGGCCGGTCAGGACCAGGAACGTCAGGCAGGCCGACAGCAGGGCCAACGCCACGGCGAACGGCGCCAGCCAGCGTCGCGCCGACCAACGCCGGGGCTCTTCCGCTGGGGCCGTGTCAAAGGATGCGGCCGAGGTGTCTGCGCTGGTCATTCCGGCAATGGGTGCTGAAAACGGGGTCCGCGGCGGGCGGATACTGATGTATTCGTACCACATTGTTGCCGAATTGCGACAATTCCGCGGCGCCCACGCCGCGACTGACCCGCGCATCCACAGCGACATGCCGGAGGGCGGGAACGCATCCCGGCCCCAGCGGCTTGACGGGGATGCACAGGTTCTTTCTCGCAATGATGGTGTCGGCCGTGCTGCTGCTGATCGTGGCGGCCGACCTGCTGGTCAATGGTGTCGGGGTGCAGGAGCCCAATGCGAACGTCGCCAGCGCGATACAGGTATCAGGCCGATTTGTCAGATAGGTGTGAGGCCGCGTCCCGCGGCTGAATGACCATTTGAATGTTCCGGCGGAACATTTCAGTCCGATCGGGACTTCTGCTCACCGCGTCAGCCACAACGGCCAGCGCGATCCGGACAGGCTCAGCTCCGCTTGGTAGGGGGAGCTGAGCCACCGTCCGTTGCGGAAAGGCTAGCCCCCGCTCCGATACACCTGGATATCGAGATCCCGAATCTTCTTCCGCAGCGTGTTGCGGTTGAGGCCGAGCAGATCGGCGGCACGGATCTGGTTGCCGCGGGTCGCCGCGAGCGCGGCCGTCAGCAGCGGCACCTCGATCTCTTTCAAGATGCGGTGATAGAGGCCCGGCGGCGGCACGCCGTTCGGGAAGCCCTGGAAGTGCGAGGAGAGATACGCTTCCACGGCGCCGCCGAGATTGTCGACGCCATGCTGGACTGCGGCACCCGGGCTGACCGTGGGTGGCGCCAGCTCGCCGTCGATGACGGAGCCGGTGATCACATCCTGCGGATAGAGCGCCGCGAGGCGGCGGGCGAGGTTCTCGAGCTCGCGCACATTGCCCGGCCAGCGGTGCTGCTTCATCCGCTCCAGCGCCAGCGTGTCGAGCTTTTTCGGCGGCAGTCCGTCCTTCTCGGCCAGCGCGAAGAAATGACGGATCAGATCCGGAAGATCCTCGATGCGCTCGCGCAAAGGCGGCAGCCGCAGCGGCACGACGTTGAGGCGGAAGAACAGATCTTCGCGGAACAGGCCCTGCTGGATCAGGACTCGCAGATCCTTGTTGGAAGCCGCGACGATGCGCACGTCGGTCTTGATCGGAGTGCGGCCGCCGACCGTGGTGTATTCGCCCTGCTGAAGCACGCGCAGCAGGCGGGTCTGCGCCTCCATCGGCATGTCGCCGATCTCATCCAGGAACAGCGTGCCGCCCTCGGCCTGCTCGAACCGGCCGGAGGCGCGGGTGTTGGCGCCGGTGAAGGCACCGCGCTCATGGCCGAACAGTTCGGACTCGATCAAGTCACGCGGGATCGCCGCCATGTTGACCGCGACGAACGGGCCGTTGCGGCGCTTGCCGTAATCGTGCAACGCGCGCGCCACCAACTCCTTGCCGGTACCGGACTCGCCCGTGATCATCACGGTGAGGTCGGTCTGCATCAACCGCGCCAGCACGCGATAGATTTCCTGCATCGCCGGCGAGCGGCCGACCAGCGGGATCGCCTCCATCTCGGCGTCGTCGTTCGGCGTCGCGACCCGCTCCTTGGGCTCGGCCAGCGCACGGCCGACGATGGCGATCAGCTCCTTCAGGTCGAAGGGCTTCGGCAGATATTCATAGGCGCCGCGCTCGGAGGCCCGGATCGCCGTCATGAAGGTATTTTGCGCGCTCATGACGATGACCGGCAAATTCGGCCGCATCTTCTTGATCCGCGGCAGCAGGTCGAACGCGTTCTCGTCGGGCATCACCACGTCGGTGATGACGAGATCGCCCTCCCCCTGGCTGACCCAGCGCCACAGCGTCGCGGCATTGCCGGTCAGCCGCACTTCGTAGCCGGCGCGGGATAGTGCCTGATTGAGAACGGTGCGGATGGCGGTGTCGTCATCAGCAACGAGAATACTACCTGCGGGCATCGTTAATCCTCATTTTGCCCCCTGTGACGCAGACGACGACTTCCCGGCAGAGCCGTCGCGACTGCTTTGATCGGCATGTTTCACCGATGTGGAATACATCGGCATCAGCACGCGGAAGGTGGTCTTCCGCGGCTGAGATTCGCATTCGATGATGCCCCCGTGGTCCCCGATGATCTTTGCGACCAGCGCGAGGCCCAGACCCGAGCCGGTCTGCTTGGTGGTGACGAAGGGATCGAACAGATTTGGCAGGAGATCGTCCGGCACGCCTGGTCCGTTGTCCTTCACGCAGAATTCGAGCGGCAGGGATACACGGGATTTTTGACCGGGGACTGACAGGCGCACGCCGGGACGAAACGCGGTGGTGAGCTGGATTTCGCCGTCGGGAACGTCGATCAGCGCTTCGGCGGCGTTCTTCACGAGGTTGAGGAACACCTGGATGAGCTGGTCCTGGTTCGCCAGCACCGGCGGCAGCGAGGGATCGTAGTCCTCGACGAAGCGGATGTTGCGGGCAAAGCCGGACTGCGCCAGCCGTTTGACGTGATCGAGCACCGAATGGATGTTGACGGGGCCGCGCACCACGGGGCGCTCGTCGCCGAACACCTCCATGCGGTCGACCAGAGTCACGATGCGGTCGGCCTCGTCGCAGATCAGCCGCGTCAGCATGCGGTCTTCCGAGGAGGCCTGCTGCTCCAGGAGCTGCGCCGCGCCGCGGATGCCGGAGAGCGGGTTCTTGATTTCATGCGCCAGCATCGCGGCGAGCGCGATCACCGAGCGCGCGGCGCTGCGATGGGTGAGCTGGCGGTCCATCTTGTCGGCGATGGAGCGCTCCTGGAGCATCACCACGATGTGGCCGGGCCGTTCCGTGACGGGGGCAACGTGCAGATCGACCTGGCGGTCTCCGCCCATGCGTGGCGTGCCCAGATCGACCTTGTATTCGTTGACCGGTGCGTTCGACGAACGCACCTGGTCAATCAGCGCCAGCAAGGGGCTGCCGAACGGCACCAGCTCTTTCAGCGACTGCCGCTTCAAGAACTGCGTCGAGATATCGAAGAAGGCTTCGGTTGCGATGTTGGCGGCGACGATCTTGCCGTCCGGCCCGATCATCAGCGTCGGATTGGGCAGTGCGTCCAGGATGGCATCGCTGTCGGACGGAAACGGCCGACGATGTTCAGCGGCTGAGCTCATGCAGCGGCGCTCCATGCGAAGTCGTCGAAGGCATCTTGCAATGACCGGTGGACAAGGCGCGGATCCTCCGAGGTGAGGATTTTCTGGCGCCAGGATTTCAGCTTCTCGGCCGGCGCACGGCTCACATCGGCCGCGACGTCGAGGGCCCAGCCGAGATGTTTTCGTGCGTGCCGCAGACCGACGCGCAGGCCGTAGAGCGCGCAGACGCCTTCATAGAGCGTGCGGACATAATGCAGCTGCGTCTCGAGCGACGGCGTGGCTTCCGCCGCCCCGCCCTTCAGGCGCCGGCCGATCTCACCGGGCAGCCAGGGCTGTCCCTGCGCACCGCGGCCGATCATCACGGCATCGGCGCCGGAGGCCTCTAACGCCGCGAGCGCCTTCTCGTAAGTCGTGATATCGCCATTGACGACGAGCGGAATGGAGATGGCGTCGCGCACGGCGCGGATCCCGTCCCAATCGGCCTCGCCCTTGTAGAATTGGCAGCGGGTGCGGCCGTGCACGGTGACGAGCTTGACGCCTGATGCCTGTGCGCGCCGCGCCAGTTCCGGTGCGTTGCGGGTGCGGTCGTCCCAGCCGAGCCGCATCTTCAACGTCACGGGCACCTTCACCGCCGCGATCGTCGCTTCGATCAGGCTCACGGCGTGGTCGAGGTCGCGCATCAAGGCGGAACCGGACTGGCCGCCGGTGACGTGACGGGCCGGACAGCCCATGTTGATGTCGATGATATCTGCGCCTTCGGCTTCAGCGATCCGGGCGCCCTCTGCCATCCAGTGCGTCTCACAGCCGGCGAGCTGGACCACGTGCGGACCAATACCCGTGGCTTCGCAGCGCAACCGGGACATATGATGGCCATTGGCGAGTTCGTCGCTGGCCGTCATTTCGGAGACGACGAGACCGGCGCCGAGCTCCGCGGCCAGCCGGCGGACGGGCGAGTCAGTCACCCCCGACATCGGCGCCAGGAAGACCGGGGTGGCGACATCAATATCGCCTATCTTCAATGGCTTAAAGCCAGATACTGCCGAGCCGGTCACAGGGGTCTCGTTGCGTTGGCAGCGCCTCATCGCGCCTGCCATGACCTATCTTGCGCACAATTCTTGTGCAGTCAAGCGTCATGCCTACAGTTTAGACAGTTCTGCCGATCTTTCAAGTGCAGTGCAGCAAAATGCTGTTTCCCACAATCCGGGGAAACCCCCTTTTTTTGCGGGCCTGCCGTGCTAGAGGCATGCGGCAATCACCCCACCCCCGACTCTCTTCATCATCAAATGAGTATTTGAGTCCTATGGCGAAATCACAGCGCACGGCGGTCGTTCTCGTCGCGGCCGGACGCGGCCTGCGCGCAGGCGCCGGTGGCCCCAAGCAATATCGCGAGATCGGCGGCGTACCGGTAATCTATCGCGCCATGGAGGCCTTCAGCCGTCATGCGGACGTGTTCGCGGTTCAACCGGTCGTGAACCCCGACGACAGCGCCATGTTCACGGCAGCGGTCGCAGGGCTCAGCCACGAGGCTCCGGTCAATGGCGGCGCGACCCGGCAGGCCTCGGTGCTCGCCGGGCTTGAAGCGCTCGCCAGGCACAAGCCCGACATCGTCCTGATCCATGACGCCGCGCGCCCTTTCGTTTCGGAAGGCGTGATCACCCGCGCGATCGATGCGGCCAGCCGCACCGGCGCCGCGATCCCCGTCGTTCCCGTCACCGACACCATCAAGGTCACCGGCGAGAACGGCAATGTCGAGGACACGCCGGACCGGGCGCGGTTGCGGATCGCACAGACGCCGCAATCCTTTCGCTTCGACGTCATCCTCGAAGCGCATCGTCGCGCGGCCAAGGACGGGCGCAGCGATTTCACCGACGATGCCGCGATTGCCGAATGGGCGGGATTGACGGTTGCAACCTTTGAAGGCGATGTTGCCAATATGAAGCTCACCACTCCCGAGGATTTCGTGCGCGAGGAAGCGCGGTTGGCCAGCCTGCTCGGCGACATCAGGACCGGCACGGGCTATGACGTGCACGCCTTCGGCGAGGGCGACCATCTCATGATTTGCGGCGTGCGCGTGCCGCACACCAGAGGCTTCCTGGCCCATTCCGACGGCGATGTCGGCCTGCATGCGCTGGTCGACGCCATCCTCGGCGCGCTCGCTGACGGCGACATCGGATCGCACTTTCCGCCCAGCGACGCGAAGTGGAAAGGCGCCTCCTCCGACCAGTTTTTGCAATACGCCATCGAGCGCGTCACCCAGCGCGGCGGCCGCATCGCCAATCTCGAGGTCACCATGATCTGCGAGCGGCCGAAGATCGGTCCCTTGCGCGACACCATGCGCGCGCGCATCGCCGAGATTTCCGGCGTCGACATTTCCCGGGTCGCGGTCAAGGCGACCACCAGCGAGCGGCTCGGCTTCACCGGCCGCGAGGAAGGCATCGCGGCCACCGCGAGCGCCACCATCCGTCTGCCCTGGAGTGTCTAGGCCATGGCTGGCAGCGACGCACGCGCCCTCTCCCGCTCGCTGCTCGATCTGTGCCGGATGCGCAAGCTGACGATCGCGACCGCGGAGTCCTGCACCGGCGGTCTCGTCGCGGGCGCGCTGACCGACATCCCCGGTTCGTCAGACGTCATCGATCGCGGCTTCGTCACCTATTCCAACGATGCCAAGCGCGCCATGCTCGGCGTCGAGGCCGGCACGCTTGCGAATTTCGGCGCCGTCAGCAAGGAGACCGCAACAGCTATGGCGGTCGGTGCGCTGGAGCGTGCCGGCGTCGATCTTGCGGTCGCCATCACCGGCATTGCCGGCCCTGGCGGTGCCACGCCTGGCAAGCCGGTTGGCCTCGTCCACTTCGCCGCCGCCGCGCGCGACGGACGCATCGTTCACCGCGAGCATCGCTTTGGCGCGATCGGCCGTTCCGCCGTGCGCCAGCGCTCGGTGGTCGAGGCGCTGCGCATGCTGATGGATCTCGCCCGCGGCCCAGTCCAGGCCAAGCCGCGCCGTGAAGCCGCGGTAACCCGCCTGCGCCCCCGCGTGACACGCTCGCCGCGCCGGCACGCCGTCAAACGCAGGACTCCGCGCTCGCCGCGGGGGTGACTCCCGTAGCGGGGGGGGGGGGGGGGGGCCGGGGGGGGGGGGTGGGGGGGGGGGCGCGGGGGGGGGGGGGGGGGGGGGGGGGGGGGGGCGGGGGGGGGGGGGGGGGGCGGGGGGG